>NZ_JAQAHD010000004.1:0-310518 GCF_027871605.1 Agrobacterium sp. CFBP 3001
CCGAACCCGCCTCCCACCACAGGGGCAGGGCGTCCTCATCCAGCCATTTGCGTAATCTTCCGATCTCTTCGGCAAGCGTCTGCGCGATGCTCGGAAATTGCAATGTCATGCGTCAACTCTCTGTTTTTACAGTTGAATAAAAAGCGGACCAATAAAAATACGTCATTATGCAGGCAAGTAGACCATGGGACATATTGCGCTGCAACCGTAAAATTATCGACCTGACAGAAAGCCAACCCCCGGCAGCGCGATTGGTTCCACCTTGTTCCATGGCGAACATGGGCGGCAATGGCGATTCGCCAGCCATAAAGTGTCAGAAATTACAACGCAAATTTGAGATTGCTTATTCGTAGTCCTCACGTATTTCGTAACAATGGTCTGCTCATTAGTGATTCGGTCTCCTTGTAACCTGGGCGGCGTTGGGGAAATAAAGGGGCGTAAGGCAGTGAATTTTTCTGCCTATACTTTATTGCTGTTCTCCATTGCGGTTCTATCGGGCTGCAATACTCCCGCGGGCGTTCGGTCCTTCGGGGGATCCCAGATGCTGTCTCCTTCCGAGGCGCTGGTTTTCCCGCCGCCCGGTGGTCCTGAAATCGTGACCGTGGTCAACCGCACCTATTCCAACGCCGTGGCGCAGCAGGTCATCTTGCGCTCCGAGGCCACCACCCCCGGGCAGAACTATATCAAGGCGGAGTTTTTCGGCCCGCAACAGGCCGGCGATACCGGTGGCGACGCTTTGGCTTTTTCCGGTTTCAGGGCATCTTCCGTCGCGCGGGAAATCCGCGCCGAGTTTCCGGGCGAAAATATCGCCATGTCGGCAAATTACCTGCAGAACGGTTATGGCGCGTTCTCCTATGCCGCCGGCAGCGGCCGTGGCGATGATACCTGCCTTTATGGCTGGCAGGACATACGCTCGCCGGAAAGCATGCGGCAGGATTTCCGCAATCTCGGGCGCATCAAGGTGAGGCTGCGCCTTTGCCAGTCGGGCGCCAGCGTCGAGCGGCTGCTGGCGGTCATGTATAATTACACGATCACCGGCACCTATGCCTCGCCCAGCTGGAACCCTTACGGCACGCCGCAGGCGGTGGATAAAAATCTCGGGCGTCCGGGCCATCCGGTCTATCCCATAAAGGCGGATGAGGTGCCGATGCGGCCCGGCAGCGAGGTGACCGCGAGCGTGCCGCCCCGGCCCGTTCGTCGCACGGCTGCCGTTGCACCGCCCGCCCAGCCGGAACCGCAGCCGCTTCCACCCGTTGCTGCAGTCAGTATCCCGTCGCCCGCATCGGCTGGCGCACCCCTCCAGCCTGCAAGGCCCACGGTGGCGGGCAGGCGCCTGGATGGTGTGCCGGCAGATAGTGGCCGGCAACCGTCGCAGGTCCCGCAGGTTTCCATTCCGTCGCCCGCATGTCTGTCCGGTTCGGGGGTGGCGTCAGGATGCAGGTGATTGCCGGAACCAGCGGGAAAGAGCACGCCAAGGCGCAGATCGCAAAAATTCCGGACCAAAATTCCGGGTGGGGAAGACAACGGAAAGTTTCTGGATGAGCAAGGCCATCACAATCATTGTCTGGTTACTTGTGTCGCTTTGCGTTCTGGCCATCGTCACGATGCCGGTCAGCCTGCAGACGCATCTGGTCGCTACGGCGATTTCGCTCATCCTGCTGGCGACGATCAAGAGCTTCAATGGGCAGGGGGCCTGGCGTCTGGTAGCGCTCGGTTTCGGCACGGCCATCGTGCTGCGCTATGTCTACTGGCGCACCACCAGCACGTTGCCGCCCGTCAACCAGCTCGAGAACTTCATTCCCGGTTTTCTGCTCTATCTGGCGGAAATGTACAGCGTTGTGATGCTGGCGCTCAGTCTCGTCATCGTGTCGATGCCGCTGCCGTCGCGCAAGACGAGGCCCGGTTCACCCGATTACCGGCCGACGGTCGACGTCTTCGTGCCGAGCTATAACGAGGACGCTGAGCTTCTCGCCAACACGCTCGCAGCGGCCAAGAACATGGATTATCCGGCCGACCGGTTCACCGTCTGGCTGCTGGACGATGGCGGCTCGGTGCAGAAGCGCAACGCCAGCAATATCGTCGAGGCGCAGGCAGCGCAGCGCCGCCACGAGGAGTTGAAGAAGCTCTGCGAGGACCTCGACGTGCGCTATCTGACGCGCGAGCGTAACGTCCACGCCAAGGCCGGAAATCTCAATAACGGTCTCGCCCATTCGACCGGCGAGCTCGTGACCGTGTTCGACGCCGACCACGCGCCTGCCCGCGACTTCCTTCTGGAAACGGTTGGTTATTTCGAAGAGGATCCACGGCTCTTTTTGGTGCAGACACCACATTTCTTCGTCAATCCCGATCCCATCGAGCGCAATTTGCGCACCTTCGAGACGATGCCGAGCGAAAACGAGATGTTTTACGGTATCATCCAGCGCGGCCTCGACAAGTGGAACGGTGCATTCTTCTGCGGTTCGGCCGCCGTGCTGCGGCGTGAGGCATTGCAGGATACCGAAGGTTTCAGCGGCGTCAGCATCACGGAAGATTGCGAAACGGCGCTGGCGCTGCATTCGCGCGGCTGGAACAGTATCTATGTCGACAAGCCGCTGATCGCCGGGTTGCAGCCGGCCACCTTCGCAAGCTTCATCGGCCAGCGCAGCCGTTGGGCGCAGGGCATGATGCAGATCCTGATCTTCCGCCAGCCCCTTTTCCGGCGCGGTCTCTCGTTTACGCAGCGTCTCTGCTACATGTCGTCGACGCTGTTCTGGCTGTTTCCGTTCCCGCGCACCATCTTCCTGTTCGCACCGCTGTTCTACCTGTTCTTCGACCTTCAGATTTTCGTGGCCTCGGGCGGCGAGTTTTTGGCCTATACGGCGGCCTATATGCTCGTGAACCTGATGATGCAGAACTATCTCTATGGCAGCTTCCGCTGGCCGTGGATTTCGGAACTTTACGAATATGTGCAGACGGTTCACCTCCTGCCTGCCGTCGTTTCGGTGATTTTCAATCCCAGCAAGCCCACCTTCAAGGTGACGGCGAAGGATGAATCCATTGCCGAGGCACGGCTTTCGGAAATCAGCCGGCCGTTCTTCGTCATTTTCGCGCTGCTGCTGGTGGCGATGGCCTTTGCCGCCTGGCGCATCTACAGCGAGCCCTACAAGGCGGATGTCACGCTTGTGGTCGGCGGCTGGAACCTACTCAATCTGATCTTTGCGGGCTGTGCGCTCGGTGTCGTTTCCGAGCGTGGCGACAAATCCGCGTCGCGGCGCATCACGGTTAAACGGCGTTGCGAAGTCAAGCTCGAGGGTAGCGACGCCTGGGTGCCGGCTTCCATCGATAACGTCTCGGTGCATGGCCTGCTGATCAATCTCTTCGACAACGCGACAACCATCGAAAAAGGCGCGACGGCCATCGTGAAGGTCAAGCCGCATAGCGAGGGCGTGCCGGAAACCATGCCTGTCAACGTGGTGCGAACGGTGAAGGGCGAGGGTCTCGTCTCGATCGGCTGTACCTTCTCGCCGCAACGCGCCGTCGATCACCGCCTGATTGCGGACCTGATCTTCGCCAATTCGGAACAGTGGAGCGAATTCCAGCGGGTGCGCCGCAAGAACCCCGGCCTGATCCGTGGTACGGCCATCTTCCTGGCCATATCGCTCTTCCAGACGCAGCGCGGCCTTTATTATCTGGTCCGAACGCTTCGGCCTGCTCCCAGAGACGCCAAACCTGTCGGAGCGGTAAAATGACCGGCCGTAAACCCATCCGGGATACTCTGGCAATGTTGGTATGGGGGGCCGTCGCCACGGGCGCGATGGCGCAGTCCTCGCCCTTCGACATGTCGCCGGAACGGCCCGCCCAGACGGCTCCGACACCCGTGCCGCCGTCCGCCGTCGCGCCTGCCGCGCCGCGTCAGCAGCCACCTGCACAGATTCCGGCCCAAATTCCGGCCCAGACGCCGTCTCAGCCATCCGCCTCGCCGCCATTTGCGGTTCAGCCCGCGCCGCAGTCGCAACAGCGCCCAGCCGTTCCGTTGCCGCCGCCGGTTGCGGCTCCTCCGCGTCAGGAAGGTGCGAGACCCGTTCCCGTAACGGCCCCGTCGCTCGACGCCGACAGCCGCCGCCGATACATCCTGCCCTATGAAAAGCTCAGCCTTTCCGGGGAGATGGACCGGCGGCAATGGAGCATCTATCTGACGCCGGAGCAGGTGAACGCCGCCGTTTCGCTCAATATCGGCTATCAAAACGCCATCGTGGTTGCGCCGGAAAGCTCGAATTTTCAGGTCAGCCTGAACAATGTCGCGCTGGATCCGGCGCGTATCGAAGCGCCCGACAGCGAGGGCAATGTCTCCTTGAAGATACCGCCAGGCGTCTTGCAGGTCGGCTCAAATGTCGTGAGACTGGGCGTGCAGCAGCGCCACAGAACCGATTGCACGATCCAGTCCACCTACGATCTGTGGACCGATATAGACCCTGCCAATACCTATATCGGCTTTAATGCGGATGTCGCCGGAAGCTTTGCCAATATCGATGATATTCAGGCAACGGGGCCGGATGGCAAGGCGATGACGTCTATCGAAGTGGTCGCACCGGCGCTCGGCAATCCGGCATTTGCGGATTCTCTCCTGCGTCTTTCACAGGCGCTGGCGCTCAGAACCCAGATGCCGAACCAGACGATCCGTTTTGTGGCCGCTCCTTCCGGTGAACGCAAGGCAGGCACGCTGACGGTCTTCGTCGGAACGGCCCGCGAGATTGCCGGAATTGCCGGAACGCTGCCACCCGAGGCTTCGGCGGGCGCTTTCGCCGGCTTTGGCGTCCCCGCGCCGGGTGGTCTTTCGCCGCTTTTCGTCAGCGGCCCCACCCCGCAGGCGGTTCAGGCGGCAATTGAGACGCTGTTTTCGTCGATATCGCGCACACCCGGTGCGCAGAGAACGACTTTTTCGACCCGCAGCTGGCATGCGCCGGATGTGCCGCTCGTCATGTCGGATCGCCGTATCGCGCTTTCCGAACTTGGTCTCGAAAGCACCGAATTTGGCGGCCGGCGTTTCCGCAACGAATTTTACGTCGGCATGCCAGCCGATTTTTATGCGTCCGCTTATGGTGAGGCGTCGCTTCTTCTCGATGCCGCCTATTCGTCGCAGGTATTGCCGGGCAGCCATGTCGATATCTACGTCAATGACCAGATCGCCTCGACCGTACCGATTTCCAACAATGGCGGCGGCATTTTCCGGCATCTGCCGATCAATGTGACGATGCGTCATTTCAAGCCCGGGCCGAACAAGGTCACCATCGAGGCAGTTTTGATGACGGCGCAGGATCAGGCCTGCGCGCCGGGCGCCCCTGCCAGCACGACGCCGCGTTTTGCATTGTTCGACACGTCTGAACTTCATATTCCGGACTATGCGCAGATCGGCCGCAAGCCGGATCTTGCCGCGATGGCCGGGGCCGGACAGCCCTATCGGACCGGCGGAGCGCCTGTTGCCCTGTCGCTCGACCGTTTCGACACCGATACCATGTCTGCGGCAGCCACGCTGATCAGCCGGCTGGCAAGCGTGGCGGGGCATCCCATCGACATCGAGACTGTCGCCTCGCCGCTGGTGATCGGCGATCGCGACGCGCTGTTCGTCGGTACGATTTCGCAATTCCCGCAGGCATTGATCGGCCAGTTCAATCTTGTTCCCTCCAGCCAGATATCCTGGAAAATGGGAACCGGCGTCCAGCCGCCCGCCCAGAGCAGCGAAACCCTTTTCAACGACTGGCGAGAGCGGGTGGACGGCGGTGTATGGGAGGGGCAGGTGTCTTCTCTCGAGGAATGGATGAAGCGGAATTTCGACCTGAGTTCGGATACGCTACGCTTCCTGCCGGCAGCCGAACAGCTCTATGCGCCGCCAAGCAATGTTTCTTTCATGCTGGCGCAGGGACTGAGCCCCTCCGGCGAAGGGGTGTGGACGCTTGCCACTGCGCCAACGTCCGCGGAACTTCTTGACGGGATGGCGGCGATGACGCGGGAAAACCGCTGGCGCGGTGTCACTGGACGTGTTGCCGCTTACGATGCCGCTGCCGAAAAACTTGAAACGGTGGAGGTGGAACGGCCGTATTTTTACGTCACGCGGGCGTTTTCCTTTTCCAACTGGAGGCTGGTCGCGGCCAACTGGCTTTCTTCCAACGTTCTTTCCTATTCGCTGGCGTTCATCGGCTTCGTATCTCTCCTCGGCCTCGCCACTTTCACGATGCTGCGCATGATGGGACGGCATCGATGAAGAACGGAATCTCGAAACTGGCCGGCATTCTCTTCCTGTCCATGATGACGGTGATTGCAGGTATTTCCGTCAGCCGCGCCGCTTCGGTTTCGCCGGAGGCGTGGTCTGCCTATAAAGGCGCGTTTCTCGATCCCGGCGGCCGCGTCATCGATACCGGCAACGGCAATATCAGCCATAGCGAAGGCCAGGGCTACGGCATGTGGCTTGCCGTGCTTGCCGACAACCTGTCCGACTTCGAGCTGATCTGGAGTTTCACGCGCACCGAGCTTTTGGTGCGTGACGACGGGCTTTCCGCCTGGAAATGGGATCCGCGCACCAGACCGCATGTAACCGATATCAACAACGCTACGGATGGCGATATCCTGATCGCCTATGCGCTGGCGCTGGCGGCAGGGCAATGGAACCGGCAGGATTATGCCGAAGCATCCGCGGCCATCGCATCCGCCATTCTCAGGAAGACGGTGGTGCAACGCGGCGGGCGAACGCTGCTTCTGCCGGCGGCCAGCGGTTTCGACGAGGATGACCGGGAGGATGGGCCAGTGGTCAATCCTTCCTATCTGATTTTCGAGGCCTTTCCGGTGCTCAATCTTGTTGCGCCATCGCCGCTTTGGAAAGCGCTTGCCGATGACGGTGTGGCGCAGATCGGCACATTCGCTTTCAGCGACAGAAAACTGCCGGCTGACTGGGTATCGGTGAAGACGAAGCCGCAGCCGGCATCGGGCTTCCCGCCGGAATTCGGCTATAATGCGGTGCGCATACCACTTTATCTCGCAAGGGCGAATATGGGATCGCCGGAGCTGCTCGCCCGGCTGAAAGGCGGCATGACGCTGGAAAGCGGCGCTGCCGGAACCTTCGACCTGAAGAGCGGAGCGGTCAAGGATGTCCTGTCCGATCCCGGCTATCGCATCATTCCGGCGCTTGCGGCCTGTGTCGGCGGCGGGCCGGCCGTTTCCGCCGAACTCAAAAACTTCCAGCCAACACTTTATTATCCTTCCACATTGCATCTTCTGGCATTGTCGTTTCTGGCAAGGAATAACGGGGAATGCCGATGAACAAGCCACTGTCGACCTCGGCTCTCATTCTGCTTCTGATAGCGCTCGCCGCCTTTCACTGGCGCGATAACATTCTGGGGCGGGTGTCGGACGTGCATACCTCGGCGGTCGGCGACAACCGGGCGGTACAGCGTGTTTTGCCGACGGCGGCCAATCCGGCGCAGATCAACGCTTTCGTCAAGAACCGTGAAATGGCGCAGGTAACGCAGCCCGCGACACCGCCGGTCACGGTGCCGGCGACCGACCCCTTGCCGGTGACACAGGTTGGCGGGCAGGCGCCGCAAACACAGACGGCGCAGGCGCCGGGCCCTCGCGCCACCCAGCCTGCATCGGCTGATATGCCCGAGGTCGATCTGAGTGCGTTGCGCTATTTCGCGGCGAGGGGCGATACGCAGCGTCTTCAGGCCGAAATCGCGCGCCTGCGCGCGCTATATCCCAACTGGACGCCGCCTGCCGATCCTCTCGCCATTCCCGAAAATGGCGATCCACGGCTCGACGCCATGTGGCAGCTTTATACCGACGGCCGTTATGCCGAAGTGAGGAAGGCGATTGCCGACCGCCAGCAGGCGGAACCCGGCTGGCAGCCACCCGACAATCTGACGGGCATGCTTTCCCTTGCCGAAGCGCGCCAACGGCTCGTCAATGCTTCCGATCTCAAGCAATATACGACAGTGGTGGATACAGCCGCCAATAATCCCAGCCTGCTGACATGCGGCGAGGTCGATGTGCTGTGGCGGGTTGCCGATGCCTTCGCCAATACCGACCGGATGGGACGGGCGCGGGACGCCTATCTCTACATCCTCAACAATTGCACGGTCGCCAGCGACAGGCTCGCCACCGTGCAGAAGGCATCCGCGCTTTTGCCGGCGGAAATGATGGACGAACTGCTGGCCAAGGAAAAACCGGGCGCCGACGGTCAGCTGGAATTTGAACCGGTCAAGAACGATCTCGCCCGCCAGTTCGTTGCCAAGGCAGGGGAGAAGGAGGGCATTGCCGTTCCTTCGGCCTATGTGATGCGGCTTCAGCGGCTTGCCGAGACCGATAAGCTTGCAAGCGACGCCCTGCTGCTCGGCTGGTACAATATCCGGCAGAAGAACATGGCGGAGGCGGAAAAATGGTTCCGCAAGGCGCGGGAAGAGGAAGACAGCGCATCGGCTTCGCAGGGGCTGGCGCTGGCGCTGATCGACCGTAACGAGCCGCGTGAGGCCGAGGACGTCATGTATAATTGGCGCAAGGCATCCGACGATGCGCTTGGGACCTATCTCGCCGCAACGGCCAATCTTCTGGCGCTGGAGCCGCCGGTCGTCCTGCCGCCGGAGGTGCTGCAACGTATCGCCGCCGAAACGGTGGCGCAGAAGGATGCAGCGACGGCGCAGCAATTCGGCTGGTATTCGCTTGCCTTCCGGCAGACGCCGCTTGCTTTGCAATGGTTCAGCACGGCCCTTGGCTGGAAACCGGATGATGAGCCGTCGGCCTACGGCATGGCCGTCAGCTATCACGATCTTCGCAATCTCGCCGGCCTGCGTGGCATCCAGCAGGAATGGGGAGGCCGTTCGCAACGTATCGCCGATGTCGGAACGGCGCGCATGGTGGACCAGCCCGGGCAGGCGGTTGCTCCCATAACCGCGCCGCCGGTTGTCGCACAGGTAACGGCGCCGCCCGTGCAGACCAGTGCACCGCAGGGTGAGACGGCGGTGGTTTATAACCCGCCTGTCGTCCAGCAGCTTGAACCTTCGCGCAAGCAGGCGCGCCGCCCCGCGCAGGTGCAAAGGGAAGCCGGTGCTGCATCGCGCCCGCGTTCCTGCGCGGCCTATCCCGATCCGCAACGTCTGCCGCCACAGCAGGCGCTCGATCTCGGCTGGTGCCTGATGGAGACGAACCGGCCGGCGGAGGCTCTGAAAGCTTTCGAATCCGCAATTGAAAGCGGTCAATCCAATGTCAAAAGCGACGCAGCCTACGGCCAGAGCCTTGCCTATCTGCGCATGGGCTTGACGGACCATGCAGCCGTCTCGGCGACGAAATCGCGTATGGATCGCCCACGCGCGACGGAGCTGCAGGTTTCGATCCTTGCCGATCGAGCGGTCTCCGCATTCGGGTCGAAGCGATATGCCGAAACGCTTCTCCTGCTCGACCAGCGGGCGCGGCTGGCGGATGAGCGCACGGACCTGATGGTGCTGCGCGGTTATTCCTACCTCGCCATGCGCCGTTATGGTGAGGCCGCCCAGATTTTCGAAAGCCTCACAGCTATCGGAAACAAGGATGGCATCCGGGGCCTGGCTGCGGTGCGCGCCGCCCGGCCCAGCAACGGTCCACAGGGCGGCTGACGGGCGGCTGATCGCGGCTGGATATAGCAGCAGTCGCTGCTATCTCGCGTCGGTGAGGTTGCGGATGATGCGCATGAAGATGCGCGCGCCGGTGCCGATCAGCGCATCGGGAAAGTCGTAATCCGGATTGTGCAGGTTGGGATAGTCCCGGCCTGCGCCGAGAAAGAACATCGCCGATGACGAAACGGCGCGAAAGCGGCCGAAATCCTCCGAAGCCCGCATGGGCAGCCCCTCCGAACCGTGGGAGATTTTTTCCTCGTCCAGCGCGCGCCGGATATGCCCGACCGCGTCAGGCGCATTTTCGCAATGCAGGAAAATATCGTCATAGGTGATGTCGAGGGTCAGCTGCTGTTCGTCCGCCACCTTTTTAGCCAGAGTTTCCGCAGCCTCGCAGAGTTTTTCCATCCGGTCGTCGGTCAGTGTCCGCAGTGTCGCCCAGATTTCAGCATCGGCCGGGGAAATTCCGAAGGCGGCTTCGCCCATTACGGCATGGGTGATCGTCACCATCGAAAAATCGGGCTCTGGCGGAAAACCGGAGCCCAGTTCGGCCAAGGCCGGCATCAGCCGGGATATTGCCCGCATCGGGGAAATGCCATGTTCAGGTGAAGACGCATGCGCCGTCTTGCCGGAAAGGTGGATTTTGACCCCGCGCGACGCGCAGTTGACCGGTCCTTCCACCACGCTGACATGGCCGAAAGGCAGGCCGGGCAGGTTATGGAGCGAAAAGGAATAATCCGGCTTTATCTGCCCAAAACGCGGGTCGGCGAGGACGGCGGTGGCGCCCGCGCCGGTTTCTTCCGCCGGCTGGTACAGAAGGATGACGCGACCTGTCGCGGGCCGCTGCCGGGAAAGGCCGAGCGCCAGCGCCGTCAGAATGGTGGAGTGGCCGTCATGGCCGCAAAGATGGCCTTTGCCATCAGTGCCGGAGCGGTATTCGGCGTCACTCTTTTCCTGAATGGGCAGGGCATCGAGTTCCGAACGGATGAGGATCGCCGGGCCGCTTTTACCGCTGTCATAGACCGCAGCCACGCCATGGCCGCCGAGATCGGCGAAAAGCCGGTCGGGCTGCGCCTGCTCGAGGAAAGCGCGGATGCGCCGCGCCGTTTCCTTCTCCTCGCCGGAGATTTCCGGATGACGGTGAAGATCATGGCGAAGCTCAATGAGATCGAGCATGTCCTTGTTGGTCAAAAACATCAAAAATCCTTGTAAGTCGTCCGGCCGGTTTTTCCTGCCGCAACTTACAGGGCGTTGCCTTTAATGCAAAACCTTTGGCGGGTGCCAGCGTTTGCCCGTCGCTTTCGGCTTGATGGCGAGCGTGACGACATCGGGTGGCAGCGGAACCTTGGCTTTTGCCAGTTCCAGCCGGGCAAGAGCTGCACGGGCCTTTTCCGCATATTCCAGATGTGCCGCATCGTCCGAATGATAGTGCTGCAGCCTGTCGAGGATTTCCGCACCTTCCATCGTTCTTTCGGCGGCAATCAGCGCCACGGCGCATTTGTAAAGCGCTTCCCGGTGGAAGGGCGCGCGATTGGTCACCTGGCGGAAGGCCTCGGACGCCTCGTGGTAGTGCTGCTGCGCCAGCCGGGCCTCGCCGATACGCAGCCAAAGGACGACGGGTTCCTGCCCGGCGGCCAGAAGGCTGAGAAAGGCGATTTCGGCCTCGCGGAATTCACCCCGGTCGAACAACAGATTGGCGAGCCCGAATTGCGCGCCGAGATGGTCCGGTGCCGCAGTCAGCACCTGGGCGAAGGCAATATTGGCGGCCGCCTTCTGGCCGGTCTTATAGAGTTTGAGGGCTTGTTCGTAGACAAAACGGATGCTGCGCGGGTGAAGCGTGCCGCCGAGATTGTCGCCCGAGCGGGTGCGGAACAGCGTGCAGCTCAGCTTCTGCTCCTCCGGCCCGAAGAAATATTTGTAAGGCTCGTTGCCGCGCAGGAAATCATAGGTTTTGAAACCCTGCTCGATTGCCCTGCGAATGCAATGGCCATGCAGCACGAGCCCGGGGGAAGGGGTCTTCCAGTTCTCGTCGCGGCCGGTAATGTAGAACAGGACCGATTTCTTCTGGCGGTCGATGATATTGGCGAGCGCGCCGAGCGGCTGGTCGCCGAACCACAGTACCGGCACTTCCAGATCGCCACGGATATAGACATCCATCAGCATCTGCCGTGTCGCACCGATCAGGAGTTCCGTGCGTTCCTTGCCCTTGTGCGGCGCCCAGCGGATACGCCAGAAATCGAACAGGATGTCCATGTCCCGCTTGATTGTTTCCCTCGTTGCAAAGGTGATGCGATATTCGTCGCCGCCTTCCACTTTTCTCAGGAAACGCCTCAGCTTCTGCCGGGTCTGGCTGCTCATATGACTGTCGAGATAGCCGTCGAACGTGTCCGGCAGCGTCACCACCGGGCAGATGCAATTGTTGATGTTGTAGGGGTTGGTCGGCATGTTGTCGCGAAACATGACGAGCGGGCCCTGAAGTGCGCGGATCATCGCGTCGCGGCGTTCCGGCGGGCCGGAAAGATAATCGAGCTTCAGCTCGGTCCAGTTCTGCTGGCGGATATAGGAACAGAAACCGGCGACTGCGTGATTTTCATAGTCCGGCAGGGTGATGAAACCGGTGTAATCGGCCGCAGCATTGCCGGCCATGACGATGCTGTCGTGGAAGCGTCCGGTTTTTTTGTCCGGTTCGGTGACGATGCGCAGCGGGAAAAACGCCACATAGGGCGAGCCTTCCGCCCGTTCGCGCAGCGCAAGAATGAACCAGCGCCTGCGGCGCGGCATATAGTCCCTCAGCCACCCCCAGGAGAGGAAATGCCGGGCATGGGGATCGGCCATGAACACCGCATCCCAGTTTTCGCGGATGGCCTCGAAGCCGGCGTCCGTGTCGATGATATCGATACGCATTCGTCCCCCTCCCAATACTGATCACACATTCGGGAGGCTTCATTTTATGGGTAAACGGTCGGCTTCAAATATTCCCTTCGGGTGAAAGCCGTGCATCAAATGGGATTAGCCCGTCGCCGATCCGCCATCGCTGCGCCGCGACAAAAAAGACCTTGTCAGCCGGTGGCAGCGCTCTAACATGTGGGGCTGAATGCGCGGCCGGCTCAACGGTCCGCATGGCACAGGAGTTCTCATATGGCTGTTCCTTATATGCTTCTTACCGGCGCAAGCCGTGGAATAGGGCACGCCACCGTCAAGCTGTTTCAGGAAAAGGGCTGGAGAATTCTCACCGTATCGCGGCAACCCTTCTCCGAGGAATGCCGTTGGCCGTCAGCGCGGGAGAGCCACATTCAGGCCGATCTGGAGGACCTGTCCCGCATTGACGATCTGGCGGACGAGGTGCGTTCACGCCTGCCGGAGGGAAAGCTTGCGGCGCTTGTCAACAATGCCGGAATTTCGCCGAAGGGCGAGGGTGGCAGCCGTCTCGGTGTCATGGATACGACGGCGGAAATCTGGACGCGGGTGCTGAACGTCAATCTTGTTTCGACGGCGCTGCTCGCCCGCGCGCTTTTGCCGGAACTAGAAGCGGCAAAAGGCTCAATCGTCAACGTCACGTCGATTGTCGGCTCACGGGTGCATCCTTTTGCCGGCGTGGCCTATGCCACATCGAAGGCGGCGCTTGCGGCGCTGACGCGCGAGCTGGCGCATGAGTTCGGTCCGCGCGGCGTGCGCGCCAATGCGATTGCGCCGGGCGAGATCAACACCGCCATCCTCTCCCCCGGAACGGCCGAGCTGGTGGAAGCCCAGGTGCCGCTCGGGCGGCTCGGCACCACGGCCGAGGTGGCGCAGACCATCTATTTCCTGTGCTCGGAACAGTCGAGCTACATCAACGGCGCGGAAATTCACATCAATGGCGGACAGCACGTCTGACACGCCGAGCATCAACCGAAAATGGAGCCTTCATCGATGACCATCCTGCCGAATTCCGTCGAGGCACGCGATATCGCCTATCAGATGCATCCGAACGTCAATCTGCGCAAATTCGAAAAGACCGGCGGTCTGGTGATCGAGAGCGGCGAAGGCATCTATGTAACCGACAGCAGCGGCAAGCGCTATATCGAGGCGATGGCGGGGCTGTGGTCGGTGGCGCTCGGCTTCGGTGAACAGCGGCTGGTGGACGCGGCGACGAAGCAGATGCAGAAGCTGCCCTATTACCACACCTTTTCCTACAAGACGCACGGCCCGTCGGTTGATCTCGCCGAGCTGCTGATCGAGCTTTCACCGGTGCCGATGTCCAAGGTGCATTTCACCTCCTCCGGCTCCGAGGCCAACGATCTGGTCGCCAAGATGGTCTGGTATCGCTCGAACGCGCTGGGCAGACGAGACAAGAAGAAGATCATCGGCCGCATCAAGGGGTATCATGGTGTGACGATTGCCTCGGCCTCAATCACCGGCCTGCCGCGTAACCATGAAAGCTTCGACCTGCCGCTGGACCGCATGTTGCATACGGCCTGCCCCTCCTATGTGCATTTTGGAAAGGAAGGGGAAAGCGAGGCGGATTTCACCGCGCGTATCCTGAAAGAGCTGGAGGATTTGATTCTTCGCGAAGGCCCGGAAACCATCGCCGCTTTCTGGGGCGAGCCGGTAATGGGCGCCGGCGGCGTTCTTTTGCCGCCTGAAGGGTATTGGGCAGGCGTACAGGCGATCCTGAAGAAATACGATATTCTGCTTGTGGTGGATGAGGTGATCTGCGGTTTCGGCCGAACCGGCAAGATGTTCGCCTGCGAGACCTATGGCATAAAGCCGGATGTGCTTGTCGTCTCCAAGCAGATTTCGTCGTCCTATATGCCGCTTTCGGCTATCATCATGAATGACAGTTTCTACCAGCCGATTGCCGATGAATCCGACCGTATCGGCTCCTTCGGCCATGGTTACACCGCCTCCGGCCATCCCGTCGCAACAGCTGTGGGACTGGAAAACCTGAAGATCATTCAGGAGCGCGATCTGGTCGGTAACGTCGCCCGGCTGGAAGGCAAGTTTCTCGATCATCTTAAGGCGCTCGCCGATCACCCGCTTATTCATTCCTCGCGCGGTATCGGCCTGATCGGCGCGCTGGAGGTGAAGCCATGGGAGGGCATGAAGCCCGGCGATACGACGCTGGCCCTTGCCGCGGCCATCGAGGAGGAGGGTGTCATCACGCGGCCTATCGGCGAGTCCATCTGCTTCTGCCCGCCGCTCATCATTACGGCCGAACAGCTGGACGAGCTGTTTGCCGGTGTGAAGCGTGGTCTCGACAAGGTTGCGGCTGCCCGAGGCTGATAACTTCAGCGATTGTGCCGGCCGGTTTATCCGGCTGGCCTATCCCCGATAGGCCACAAGCACCGCGCCGCAGGCGATCAGCACCACGCCGAGCCAGTTGGGCAAAGACAGCCTTTCGCCCAGAAACAGCACCGCAAAGATGGCGACAAACACGACGCTCAGCTTGTCGATGGGCGCGACGCGGGCGGCGTCTCCGAGTTTAAGCGCCCGGAAATAACATATCCACGATGCGCCGGTGGCCAGTCCCGAAAGCACGAGGAACAGCCAGGTTTTACCCGAGATGGTGGAAGGCTGCTGCCAGTTGCCGGTGATGTAAACCATCAGGCCGGCGGCGGCGAGAATGACGACGGTGCGGATGAGAGTGGCGAAATCGGAATTGACGTTCTCGATGCCGACCTTCGCAAAGATGGCGGTGAGCGCCGCAAAGGCTGCCGATAGCAGCGCCCAGAATTGCCAGGCCAGAAACAGGTTCTTCATGCCGCCACTCCGCTTATCGCATTTGTTCCGCTTCGGCTCTACCGCATCTTCCGGCCGATAAAAACCCCGTTTAGTGGGCGCGAGCCTGAACAAAGAAAGCCCGGCGCATCCTGTCGATGCGCCGGGCTCTCCATATGTGCCTGCCCGGAGAAACCGGGACAGGCCGGACCTTGGGAGGTCTTATTATTCGGCGGGCTGCACCGAAGCCGGAAGCTGATCCACATCGGCGATGCCGGTGAATTCTTCCTGGCCGCTCAGAACGCGGGCAAGCTGATCCTGATCCAGTTCGCCTTCCCAGCGGGCGACGACGATGGTGGCGACCGCATTGCCGACGAAGTTGGTGAGTGCACGGCATTCCGACATAAAACGGTCGATGCCGAGGATCAGCGCCATGCCGGCGACGGGAACCGAAGGCACAACGGAGAGGGTTGCCGCGAGCGTGATGAAGCCCGCGCCGGTGATGCCGGCGGCACCCTTGGAGGAGAGCATGGCCACCAGCAACAGCAGGATCTGTTCGCCGAAGGAGAGGTGGATACCGGTCGCCTGCGCGATGAAGAGGGCCGCCAGCGTCATGTAGATGTTGGTGCCATCAAGGTTGAAGGAATAACCGGTGGGGATGACGAGACCGACGACGGAGCGCTTGCAGCCGGCCTTTTCCATCTTGCTCATCAGGCCCGGCAGGGCAGCTTCGGAAGAAGAGGTGCCGAGAACCAGAAGCAGTTCTTCCTTGATGTAGCGGATGAGCGCGACGATGGAGAAGCCGTTGTAACGGCATACCGCACCGAGAACCACGAACACGAACAGGAAGGACGTGACGTAGAAGGTACCGATCAGCATCGCAAGGTTGGTGACGGACGAGATGCCGTATTTGCCGATGGTGAAGGCCATCGCGCCGAAAGCGCCGATGGGGGCGGCCTTCATCAGGATCGCGACCAGTTTGAAGATCGGATACATCAGGGCGTGCATGAAATCGGTGACGGGCTTGCCCTTTTCGCCGACGATGCCGAGCGCGATACCGAACAGAACCGAGAAGAACAGCACCTGCAGAATGTCACCGCTGGCGAAAGCGCCGACGATGGTGGTCGGGATGATGTTCATCAGGAAGCCGGTGATGGTCTGCTCATGGGCCTTGTCGGCGTAGGTCGCGACTGCCTTGGCATCCAGCGTGGCGGGATCGATATTCATGCCCGCGCCCGGCTGCACGGTGTTGGCGACGATGAGGCCAACGATGAGCGCGAGCGTGGAGAATACGAGGAAGTAGATCATGGCCTTGCCGGCCACGCGACCCACCTTTTTCATGTCGTTCATGCCGGCGATGCCGGTTGCGACAGTGAGGAAGATGACGGGCGCGATGATCATCTTGACGAGGCGGATGAAGCCGTCGCCAAGCGGCTTCAGCTGTTCGCCGAAGGCCGGATAGAAATGGCCGAGCGCGATACCGGCGATGATGGCCACCAGAACCTGAAAATACAGGTGCTTGTAGAATGGCTGCTTGGCGTGGCCTGCGGCCACGGCTGTCGTATCGATCATGTTTTTTCCTCCTCGGCCTCACCCTGCCTTTATTGGCCTCCCGGGATCGCCGTGACGTTGACGGCTTCGCGCCGATTGCGGAGTCATGTGCAATACGCATGCCAGACTTGCTTATTTGGCGTAACTGGCTGATTTCAAAAGTAGTTTTTATTGGCGCTTCATCGGCCCACATGTATTTGTGCGGAATTCCGGACAAGATCTCTTGCGGTCTGTGTGTAAATCCGCACAATTGCCGCATGACTTATCAGGATCAGGCATCTCATTCCCATGCGACGCGGCGGGCGCAATGGCTGGCGCTGGCGGGCCTGTGGCTGCTCGTCAGTCTTGGCGTTCTGCTGGTGGCCGATGAGTTCGCCCGCAATCAGGCGATGCGCATGGCCGGTTCCGAGGCCGCCACGGATGCGGAACTGAAGATCGCGCTCCTGAATGTCGCGCTGGAGCGGCCGCGCGCCATTCCGCTTGTCCTGTCCGGAGATCCTGATCTTGCCGCCGCGCTGGATGGCGGCGGTGCTCCTGCCCTCGACCGGTTGAACCGCAAGCTGGAGGGGCTGATTGAAGGCACACAATCCTCGGTGATTTATGTGACCGGGCCGACCGGATTGACCATCGCGTCGAGCAACTGGCGGCAGGATGACAGCTTTGTTGGCTCCAATTATGCTTTCCGCGAATATTTCCAGGCGGCGATGAAGACCGGCATGTCCGAACATTATGCTCTCGGCAATGTCAGCCGTCGGCCGGGTCTTTATATATCCCGCCGCATCGATGCCGCCGATGGGCGGCCGCTTGGCGTCGTCATTGCCAAGGTCGAGTTCAACCGGCTGGAGACAGACTGGAACATCGGCGGCAAGCCGGTCTATGTGGTCGACAGAAACGGCGTCGTGCTGATGACCAGTGTGCCGGAGTGGCGCTTCAGGACCGTCGCGCCGATCGATGAGGCGCGGCGGAAAATCATCTCCGAGAGCCTGCAATTCGGCAATGAGGCGCTTTCAACGCTGCCGTTTCGCGCGGCGCGGCGCGCGAGCGAGGATGTTCCGCTCATTCATGTCGATGAGCCGGGGAGGGAACGCGGCGATTATCTGCGGCTGGAAGTGCCGGTGCCGACCACGTCATGGACGCTGCACTATCTCCAACCGGTCGCGCCGGCGCTGAATGCCGCCATCCGCGAGGGCAGGGTGGTGGCGCTGGCGACGCTGATGCCGCTGATGGCGCTTTCGGCCCTGTGGCTCTGGCGCAGGCACAAGGCGCTCAAGGAAAAGGAAGAGGAGCAGCGTGCCCGCGCCGAGCTGGAAATGAAGGTGCAGGAGCGGACCCGCGACCTGACGAAGACCCGCGATCATCTGCAGGCCGAAATCGCCCTGCATGAAAAGACCTCGGGCGAGTTGCGCAATGTGCAGCACGAACTGGTGCAGGCCAACCGCCTTTCCATTCTGGGGCAGGTGGCGGCGGGCGTGGCGCACGAGATCAACCAGCCGGTCGCGACGATCCGCGCCTTTGCCGACAATGCCCGCACCCTGCTGAAACGCGACCGCATGTCCGAGGCCAACGAAAATCTCGAAAACATCGCGGCGCTGACCGAGCGTATCGGCACCATTACCGGCGACCTGAAGATATTGGCGCGCAAGGGCCGCACCGCCGCCGAGCCTGTCAGTGTTCGACTGGTCATCGAAGGTGCAGTCATGCTTTTGCGCAGCCGCTTCTCTGGGCAGATGGATGCGCTTGATATCGTGTTGCCGGATCAGGACCTGAAAGTGCTCGGCAGCCGTATCCGGCTCGAGCAAATTCTCATCAACCTTCTGCAAAACGCGCTGGAAGCCACTGAAGAGACTGGGGCGGCGCGTGTCGAAGTTCGTGTGCGCGAGGAAGGCGACATGGTCGTGCTTTCCGTCAGCGACAATGGCACTGGCATTCCCGAAGCCATTCGCGCCCAGCTTTTTTCGCCCTTCAACACCTCAAAGGAAAGCGGCCTCGGCCTCGGTCTTGTCATCTCCAACGATATTGCCTCGGACTATGGCGGGCGCATCGAGGTGGCGAGCAGCAAGGCGGGCACATGTTTTTCCGTATTTCTGAAGCGAGCATGACATGACGGCGGATGGAACCATATTCCTGGTGGACGACGACTCCCAGCTGCGCAAGGCGATGGTGCAGACGCTGGAACTCGATGGATTGCCGGTCACGTCGTTTTCACGCGCAGAACAGGCGCTTGCGGCTTTGAACGAGGATTTCGACGGCGTCGTCATCACCGATGTACGTATGCCCGGCATGACCGGGCTCGAATTTTTCGACCATGTTCGCAAGATCGATGCCGATCTGCCGGTCATTCTCATCACCGGTCATGGCGATGTGCCGATGGCGGTCGATGCGCTTCACAATGGCGCTTATGATTTCATCGCCAAGCCATTTCCCGCTGAACGCATGGTGGAAAGCGCCCGCCGGGCGCTGGAAAAGCGCCGCCTCGTGCTGGAAAACCGGGCGCTTCGCCGGGCGGCGGGACAGGCTGAGGATGATTTACCGCTGATCGGCCAGACGCCCGCCATGGAGCGCCTGCGCACCACGCTCAGGCACATTGCCGATACGGATGTGGATGTGCTGGTGGCGGGCGAGACCGGCAGCGGCAAGGAAGTGGTGGCGACGGCCCTTCACCGCTGGAGCAAGAAACGCTCAAAGGGCAATTTCGTGGCGCTGAATTGCGGGGCGCTGCCGGAAACGGTGATCGAGAGCGAGCTCTTCGGCCATGAGCCGGGGGCTTTCACCGGCGCGCAGAAAAAGCGCGTCGGCCGCATCGAACATTCGAGTGGCGGCACCCTGTTTCTGGACGAGATCGAAAGCATGCCGCTTGCGGTGCAGGTGAAGATGCTGCGTGTGCTGGAAATGCGTGAGGTCTCGCCGCTGGGGTCGAATGAGGAGCGGCCGGTCGATATTCGCGTGGTCGCGGCGGCCAAGGTCGATCTCGGCGATCCGTCCGAGCGCGGCACGTTTCGTGAGGATCTCTATTACCGGCTGAATGTGGTGACGCTGTCCATTCCGCCGCTGCGCGAACGCAAGGCGGATATTCCGCTGTTGTTTTCCCACTTCGTCACCAAGGCCGCCAACCGTTTCAATATGTCGGTGCCGCAGATCAGCGCCGGTATTTCCCGCCGCCTCAATGAGCATGACTGGCCGGGCAATGTGCGCGAACTCGGACATTTCGCTGAAAGGGTGGTGCTGGGGCTGGAGACGGAACCGGCGACCGCGCCTGCGTTGCAATCCACAATCCCCGCTTCCGGAACGCTGCCGGAGCGCATGGATGAGATCGAGGCGCGCATCATCCGCGAAACGCTGGAACAATCGAATGGCGACGTGGCGGAAACCATCGCCACGCTCGGCATCGCCCGCAAGACCTTTTACGACAAGCTGCAGCGCCACGGCATCAACCGGGCGGATTATGTGAGGAGCGGCACGGCGTAAGATGGCGCGAAGCGCGCATGAAAAAGCCGCGGACGTTTCCATCTGCGGCCTGACAATAACGGTAGTAACCGTGTTGAAGGTCTTCCCGATCAACCTGCTACGCAGAAATGGCGCTGGCCGTCATAATCCGTATAGGTGCCGGTGCGAGTGTTGAAGCTCCGGTAACGCTGCGAGCAATAATCGTACCAGGCGTTGGTCCAGGGCTCGATGGTGCGATAGGTGCGGCGCTGGTTGTAGACCGGGCGGCTGTCGTAAACCGGCTGGGCGCGATAGACGGGTGCCGGGCGGTAAACCGGCTGGGGTGCTGCGCGATAATAACGGTAATCCGGCTCTTCATCGATATAGCTCGGCTCGTCGACATAGACGCGCTCTTCGTAAGCTGGCGCCGGACGCGACATTGCGGAGCCCACGGCGACACCGGCGGCAAGGCCGAGCACGCCACCGAGAATGGCGGCATCGCGACGGTCGCGGCGGTCCCAGTCGCCAGCGGATGCGCTGCTCAAGGGAACAATGGTGGCGGCGGCGACGGCGACGGCCAGAACGGTTTTAGCTGCAAAGGACGACATGGTGTGTTCTTCCATACAGGTGGCAGGGCGCTGCCAGTTGCAAATTCGATGGTTAAGGAAATACAGCCCGGCTGCTGAACGGGCGCTGAATGAATTGTGGCAGACCGGCGGCGGCCCGCAATTCCTGTTTGCGCGCGACGCACTTCGCGCTAGAACTCAAGAACAAACAGGACGCACCGATGAGCCTTTCCCAGATAACCGTCAATTCCGACACCTCGCATGAAGACCGTGCCAAGGCCATTCGCGATACGCTGCGTGACGCCATTGTCGACCGGCGGCTGGCGCCGGGAACCAAACTGTCGGAATCGGAAGTGGGAACGCTGTTCGATGTCAGCCGCACGGTGGTGCGCGCCGCACTTCAGATGCTGGCCTATGAGGGGCTGGTGAAGGCCGAGCGCAACCGGGGCGCCTTCGTCTCCAATCCAA
The DNA here is from genome assembly GCF_027871605.1 of Agrobacterium sp. CFBP 3001. Classification (NCBI taxonomy): domain Bacteria; kingdom Pseudomonadati; phylum Pseudomonadota; class Alphaproteobacteria; order Hyphomicrobiales; family Rhizobiaceae; genus Agrobacterium; species Agrobacterium sp. CFBP 3001. Next base: position 21,317 of record NZ_JAQAHD010000004.1, read on the forward strand.
CGCCGGATGAAGCGCGGCAGGTGTTCGCGTCGCGACGGTTGATCGAACCCGGCGTCGTGGATGCCGCGATCGAAAAAATCACGCCTGCGGCGGTGAAGCGGCTGCGTGAGCATCTGGTGCAGGAAAGCCGCCACCAGCATGAGCGCGGCCCGAGCGCCAGACGCGCGGAAATCAAGGCATCGGGCGATTTCCACCTGATGCTGGCCTCGCTTGCCGGCAACGCCATTCTGGAAAAATTCATGGACGAGCTGGTCGCCCGCTCGTCGCTGGTCATTGCGCTTTACGGGCGCTCGGGTGTTTCAAGCTGCGGCCACAATGATCACGCCGATCTCCTGGACGCGCTTGAGGCGAAAGATACGGCAAAGGCGCGTGCGCTGATGTTGCAGCATCTCGACCACATCGAAGCCGATCTAGACCTGCGCATGATGGAAGGTCTGGCGCTGAAGGATGCGCTGGCGCTCTGATTGACCGCCATCCCCGTCGCGGGACGGGAATGGCGGGTTGATTGCGCGTCAGGCGGCGTAACGGCTGATCGCCAGATCGTGCGTGTCGATCTCCGGCTTGTTGCCGCTGATGAGATCGGCAAGCACCCGGGCGGAGCCGCAGGACATGGTCCAGCCAAGCGTGCCGTGGCCGGTGTTGAGATATAGATTGCTGTAGCGGGTGGCGCCGATGACAGGCGTGCCGTCCGGCGTCATCGGACGCAGGCCGCACCAGAATTTCGCCTGGGTCTGGTCGCCCGCGCCGCCGAACAGGTCTTCCACCGAGTGGGCCAGCGTTTCCTGCCGGGCCGCTGGCAAATCCTTGCTGAAACCGGCGATTTCCGCCATGCCGCCGGCACGGATGCGTGAGCCGAGGCGGGTAATCGCCACCTTGAACGTCTCGTCCATGACCGTGGAAACGGGCGCGCGCTCCTCATTTACGATCGGAACTGTGATGGAGTAACCCTTGACCGGGTAAACCGGCAGGGTAAGGCCAAGCTGGCGCACGAACTGCGGCGAATAGCTGCCCAGTGCCGCCACGAAAATATCGGCCTCCACCAGCCCGCGGGTGGTCTCCACAGCCTTGACGCGCCCTGCCTCGACGATGGGGCGCATGATGCCGGTATCGTAAAGGAAGGTAACGCCCGCCGCTTCGGCCATGCGGGCAAGTTCTGTCGTGAACATGAAGCAATCGCCGGTCTCGTCGCCGGGCAGGCGCAGGCCGCCGACGATCTTCTCCTTCGAAGGGGAAAGACCGGGTTCGATGGCGGCGCAGCCGTCGCGGTCGAGAATCTCGAAAGGCACGCCGCCCGCCGTCAGCACGTCGACATCCTTGCCGATGGCGTCGAACTGCTTCTGGGTGCGGAACACCTCCAGCGTGCCCTGCATGCGCTGGTCATATTCGATGCCGGTCTCTTCGCGCAGCGCCATCAGACAATCGCGGCTATATTCGGCAACGCGCACCATGCGGCTCTTGTTGATGGCGTAACGCGCCGAGGTGCAGTTGCGCAGCATCTGGCTCATCCAGCGCCAGGCCGCCGGATCGGCCGTCGGGCGAATGATCAGCGGCGCATGTTTCATGAACAGCCATTTCATCGCCTTCACCGGAATGCCGGGGGCAGCCCAGGGCGAGGAATAGCCGGGCGAAACCTCGCCGGCATTGGCGAAGCTGGTTTCGAGCGCTGCGGCCGGCTGGCGGTCGATCACCGTCACCTTGTGTCCGGCTTTGGCCAGATACCAGGCGGATGTCACGCCGACAACGCCGGCTCCGAGGATAGTGACGTTCATGATCGTCTCACTTGTGATTGACTGATGTTGAAGCGGCTGCCGGGGTTTCTCCCGGCTGAATATAAAGGCGTCGATAGCGGCGTCCGAGGCCGGTCAGGATTTCATAGGCGATCGTGCCCGCATCCTCGGCGATGTCTTCCAGCGTCTGGTCCGGACCGATCATCTGCACAAGGCCGCCCTGGGTCAATGTTCCTTCGGGCAGGGCGGATATGTCGAGAATGATGCTGTCCATGGAAACGCGTCCCGCAATCGGCAGACGCACGCCGTTATACCACGCCGCGCCACGATTGCTGAGCGAACGCGGCAGGCCGTCAGCGTAACCGGCGGCGATGGTTGCCAGACGCGTCGGCCCGGCCGCTTCGAACGAGCCGCCGTAACCGACCAGTGAACCGGCGGGAACGGTGCGGGTCTGAATGACGGCGAGATCAAGGCGAACGACCGGCTTCATCGGGTTGGGGCGTGCAACGGAGGGCGCGCCGCCATAAAGCGCGATGCCGGGCCGCAGCAGGTGGCTGTGGTAATCATTGCCCAGAAAGATGCCGCCGGAATTCGAAAAGCAGACGGGCGCTGCAGGAAAGGCAATGGCGGCTCTGCGCATCACCGCAAGCTGCGCGGCATTGGAGGCATGCTCCGGTTCGTCGGCGCAGGCGAGGTGGCTCATGACAAAGGCGATGTCGATACCATCCAGCAATTGCGGCCGGGAGGCTAGGATTTCAAGCTCTTCGGGAGAGAGGCCGAGACGGCACATGCCGGTATCGATCTGCACGGCGGCGGTGAGCGTCTTGCCAAGCTTTTTGGCGTGGGCCGACCATTGGGCGATCTGCTCCAGCGAATTCAGGACCGGGGTGATGGCCATAGCGGCGCAAGAGGTCTCATTGCCGGGCTGAAGACCGTTAAGGACGAAAATCCGCGCTTCTGCCGAAAGCCGCAGTCGCAACGCCAGCGCTTCATCGATATGGGCGACGAAGAAATTGCGGCAGCCCGCCTCCAACAGGACCTGCGAGACGATATCCGCGCCGAGACCATATGCATCGGCCTTGACGACCGCTGCCGTCTGCGATGCGGGCGCCATGGCCGCAAGGGTCAGATAATTGTCGCGCAATGCGCCGAGATCGATGGTCAGATGACCGCTTGCACCACCGGCGGCCTGCTGGCGGCTGATCTGCATGTCCATGGTCGTTCACCCTCATTTTTATCCCATGAAGGTATTGCAACGATTGTCGAATTTCTTGGCGATTGTTCGAAGAAAATGCGATAGAATTCGCGATGGCGCAATTTTCTTTTGCTGATTGGAATCTTCTATGTCGTCACTCGATGCGACCGACCGCCACATTATCCGCCTGCTTCGGCTCAATGCCCGCATCAGCAATGCGAAACTGGCAGCAGAAGTCGGGCTTTCCGCATCCGCCTGCCTTCGCCGGGTCGATATTCTCGAGCGGGAAGGGATTATCCGCGGATATACGGCGCTGACCAGCGGCCTTGCCGGCGGCGAGGTGATTTCGGTTATCGTCCAGATCACCCTCGACCGCCAGACGGAGGATTTTCTCAACCGTTTCGAAAATGCGGTGCGGCGCTATCCGGAAATCCGCGAATGTTATCTGATGACGGGCGGTTCGGATTATTTCCTGCGCTGCGAGGCGGAAAGTGCTGGGGATTTCGAGCGGATTCACAAGGAAATTCTGTCGAAGTTGCCTGGGGTTTCGCGCATTCATTCGAGTTTTGCGATCCGGAATGTGTTGGCGACGCCGAAGGCGCGGTAGCGTCGGAGCTCGCGGCCACCCCCCTCTGTCCTGCCGGACATCTCCCCCTCAAGGGGGGAGATCGGATGGAGCGCCCGCTCGTTCCCTCGCAACTGCCTTGCTATCGATACAGTGGCTTACTCAATGCGGTGGGCAAGCCACTTGTCGATCTCCCCCCTTGAGGGGGAAATGTCCGGCAGGACAGAGGGGGGTAAGCCCACACTCCGCCCTCTCATCGCTAACCCCACCACCGATAAAAATGATGCACCGGCCCCCGCCCATGCCCAACAGCAAGACCCCACCCGGCATCCAGCGCCCCATTCAGATACTCCTTCGCAAGCTCCACCGCCTCCCGCAACTCACGACCCTTTGCAAGATGAGCCGTAATCGCCGCAGCCAATGTGCAGCCGGTGCCATGGTCGTTCTTCGTCTCCACCCGTGGCGCGGAAAGCGCCTGCATGGCGCCATCCGCAAACAGATAATCCGTACTCTCAGGCCCATCACCATGGCCGCCCTTGATGAGCACGGCTTTTGCGCCCGCCTTCAGGATCGCCTCGGCCTGGCGAGCGATCTCCGTCTCCGTTTTCGCCATCGAAGACCCGGTCAGCAGCGCCGCTTCCGGCAGGTTCGGCGTAACGATGGTTGCGAGCGGCAGCAAATCGCGCCGCAATGTCTCGATGGCGTCTTCATGCAGCAGCCTGTCACCCGAGGTCGCTACCATGACCGGGTCCAGCACCACCGGCTGCGATTGCCGCCGGAGCCGTTCCGCGATGGCGGCGATGGTTTCAATCCGCGAGACCATGCCGATCTTCACCGCATTGACGGCGAGATCGGAGAATACCGCATCCATTTGCGCGATAATGGTGGCGACCGAAATATCCTCAACCGCCGTTACGCCTTTGGTGTTCTGGGCGGTGATGGCGGTGATGACGCTGGCGGCGTAGGCGCCGAGCGCGGAGAAGGTCTTGATATCCGCCTGAATACCCGCGCCGCCGCCGCTGTCGGAGCCGGCAATGGTCAATGCAATGGCTGTCATGGCTGTCTCGCTTTCAGCGCCGCGTCAATCTTGGAGCGGAAGTCCTTGGTCGCACTGGCAATATCGCCCGCGCGGAAAATGGCGGAAATGACCGCGACACCATCCGCACCGGCGGCAATGACGGGTGGCACGCGGACAAGATCGATGCCGGCGATAGCGCCGACCGGCATATCCGGTTTCCACTCCTTCAGAAGGGCGCGCAGCGTGGTAAAACCGTCGATACCGACCGGCTTGTCCGGATTGATCTTGGAAACGGTTTCGAACACGCCACCAATACAGGCATAGTCGGCGGGCATGGAAGCTGCCCGTTCGGCATCGGACCGGTTCTTGACGGTAAGGCCGATGATCGCCTTTTCGCCGAGAATGCGCCTTGCGGTTTTGGCGTCCATGTCATCGACGCCGAGATGCACGCCATCCGCGCCCGAGGCGAGGGCCACATCCACCCGGTCGTTGATGACCAGCGGCACGCCTGTGCCGGCGATAGCCTCGTGAATGGCGCGGGCGTTTTCGATCATCTCGCGCGTCGAGCCGTGCTTGTCGCGATATTGCAGAATGGTCGCGCCATTCAGCGCAGCGGCGAGAGCAAGCTCCGGCAGCGGCGCGACATCGCCAAGGCTCGCATCGACCAGCGCGTTGAGGCGGTAATCAACCTTGTTCATGCTCTATCCTTGCGTGATTTGTGATGTCTTCACCGGAAATTTCGGAAAGCGCATCCAAAAATGCCGGTTCGAAGCTGCCGGGGCCTCTGGCGTGCTTGGCCGCAAGTTCGGCGGAAACGCCGGTGACGGCAAGGGCGGAGGCCGCCGCCGTCAGCGCGTCTTTTTCGACAGCCATGAAGGCGGCGATGACGCCGCCCGAAAGGCACCCCGTTCCCGTCACCTTCGCCATCCACGGATGACCGTTGACGATCCTGACGCTGCGGGCGGCATCGCGCAGATGATCGACCGGCCCGGTCTCAATCCGCACAGCATCCGGCACATCGCCGATCAGGCTCATTTCGGCGCGGTTGCCGCGTACGACGGTGGGGGAAAGTGCAATCAGTTCGCGCGCGAATTCCAGCCGCGACGGGGAATAATCGCAATGCACGGGGTCGACGATCCATGGCTTGCCGGATGCATTGGCGATTTTGATCGCCAGCCGGATGACCTTTCGCCGCTCGGCGTCCAGCGTGCCGAGATTGACGGTCAGCGCATCCGCCTTGGTGACAAAACTCTCGATTTCCTCGAGCGAGGTGGTCATGGAGGGGATGCCGCCGACCACGGTGATGCCGTCTGCGGTGAATTTCTGCACCACCGTGTTCATCAGGCAATGCACGCGCGGGCGCGTCTGCCGCACGCGCTCCAGAATCTCGGCGGCCTTTGCCGCTGTCGGAAAAGTCGTCGTCATGGCTGCTGCAGCTCCACGGCGATGTCGTCCGCCGCCGGCGCCTGCTTGATCAGTTGCATTTCCTGCATGAAAGCGCCGAAACGGGCGTAGCGCGCGCGGTCGAGCGCGGCTGGGCGTTTGGCGAAACGCGGCAGCGTGTCGAAGAAGGCCTGCTTGTTCAGCGCATCGTCAAGGTTCGGATAGGCCTTGATGAAAAGCTGCCAGGATTCCTGCGGATGGTTGGTAATGAAGATAGCGGCCTGTTCAACGGCGGAGAGGAAACGCGGCAGGCGGTTGTCTTTTGCGAGATCGCGGTGCGTGACGAAGATCAGCTCGTCATAGGCCGGCACGCCGTGTTCCTCCGGGAAGAAAGAGCGGCCTTCATGTCCCTCGAGCTTCATCTGCGTCAGCTCGAAATTGCGGAAGCCGCCAAGCGTGGCGTCCACCTTGCCGGCGATCAGCGACGGCGAGAGCGAGAAGTTGACGTTGATGAGTTCGACATCATCCTTCGTCAGGCCGTCCTTTTCCAGCATGCGCTTCAGCATGGCATCCTCGAAGCCGGAAACGGAAAAGCCGACCTTCTTGCCCTTCAGGTCCTTCAGGCTCTTGATCGGCCCATCGGCCAGAACGGTGACGGTGTTGAGCGGGGTTTCGACCAGCGTGCCGAAACGCACGAGCGGCAGGCCGGCATCGTGATCGAGATAGAGGTTCGGCTGGTAGTGCACGCCTATATCGGCCTGTTTGGCCGAGACGAGACGCGGCACGGCGGAGGGGTCTGCGGGCGGAACCAGTTCCACCTCTAGCCCCGCATCGGCAAACAGGCCGCGTTCCCTGGCGATCACCATCGGCGCATGATCGGGGTTCACGAACCATTCGAGCAACACGGTCAGCTTGTCTGCCGCATGCGATTGCATGGGTGAAAGCACGCTTGCTGCCGCGACGACGAGGGAAAGAAGAGTTCGTTTCATGGTGCCGAAAGTCTCCGTAAAGATCTGAAAGGAATGGTGTGTTCTGTTTCCTTGGCCCAGGGGGCCAGATTGGCGGTCGCCCGGTCGACAATGAGCCGCAGCAGCACCGCCATGATGGCGAGAATGGCCATGGCGGCGAACATGGTGTCGGTCTGCATGCGGGCATTGGACTGGATCATCACGAACCCAAGCCCCGCCGAAGCGCCCACCCATTCGCCGATGACGGCGCCGAGCGGGGCAAGCGGCGCCGCGACCCTCAAGCCCGAAATCAACGATGGCAATGCCAGCGGCACGCGCAACCGGGTGAGGATCTGCCAGTGGCTCGCCTCAGTCAGCGAGGCGGCGTCGAGGATGGCGCGATCGGTGCGGTTGAGGCCATCCGTGAAAGCGGAGGCAACGGGGAAGAAGATGATGATCGCCGTCATCACTACTTTCGAAGCCATGCCGAAACCGAACCAGAGGACGAGGATGGGGGCGAGCACGAAGACCGGAAAGGCCTGCAACACCAGAACCATGGGCCAGACGAGGCGGCCGAGGCGCGGGATGGCGGCAATGGTGAAAGCGACGAGAATACCGGCGGTGATGCCCGCCGCAAGCCCGAGCGCCATTTCACCGAGCGTTATCAGCGCCTGCCCGAACAGGAAGCCCGGCTGGCGCCAGAAAGCGCCGGCAACATCGGCGGGCGATGGCAGGATGTAGCGGGGCGGTGAAAACAGCCACGTTCCCGCCTGCCAGAAAACCAGCAGAAGACCGACACCGTTCAGCGCATGGGTGGCACGCATGAGCCGGACCTCAGACGCAGACGCACCGTGTGCGAAGGGCGGAAGGGTTCAGCATCATCATTCGTCTCCAGATATGACAATCTCGGAGATCAGGCAAAGCGGAGAAGAGAAAGGGCAGCGCCTCCTGGCGCGGCAGTTCCGTTCCTACGCCGGCATGACCCGGATCAGGTTCAAGGGTCCGGCTCATCGCCATCTCAGCACCGTTCGGTGCTCCCCTCGGAAGAGTTTGTTTTTTAGGTCAAGTTTCATAAATGTCAACGTCCCGCCGGCGATCCGTCGTCAGGCGTGATCGTGAATGCCTGAACGGGCCTGCGCTGGTGCGCATCTCCCATTGGCGTATTAGTTATTAAGGAAATTAGATTTATCGAAAATTAGTTATCTCTTGAAACTGCCTTTCAATATTGTTCGGCTAATTTTCGCTCCGGGGAAAAGTTCCGGGGGCGAATTTGAAGAACATCTGGCAGGATAAATCGGGAAATTTCGGCATTCTCAGCGCCCTGTTGATGGTGCCGCTGATTGGGGCGGCCGGCGTGGCACTCGATGTGACGCATGGCATGGCCGTCAAATCGGACCTGCAGATGGCGGCGGATGCCGCGGCGCTTGCTGTGGTTGCCGATACGTCGGCGAGCGTTCAGAAGGCAAAGGAAATGTCGGGCGACGGTGTCATTTCGCTTGGCAGCAGCGAAGCCTCCGCATTCTTTGAAAGCAATGAGCGGGCCAATCCCGATTATAAACTCCTGTCTCTTGATGTGTCGGTGATCAAACACGGTAACGCCATCGAATCCTCGGTCAGCTTCAAGGCATCCGTCGGCACCACGCTTTCACGGATACTCGGAGAGGATCTCATCACCATTTCGGGCAAGGCGACGGCCAAATACGAGACGGAAACATTCAGCGACTTCTATGTCCTTCTGGATAACACCCCCTCGATGGGGGTTGGCGCGACGCCAACCGACGTTGCTAAGATGGTTGCGAATACGAGCGACAAATGTGCTTTCGCCTGTCACATCGTGAAAGACGGGGTGGTGGATAAGAACAGCTATTACTACAAAGCCAAAAGCCTCGGGGTCACAACGCGCATCAATGTGGTGGCGCAGGCCACGGCAAGCCTGATGGATACGGCGAAGTCCATGCGCAAAAGCAGCAATCAATATCGTATGGCGGTTTACTCCTTCGGAGAGAAAGCGGAAGATACGAAGCTGCTCGAAGTCGTGTCGTTGACATCTGATCTGGCGACCGCGAAGAAGAAAGCCGCGGAAGTCGACCTGATGTCGATCCCCAAGCAGGGTTTCAACAACGACCAGCAGACCGATTTTGACCGGGCACTGACCCAGATTGGAGACAGGATCGGCTCTTCGGGCACCGGTGCGAGTTCGGCGAGCCCGGAAAAGATCGTCTTCTTCGTGTCAGACGGCGTCGGCGACAGCTACAAGCCATCCTCCTGTACCAAAAAAACGACCAGCGGCCGCTGTCAGGAGCCGATCGATATCAAATATTGCACGAAGCTGAAGGAAAAAGGCTTCCGCATCGCCGTGCTTTATACCACCTATCTGCCGCTGCCGACCAATGGCTGGTACAATAGCTGGATCGCGCCATTTCAGCCGGAAATCGGTGCACGCATGCAGCAATGCGCTTCGCCGGGCCTGTTCTTCGAGGTCAGCCCGTCACAGGGCATAAGCGAGGCGATGACCGCCCTTTTCAAAAAGGCCATCACATCACCCCGCCTGACGGGGTGATGGCAGGGGCGAACTCGGCTATCGTTCAGTTGATGGTGCGAAGCTGTTCAAACAGCGGCCGATGGCTGCTATCTGCACGATAAAACACCGCCGGCTCGCCCAGCGGCGCTTCGACGGTGACGTCCTGTCCGCCGGGATACTGCGCGCCGCTCCACAGGTGCACCCATTCACCGTCGCCCGGAAGATAGAGCGAGCGTTGCGTTTCGCCCGCTTTCCAGACCGGTGCGACGAGCATGTCCGCCCCGTAGAGATAGCAGTCCTGAATGGTATAGGTCCGCCGGTCATTCTCGTAGTGAAGAAAGAGCGGACGCTGCACCGGCAGTCCCGTCCTGGCCGCTTCCGCCGAGAGCGATTTCAGATAGGGGGCCAGCGCGACATAGATGGATGTCATGCGGGCGAAATGGGCAAGAACCACCTCATCCTGATCGATCTGGAGATTGTCGCGCGGCCGGTTGCCCTCATGGGTACGCATGACCGGCGTGAAGGCGGCCATTTCCGTCCAGCGCATGATGAGTTCTGCCGTTCTGACATTGCCGAACAGGCTGGTGTAACCGCCAATATCGGAATGGTGATAGGCATTGCCCATGAGGCCGGAGGAGAGCGCCCCGCAGATGACGGTGACCAGACCGTCGTGACGGGAGAAGTCGACAGACTGGTCGCCGCCCCAGATCAGCGGGCAATGGGCCTGCACACCGGTGAAGCCGGCGCGCATGAAGAACAGCGCTTCCCCGGTCTTGCCGCGACTTTCGACGGCCTTGGCGTTGACCTCGGCCCAGAGCGTTGGCCAGGCATTGTGCATCAGCTTGGCGTCGACGCCGTTGGAAAGGGTAATGTCGATCGGCAGATATTCGCCGAAATCGGCCATCCAGCCGGAGAGGCCGAAATCGAGCATGTTCTTGCCGATGATTTCCTCGGCAAACCAGTCGGCGGCGGCCGGATTGGTGAAATCGACCACGCCGCAATCGAACTCGCCGAAATCCACCAGCGCCGTCTTGCCCTCGGCGTCAGTGGCGAAATAACCGGCTTTTTCGGCCACCGGGAACAGCGGGCCATCGACACACAGATAGGGGTTCACATAACCCAGAAAGCGGATGCCCTGATCGGAAAGCTCGGCGATCTTCTGGCGCAGATGCGGATAACGCGTGTCATTCGCCTGCCAGTCCCAGAAGAGGCGCGCGCCGAAGGATGTCTGGCGAAGACCCACCCAGTCTTCGCACCAGAGGCCGGACACCTTCGTTCCGGCCGCGCGGATTTTCTCCAGTCGCGCAAAGGAGTTGACGCCGTCCTTTAACCCGATGATCGCACCGTTATAGACCCACTCCGGCAGTTCCGGCTGGCGTCCGAACCGCAGCGACAGGGCGGAAACGATATCGGTGAAATGATCGCCGGCGAAGAATTCGATCTTTTCGGGTATGGCCCAGATTTCGATCTCGTGGAAATCGCCGTTGCGGAAATCGAAGACCGAATAGGCGCTTGTTTCCACATGGAGGGCGTATCTGCGCGACGACAGGTAAGTCGGCTGCGGGTAGTTGGTATTGTAATAATCACCGCCCGCCTTGCCGCTGACATCGGACTTGAAGGTGATCTCGGTGGTCTTGTCGCGGCCGACCCCCGGCTCGGAGGTCCACAGCGGAAAGCGGCGACCGCGCATGTCGAAATAGGACATCTGCTCGCCGCCGCCCCAGACGTGCTCATCCGTTTCCGCAACGACGCGCAGCCATAGGCGGTTGACGGTGTCATCCAGCGCCGTTAGCCGCATCGCGCTGCCATCGAGCGTCAGGCGAAGGCGCGGTGTCTGTCCCGGCGCGGATGAGAGCGTGATGCTCTCGCCGCTGACCTCGGCATGGCGCAGTGCGGTTCGTTCGATCAGGTAGTCCTCGATATCGAAATTGCCGCGATACATATCCATTCGCTCCTTGCCGAAACCGGCGAAGAAGGCCGGATTTTCGGGGGAATGGGAAAGTATGGTGCGATTGCAGATGGTGAGCGCGAAGCCGTCTTTGGTCTTTTCGAAATGCATGACTGTACCTGTTTAGCCCTTGAGACCGCCGGCGGTGAGGCCGGAGACAACCCGTTCCTGAAAGATGACGATCAGGATGGCGACCGGCACGATACCGACCACCAGCGCCGCCGAAATGACCGGCCAGGGGAAGGCGAATTCACCCTGATAAAGCTGGATGCCGACAGGAAGCGTGCGGAGCGCCGGATTGGAATTGAAGGAGAGCGCCAGCAGGAATTCGTCCCAGGCATTCACGAAGGCAAGAATACCAGCGGTGAAGACACCCGGTGCGCAAAGCGGTACGACGACCTTGAACAGCGCGCCGATGCGGGTGCAGCCGTCGATCATGGCGGCGTTTTCGAGATCGCGCGGAATGCTCTCGAAGAAGGAGACGAGCATCAGCGTGCAGACCGGCAGCGACAGCACCGTGTAGGGCAGGATCAGCGCTGTCCAGCTGTTGAGCAGGTTCAAGGCGCGCATGATTTCGAACAGCGGCACCAGAAGCGTGACGAGGGGGAACGTGGAAACGGCGATGATGAGCGAAAGGATCAGCGCGCGATATTTGAGGTTCAGCCGCGCCAGCGCGTAAGCCGCCAGCACCGAAATCAGGATGGTGAGGGCGGTGGAAAGCAGCGCCACCATGAAGCTGTTGAACAGGAAGAGATGCAGCGGCTGGTCGGAAAAGGCCTGCATGTAATTGGCCAGCGTCGGCGCGTGCGGAAACCAGGTGATTGGCTTGACCGTCAGTTCTGCTTCGGTCTTCAGCGAGGTGAAGAGGATCCAGATCGCTGGAAACAGGCCGTTGACCAGAAGAATGGAGGCCGCGATGAAGCGCAGCGGCTTGCCGGAAAAGAAGGATGACAGACCGGAATTCGCAACGATGCTCATGGGATCAGTCCTTCGTCCTGATAATGCGGAGATAAACGGCGGTGACGCACATGGAAAGCGCAAACATCATGACCGCCAGCGCCGAACCGTAACCCAGATCGAGGAAGGAGACGGTGTTCTGGTGGATATACATTGCAAGCGTCGTTGTGGATGTGCCGGGGCCGCCGCCGGTCATCATGTAAGGAATATCAAAGGTCTGCAGCGCTGTGATGGTGCGGAAGATGAGCGCGACGACAATCGAGGGCTTGAGAAGCGGCAGGGTGATTTCGAAGAACTGCCGGATTTTGCCGGCGCCATCCACATCCGCCGCCTCATAGAGCGAACGCGGAATGGTCTGCAGGCCGGCAAGGATCATCAGCGCCATGAAGGAGGATGTCTTCCAGATGATGGTCAGGCAGATCGCCGCAAAGGCCCAGTTCGGCGAATTGAACCAGATGATCCCTTCGAAGCCGAAACGGTTGAGCACATCATTGACCACGCCATATTCGTAATGGAAAAACCATGCGAAGATGAGGCCGGCAAAGGACAGCGGCAGCGCCCACGGGATCAGCAGCGAAAGCCGCATCGGCCATTGCATGGAAAAAGGCAGGTTGGCGAGCAGTGCGAGGCCAAGGCCCATGATGAGCGCGCCGGGCACGGTGATCAGCGTGATCAGCACCGTGTTCCAGGTCGTTTCCCAGAAGATCGGGTCGTCGAACATCGCCGTATAGTTTTCAAAGCCGATGAATTCCGCCGGCAGGCCCGATGTCAGCGAAAGGCTGAAAAACGATGTGTAGACGAGCCGTGCCACCGGATAGACGATGATGAGCGACAGCAAGATCGCCGCCGGCGCCAAGAGAAGCACGGCCAGCGGCCGGTCGCCGAGATCGAGCCACCGCGTCCAGCGCGGCTGCGGTTTCTCGTCCACCCGAACCATGGTTCTTTCCGGCATTGTCACGTCTGCCACTCCCGCAACTGGATTCACGTAATCGTCTCCCGATCGGGCCGGTTCTTATCCGGTCCGTCTGTCGCGCCGTTCGGGCGCACTTATTCCCGTTCAGTCGAAGCGGCCGAAAGGGCATGAAACTCATGCCGCTTTCCGGCCCCAAGCTTAGCGCAGAACGCGCCGCAGACGGCTTTCCATCTGCTTTGCGCCATCCTCCGGCGTCATGACGCCGGCAAGCACGCCGTTGACGGTTGTGCGGATGGTTTCGCTGACCTCGTTGTAACGCGGCGTCACGGGGCGGGCCTTGGCGGTCTCGACGACGGGCAGGGCATCCGCGAACCACGGGATCGTCTTGGTTACCTCAGCATCCTTGTAGAGTGCGGCATAGGTCGGCAGAAGCGCGGCGTTGATGGCCATGAACTTCGAAACATCCTGACCGGAGAGATATTCCACCAGCTTCTTGGCTTCCTCCTGCTGCTTGGAATAGGCGGAAACGCCGAATTCCCAGCCGCCGAGGCAGGTCGTCTGCTCGCCGCCCTTGACGGCCGGCAGGCGGGCGACGCCAACCTTGTCGTTCACCTGCGATTCCTTGCCCTGGAAATGGGTCCAGGCATAGGACCAGTTGACCGCGAAGAGCACTTTACCTGCCTGGAATTCCTTGCGGGTGTCGTCGGTCGCCACTTCCGAAATGTTCTTTTTGGAAATGCCTTCGTCCACGAAGCTCTTCCAGAGCTTCAGCGAATCCACCGCCGCCTTGTTGTCGAAATTCAGTTTGCCGTTTTCAACCAGCGACTTGCCTTCGCTCCAATAGGGCAGGAGGAAGGTGCAGACAGCGCCTTCGATCGCCTTGCCCTGGAAGGACAGGCCCTGAAGCTCGGGGTTCTTTTCACCCTCCATCACCTTCTTGGAGGCTTCCTTCAGCTCGTCCCAGGTGGTTGGCGGCTTGATGCCGTATTTTTCGAGCAGGTCCTTGCGGTAATAAAGGAACATGGAATCGGCAAAGGCGGGCAGCGCCACGATCTTGCCGTCCACCGTGTTGGCTTCGGCATAGGTCGGCAGATAGGCCGACATGTCCTTGCCGGAGAAATCGCTTGTCCAGCCGGCCGTGGCGAATTGTGCGGGGCGGATGACGTCGAGCATCAGCACGTCAAGGCTCGAATCCTTGGCCGACATCACGGTGTTGAGATATTGCGCCTGCATTTCCGAGGTGTTGCCGCCGGTCTCGATGACCACCTTCACGCCGGGCGTCTTGGCCTCATATTGATCGAGCGCCTTCCGCCACACATCGGGCTGATGCTGGCTGGAAACGAAGATCTTCAGTTCGGCATCGGCAAAGGCCTGTCCCGAAAAGGCGAGCATGGTTGCGCAGAGCGCGGCACCCATGAGGGCTTTGCCCTTGATGGTTTTAAATGTCATGTGTTCCTCCCGTTATTAAACCTGTTGGCCGCAGCGTTTCCTCGCCCGGCAATCAGTGGATAGAGCGTTCCGTCGCGGCGTCGAAAAGATGGACCTTGGACGGATCGACGCCGATCTTCAGTTCCTCATTCGGCGCAGGCCGCAGATGCGGCGGCATGCGTGCGGTCAGCGCCGCATCGCCAAGGCTGAAATGGACGAGCGTGTCCGAGCCCAGCGGCTCCACTACCTGCACCTTGACCGCAAGCTGCGTGTCGAAGCCCTCGACGGGGCCGAAATGTTCCGGGCGAATGCCGACAATGACTTCGCGCCCTTCGAGACCCGTTTCGCGGGATGGCCGGATGGCTGCCATCGGCAGGGAATTGCCGTCGGAAAATGCCAGCCGGTCGCCGCTCACCTTTGCGCGGGCGAAGTTCATCGCCGGCGCGCCGACGAAGCCGCCGACGAAGACGCTTTCCGGACGGTTATAGACCTCGTCCGGCGTGCCGACCTGCTCGATATCGCCGCCCCGCAGGATGACGATGCGGTCGGCCAGCGTCATGGCCTCCACCTGGTCATGGGTAACGTAGATGATGGTCGTGCCGAGCTGCTGGTGCAGCCGCTTGATTTCCGTGCGCACCTGTCCGCGCAGCTTGGCGTCGAGGTTGGAAAGCGGCTCGTCGAACAGAAACACCTGCGGGCGGCGCACGATGGCGCGACCCATGGCAACACGCTGGCGCTGGCCGCCGGAAAGCTGGCCGGGCCGACGGTCGAGGAGGTGCTCGATGCCGAGCATCTTCGCCGCTTCATCGATGCTGGCATTGGCCTGGGAGGCGCTGACACCACGCACCTTCAGGCTGAAACCCATGTTTTCGCGCACCGTCTTGTGCGGATAAAGCGCATAGTCCTGAAAGACCATGGCGATGTCACGCTCGCGCGGCGGCAGCCGATTGACGACACGGTCGCCGATCTTCACTTCGCCGCCGGTAATGCTTTCAAGCCCCGCGACCATGCGCAGCGTCGTCGATTTGCCGCAGCCGGAAGGGCCGACGAAAACGACGAATTCGCCATCGTTGATTTCAAGGTCTATGCCCTTGACGATGCGAAGCGCACCGTAACTCTTGTCCAGCTTGCGCAGGCTGACCGAAGCCATATTTTCCTCCTCACGACCGGCGCGTCCAGAATTCGAATGGACGCCATTGCCGGTATCAACCTTCAAGTTCCACGCATCGCATCGTCGAAAATCGATCCCGATTGTCTGGCGATATCGTGGGATGGCGAAACGCCTGTCTCCCTGAGGACGTGATATTACCTTTCAAAAAAAGGAAATCAATAGTGTATCAATTTTATTTCTGACAGAAATCAAAAACTATTAAGTCATTGATTTAAAGAAATATAGTCGCAAAACTGCCCGCAGGACAGGCCGCTGCTTGCTTGCCTCCCGTCAAATTTCTCCGTTCATCTGGATCACGCGAATTTTGTGCAGTCTCAACGTATGCGAGAAACGTATCGGGCAACGGTATGATCGAACCAGGTCCATGAAACTTCGGCCACCGCACCGTCCTGCGCTTGGCTCAGACGCAACACCCGCGGCACCAGCGCGCCTGATTTCTGGCCGAAGACCTCGGGTGTCCATTCGGGTACTTCGCCGAGATCGATGCGATCCTCCGCCTTCGATATCCAGAGGTTGAGGCGGGTGCGGTAATAGAGATAAAGGGACTCCGACATGTTCTCGATGGCGATGGTGTCGACGTAAGAGCCATCCAGCCAGATTTCTTCGATGGCCGCCGGTTTGCCGGCAATGCGCCGCAGGCGGCGAATCCTGTGTCCTTCGGTCGATGTGCCGAAGGCGGGTAGGTCGGCGGGCTTGGCAAGGCGGGCCACATCCAGAACCTCCGCCGTCGGCAGGCCGCCGCCCTCGATCAGTTCAAGCCGGAAGAAGGCGTAGACGCTTTGCGGATCGCTGACGGCGCGAATGTAATTGCCCGAACCCTGCACGCGCTCCAGCAGGCCGCGCTCCTGCAATTCGGCGAGCGACTTGCGAAGCGTGCCAACGGCGATGCCGAGGTCGGCCGCCATATCGCGCTCCGGCGCGAGCTTCTCGCCATCGATCAGCCGGCCCGCCGCCACTTCGCGCACCAGCATTTCCGCGATCTGCATATACATTGGCAGGCTGCCGCCAGTGTGTTTCATATGCCGTTTCCTCCCCCGAAACAAAAATTGATACATCATTGATTTACATATTTCTTGATGTTATGCAAGAAAAACGAGAGCGGCCCTGAGGAGGAATTGCATGACCGTCGTACCCGTTACATCCGCTGATCTCGATGCTGCCGAGGTCTCCTGGTTTTCCGCTTTGTGTTCCGATGACTACGCCTATCTTGGCGTGCCGGATGGCAGCCTGCGCTCCAGTTTCGAGCATTGTTCCGATATCGTCAAAAAGGCCGAAGAACTCGGTTTTCGCAACATTCTCTGCCCTTCGTCCTATCAGGTCGGGCAGGATACGCTGAGCTTCGTCGCCGGCTGCGCGCCGATCAGCGACCGCATCAATTTTCTTGCTGCTATCCGCTGCGGCGAGATGCAGCCGATCATGCTGGCGCGCACGGTGGCGACGCTGGACCACATGCTGAAAGGCCGCCTGACGCTCAACGTCATCAGCTCGGATTTCCCTGGCGAAGTGGCCGATAGCGCGTTTCGCTACAAGCGCAGCCATGAGGTCGTTGAGATTCTGCGCCAGGCCTGGACGCGCGACACCATCGACCATGACGGCGAAATATACCAGTTCAAGGGCGTCTCCACCGAGCCGGCAAGACCCTATCAGCAGAATGGCGGACCGCTCCTTTATTTCGGTGGCTACTCGCCGGATGCGCTCGAACTCTGCGGCGCGCAATGCGACGTCTATCTGATGTGGCCGGAAACGAAGGACCAGCTTGCAGACCGCATGCGTGCCGCAAATGAACGCGCCGCCGCCCATGGCCGCACGCTGGATTACGGTCTGCGTGTCCATATGGTGGTGCGCGATACCGAACAGGAAGCCCGCGAATATGCCGAACATCTTGTTTCGAAGCTCGATGACGAATATGGGCAACTGATCCGCAACCGCGCGCATGACAGCGGCTCGCTCGGCGTGTCGCATCAGGCGCGTGCCCGCGAACTCGCCGACAAGTTCGGTTATGTCGAACCCAATCTTTGGACCGGCATCGGCCGGGCGCGTTCGGGCTGCGGTGCGGCGCTGGTCGGTTCCACCGACAAGGTGCTTTCGGCGCTGGAGGAATACCAGAAGATGGGCATTCGCGCCTTCATCCTTTCCGGTTATCCGCATCTCGATGAGGCGGAGCACTTCGGCACCAAGGTTCTGCCGCAGATGAAAACCTGCTCCCTGCCGCATGCCTATGGCCGGGTGCCTTCTGAAACGCCGGCCACGCCGCTCGGCAACGGGGAACGCCACTGATGGAACGCATCGCTCTTTCCGACAAACTCGAACTCAGCCGCATCGTCTACGGCATGTGGCGCATCGGCGACGATGCCGATACCTCGCCCGCCCACGTGCAGGCCAAGATCGAGGCTTGCCTCGCGCAGGGCATCACCACCATGGATCAGGCCGATATTTACGGCGGATACACGGCGGAAGCCATTCTGGGTGCCGGCCTGAAAGCCGCTCCGGGGCTGCGTGACAGAATAGAAATCGTCACCAAATGCGGCATCGTTGCACCCGCAGGCCGTCACGCCGCCGCCCGTGTCAAACATTACGACACGACGGCCGGCCACATCAACGCCTCGGTCGAGGCGTCGCTTCGCGACATGGGTACGGATCACGTTGATCTGCTGCTCATTCATCGTCCCGATCCGTTGATCGATGCGGAAGAAACCGGCAAGGCGCTCGATGCGCTGGTGGCATCCGGCAAGGTCAAGGCCGTCGGCGTCTCCAACTTCCGCCCGTGGGATTTCTCCCTGCTGCAATCGGCGATGAGTAACCGGCTCGTGACCAACCAGATCGAAATGAGCCTTCTTGCCACGGATTGCTTCACCAATGGCGATCTGGCCTTCCTGCAGGAAAAGCGCGTTTCTCCAATGGCATGGTCGCCGCTT
The DNA here is from genome assembly GCF_027871605.1 of Agrobacterium sp. CFBP 3001. NCBI lineage: Bacteria > Pseudomonadati > Pseudomonadota > Alphaproteobacteria > Hyphomicrobiales > Rhizobiaceae > Agrobacterium > Agrobacterium sp. CFBP 3001. The sequence continues at coordinate 40,005 of NZ_JAQAHD010000004.1, forward strand.
GGCGGCGGCTCGCTGTTCTCCGGTGCTCATGGCGGCACCATGGCCGCCTTGCAGCGCATCGGCAAGGAGCAGGGCGTGGATGCCACGGCAGTGGCGATCGCCTGGCTTTTGCGGCATCCGGCCAAAATCGTGCCTGTGCTCGGCACCAACAATATCGAGCGTATCAGAACGGCGGCCGATGCGCTCAACGTGACGATGGACCGCCAGACCTGGTTCGAACTCTACACCCTTGCGATTGGAAAAGAGGTGCCGTGATGACAGTGGCAGAGGCGATCAAAATGCCCAATGAGCATGTATTCGTTCCCGGCGGCGAAAACAGCCGCAGCTTCCGCAATGCGCTCGGCGCTTTCACGACAGGTGTGACGGTGGTGACCGCCACGACGCCGGAAGGGCCGATCGGCATGACGGTCAACAGCTTTGCGTCCGTGTCGCTCGATCCGCCGCTGGTGCTGTGGTCGCCGGCGAAAAGCTCGTCGCGTTATCAGGCCTTCAGCGGTGCAACCCATTTCGCCATCCACGTGCTGAGCGCCGATCAGGATGTGCTAAGCGCCCGCTTCACCCGCAATGGCCGCGCTTTCGACGATCTCGACTGGGAAATGAATGACGAGGGCGTTCCCGTCATTCCCGGCACGCTTGCCCGGTTCGAATGCCGTCAGGCAGCGTCCTACGATGCGGGCGACCACACCATCATCGTCGGCGAGGTGCTGCGCGCCGCCCATCGCGACGGGGACCCGCTGTGCTTTTCGGGCGGAGCCTTTGGAAGGTTTTCGCGGCAGTAACAGACGCTGCCGGTTTGCCTTCCGGCTTCCGGCGAGACAATGTTACTCCAGCCGCCTTCTGAAATATTTCACGGAGCGCGCCATCGCGCTCCGTTTATATTTATTCAGTCAGTAAAAACGACATTTTACGCTCTTCATACTGGAAAATATCTTCCAAACCGGCCTAGTTTACCTTTACGCGCGAACGGTGATTCGTCGGATCGAAGGCCGCCGTCTGTGCGGGTAAGGGAGAGTGAATGTCCGCTTGTTTCTGCCATGTCCTGGAAGGCGAAAGCCGTCCGATAGCGGGGACAGGTCAGGAGCCACCACGCAAAGTCGTCATTCTCGACGCAAAGGGTCTTCTTGTCCTGTTGCTTTCAATGGTCCCGGCACATGTCGCCGTGGCGGAAACGCTGCGCTGGACGGGGCCTGATGGAGGTGACTGGTTCACCGCCACGAATTGGGGGCCAACGCAGCGCGTGCCGAATGCGGGCGATGACGCCATCGTCGATAGTTTGGGGCCGGCGATAACGATCGGCAACAGCGGAAGCATTGGCGGATTGTCGGTCGGCCTCGGCGCCGGTGGCAACGGTACGCTTGTGGTCCGTGGTTCACTGGATACGAAATCGTTCTACCTTGGTCTAACGGATGGGGTCTCCGGTACGGCAACTTTTTCCAGCGCGACCTGGAGTAACAGCAATCTTCTTTCCATCGGTGGTAACGGCACGGGAACTCTTGTTCTGTCGAATGGTACGAGGGCGGCGTCGGGCGACATCCACATAGGCGGATTCGGGACAGGAAACGGCTCCCTCACGCTTGATAATTCATCCAGCCTCTCCAGTTCCAATACTATTATTGTCGGTTACGGCAACGGGACTTCGCTTGCGACCGGCCTCACAGGCAGCCTCAAGGTTTTGGCAGGCAGCACGCTGAAAAGCGTGAACAGCGTCATCGGCGACGATGTGGGCTCCCATGGCGTCGCTATTGTCTCCGGCGCCGACAGCCGCTGGGTGACATCGGACGAGATGGTGATCGGCGAAGCCGGTGTCGGCACTCTGACGATTTCGGGCGGCGGTACTGTTATCAATCGGACGACTGTCATCGCCAGTCTGGATTCAGCGGGCGGAAGTGGAGTGAGGGTCAGCGGTGGTGGTTCGTTATTGCAAAGCGATGGGGGGCTGAAGATCGGCGATGGCGGAGCGGGGACGCTTCTGGTTGAGGCCGCCGGAAAGGTCAAAAGCGGCGACGCCGTTATCGGCTTCCAATCGGCCAGTTCGGCAACGGTGACCGGGGATAGTTCCAGCTGGTCGACCGACGATCTGGAGATTGGCAACGGAACGCTTAACATTACGGCGGGCGGTTCCGTAGACAGCGCCAGAGCGCGTCTCGATGCCGCTGCCGGGGCAACCGGTGAGGCCGTCGTCGATGGTGCGCGTTCCCTGTGGTCCGTGAAGGATGACATGGTGGTAGGCGAGAACGGCGCGGGCTCCCTGGTTGTCACCGGCGGTGGCCGTGTCGATGCCGGATATGTCGTTCTCGGCGAAAATGCCGGCGCGACCGGCTCCCTCCGCATCGCTGGTGATGGAAGCATCTTGCGGAGCAAAAGCGATTTAGCCGTCGGTCATTCGGGCAACGGCTCGGCGGCGATCGAGGCTGGAGGTGCGGTTTTTAGCGACGATGGATATGTTGGGGAGCGAAATGGTTCCAATTCGACCGTCGCCGTGGCCGGCGACGGATCCCGCTGGACGATGACCGGAGAGTTTTTCGTCGGCTATGACAAAGGAGCAACCGGAAATGCAACGGTCAGTGCTGGCGGCGGTATCCGGGCGGCGAATATCGTGCTTGGCAATATCGACGGCTCCTCCGGCACGCTGACCGTCACCGGCACGGGCTCGACCGTTACAGCCGATTCCGCTGCGACCGGTTCCGGCGCGATTTATGTCGGCTTTGGCGGTTCCGGCAGCCTGACGGTGACGAATGGCGCGTCACTCGATGCACATAACCTTTATGTTGCCAGTAAAACCGGAGCGGACGGCACTGTTCTGGTAACCGGCGTCGGATCACGGGCTACGGTGGGCGCGGGGATGGTCATCGGCGGTTCCGGAACCGGGGCGCTGGAGGTGACAGGCGGCGCATCCATCGCCACGCCCACCATCATCATCGCCATGTCGGCTGGTTCCACGGGGGTTTTGAACATCGGGGCGGCGGCGGGTCAGACGGCGCGTTCGGCCGGTGCCGTGGATGCGCGGACCATAAGCTTTGGCGCCGGCAATGGCAGCATCGTCTTTAATCATTCCGAGACCGGCTATCTTCTAACCGCCGATATTTCGGGGACGGGCAGGGTGGTGGCAGAGGCCGGCGTCACAACACTTTCGGGCAATAACAGCTATTCCGGCGGCACCACAATTTCGAGTGGTACGCTGAGGGGCACGGCGGGAAGTTTCGGCTCCGGCGGCATTGCCAATGATGCGCAGCTCGTTATCGATGGCGCGGGCACGCTATTCAATAGCATCAGCGGCACCGGCACCCTTAAAAAAACGGGAGATGGCAATCTCGTCCTGACCGGAAACAGCACCTATTCGGGCGTAACCGAGGTTTCCTCGGGCAAGCTAAGCGTCAACGGCTCACTCGCAAGCATGGTGACCGTCGGCAGCGGTGCGGTGCTTGGCGGTTCCGGCACCATCGGCGGCCTGACCGTTGCTTCCGGCGGCACGCTTTCGCCTGGCAATTCCATCGGCACGCTCACCTCCACGGGCGATGTGACATTCGCCAGCGGCTCGGCCTATGCCGTCGAAATCGACGCATCAGGCAGTTCCGACAGGCTTGATATCAATGGCGCTATTACCATCGGTAACAATGTCAGTCTCGTCGTCACACCGCTGTCGAGCCCTTCGGCCTATAGTCTCGGCACCCCATATGCGATCCTGACGGCAACCGGCGGCATTAGCGGCGCATTTTCCAGCGTGGACGAAAATTTCGCCTACCTGATCGTCGGCGTCACAAAAAGCGCCGATAACAGCAAAGCCTATCTCTCTTTCAACCGTGTATCGCCCGAACCCGGGCTTCTTGCCGCGGCGACTTTGACGGAAAACGCACGCAGCGCCGCGAGGGCTGTTGAGGCGAGCGGGGATGCCTCACCGCTTTATCAGACGGCGGTGTTTCTCCAGTCAGGCGAAACCCAATCAGCCTTCTCACAGCTTGCCGGTGAACTGCATCCTTCACTTGCGATGGCATTGATAAATCGCAGTCAGTTGACCCGTGATGTCATTCTCAATCGGCTGCGTAGCGCCTTCAAGGGTATCGATGCGCGCCCGATCCTGCCGGCTGTCGAAAGGGCGGGGGTATCGGATCCGATGAATATCGATGAAGGCTCCCTCACTTTCTGGTCAAATGGTTTCGGGTCGCGCGGACATATCGATGGCGATGGCAACGGCTCGTCGGTCAGTATGAAGGGTGGCGGCGTCTTTTTTGGTCTCGATGGTGATTGGGGTGACGGTTGGCGCGCCGGTGTTGCCGCCGGTTATGGCCGTGATGTCATCAGCCAGAAGTCTTTTTTGGCGTCGGCAGATGTGGACAGCTATTATGCGGCTGCCTATGCGGGCGGGGCAATTGGCCCGGCCTCGCTGCGCCTTGGGGCTATTCACGCATTTCAGGACGTCGAAACCCTCCGGGCGGTATCGTTTTCGACATTGCAGCAAAATCTGGCCGCTGGCTATGACGCCGCCACCACGCAAGTCTTTGCCGAGGCCGCCTGGCGTTTCGATTTTGATCTCGGCCAGTTCGAACCCTACGCCAATATCAGTTATGTGAATACGAAGACGGATGCCTTCGGCGAGAAGGGCGGCATGGCCGCCGTTTCTTCCGGCTCTGCCAGCCATGACCAGCTTTATTCAACGCTTGGTGCGCGTTTCAGCCGTGATATCGCATTTGAGGGTATGGCTGGGCAGGCGATGTTCGATATCGGCTGGCGTCATGCCTATGGCGATCCGGCGGTTGAGAACACCTTGTTCTACACGGGTGGCCAAGGCTTTTCTGTTACAAGTGCGGCGATGGCGCAGGATGCGGCGTTGATCAATCTGGGACTGCGCTACGACCTCAATCCCGCCGCCACTTTGACATTCCGTTATGGCGCTGTTTTCGGAGCAGGCATGCTGGATCAATCCGCCTCTGCCGAACTGGGAGTCCGTTTTTGATGAGGCGTTGTCAAAACTTGGTTGGGAAGACAGCCCTCGCTGCCTTCCTTTCCGCCAATGTTGCAGCGAGTGCGCTTGCGCAGGAGGCAGCGAAGGTTGCTGGGCTCATGCACGAGGTTTATGGAAGCTGGCAACTCGCCTGCGCGGCGCCAGCAAAAAAGGACGAGGCCGACCCGAACGCGCCAGTGGCGGCGGAAAAGCCGGCCTGCGCCATAGCCCAGGTCCAGCTTGAGGAGAAAACCCGCAAGCTTGTCGTCTCTGTCGAATTCCGGATTGATGATCCGAAAATGCCTGACAAATTGTCCGGCACCATCGTCATGCCTTTCGGCCTTGCCGTCACAAAGTTGTTTTCGGTGAAATCCGGAACTGTGCGGCTGCAGGAAGTGCAGGTTAGCACCTGCCTGCCCGTCGGCTGCATCGTGTCCTTCACGCCCTTTGTCGAGCTTGTCTCGGCGCTTGAGGCGGGAAAGACATTGACGATCGAAGCCCCCGATCTGCAGGGCCGCACGGTGTCGTTCCAGTTGCAGGCGGCGGGTTTTTCCGAGGCGCTGAAGCGCCTCGGAAATCTGCGTTAGAGCGTTTCCAGTAAAAGTGGAACGCTTTTACGTCCGGACAAGGCGTAAAATCAAAAACGATCTAGGCAGCGACGGAATCAGGTTCGCCTTCGCCCTCCGGCTTTTGCGGCTCGGCGTGCTTCCCGGCTGATTTCTTGCGGGAAAACAGCCCGGTGAGGAAGTGGCCGAACCGGTCCATTTCCACGAAGATAACGGGGGTGATGAACAGCGTCAGCAATTGCGACACGATAAGGCCGCCGACCACGGCGACGCCGAGCGGCTGGCGCAGTTCCGAACTTGCGCCCGAGCCGAGTGCGATGGGAAGCGCCCCAAGCAGCGCGCAGAAGGTTGTCATCATGATCGGCCGGAACCGGCGCACGCAGGCCTCGTGAATGGCGGTTGTGGGCGGCTCGGCCTTTTCGCGTATCAGTTCCACCGCGACATCGATCATCATGATCGCGTTTTTCTTGACGATGCCGATCAGCATCAGCAGGCCGATCAGCGCGATGATCGAGAAATCCATGCCCATCACCTTCAGCGCCACCAGTGCGCCGAAGGCCGCCGCCGGCAGGCCGGAGAGGATGGTCAGCGGATGGATGAAGCTCTCGTAAAGCACGCCGAGAACCACATAAATGGTCAGCACCGCCGCCAGAATGAGGAGGCCGGTATTGCCCTGGCTCTGCTGGAAGATCGCCGCCGTGCCGCCATAGCTGGTGAAGACATCCTGCGGCAGGCCTATCGTGCTCTTGATCTGATCGATCCGGCTTGTGGCATCGGAAAGCGCCACGCCGTCCGGCAGGTTGAAGGAGATGGTGGTGGAGACGAGCTGGCCCGTCTGGTTGATGGTGACAGGCGCCTGCGTACGGGTGAGGCTGGCGAAGTTTGAAAGCGGAACCAGAACGCCCGATTTTGCCGAAAGAATGTTGATATCGCTGAGGAAATCATCATTCCACGGTTTCGAGCTGTCGAATTCCACAATCACGTCGTAACTGTCGCCGGTGGACTGGATCTGTGCCGCCGTATAACCGCCAAAGGACATTTCCAGCGTCTTGCGCAACTGGTCGTTGGTGATGCCGAAGGCAGCCGCCTTTTCCGGGTCGACGGAAATCGTCGCGGCGATCGCGCCGTTCTGGGCATCTGAGGTGACGGAGGTGAAGGTGTGGTCGCGGCGCATCGCTTCCATCAGCTTGTTCGACCATTCATTGGTCGTATCGGCATTCAGCCCCTGAACGACGAGCTGGTATTGGCTGGCGGAGCTGCGCCCGCCGAAACGCAGGCTCTGCTGTGGATTGATATAGGTGCGGATGCCCGCCACCTTCGATGTGGCCTGCCCCAGTTCCGCCAGCACCTGGCTGAGCGGCGCGCGCTCTTCCTTAGGCTTCAGCTCAACGAACATCGAGCCGTTGTTCAGCGGATTGCGGGAATTGCCGCCAACTATGGAGGTGACGTGCACCACGGCCGGATTCTTGCGGATCTGATCGGCGACCTGAGCCTGGAGATCGCGCATCGCCGTATAGGAAATATCCTCACGCGCCTGCGTCGAAACCGAAAGACGGCCGATATCTTCCTGGGGAAAGAAGCTGGAGGGCAGCGTTTCGAAGAGATAGAGCGATGCCGCGACCGAGGCGAGAAACGATGCCAAAACGATGCGGCGATGGGAAAGGCACCAGCCGACGGCGCTGCCATAGGCGCGCAGCGTGCGTTCGAAACCCGCATCGAACCAGCGGATGATCGCCGGTGGTCTGGAGGAGTGGCCGGAGAGGCGCGAAGCGAGCATAGGCGTCACCGTCAGCGAGACCAGCGCCGAGGCCATGATCGCGAGCGTGACGACCATGCCGAACTCGTTGAAGAGCCTGCCGATGACGCCGCCCATCAACAGGATGGGGATGAAGACGGCCACCAGCGAGATGGACATGGAGAGAATGGTGCTGCTGACCTCTGCCGCGCCCTGAAGGGCCGCTTCGCGCATGGGCAGGCCTTTTTCATGCAGGCGCAGGATGTTTTCCAGCATGACGATGGCATCGTCCACCACCAGCCCCACCGAAAGTGTCAGACCGAGCAGCGAGATATTGTCGATGCTGTAGCCCAGAACATACATCATGCCGAAGGCGGTGATGAGAGACAGGGGGACTGCAAGACCCGGAATGACGGTCGCCGTCAGGTGCCCGGTGAAGAGATAGATGACCGCAACCACCAGCCCGATGGTGAGAAACAGTGTGAACTGCACGTCCGAAATCGCGTCCTTGATGGCGGTCGAGGCGTCATTCATGACGTTGATATTGACCGAAGGCGGCAATTGCTGGTGAAGCGCCGGCAGCTTGGCTTTGATGGCGTCCACCACGTCGACCGTATTGGCGTCCGGTTGACGCTGGACGGCGAGAACGATGGCCTGTTCACCGTCGAACCAGCTGCCGGCATTGGTGTTGTCGATGCTGTCGGTGACATTGGCGATATCGCCGAGATGGATCGGCGCGCCATTGTTCGTCGAGACGACCAGCGAGCGGAAGGCGGCCGCATTGGTGCGCTGGGTATCGGCCTCGATCGTCAGGCGCTGATTGTCGTTCTGCAAAGCCCCGACGGGCACCTGATTATTCGCCTGGGCTATGGCCGTGGTGACGGTGTCGACGCCGAGCCCTCTTGCCTGAAGCTGGGTCGGATCGAGGCCGATACGCACCGCATAGGTCTGCGCGCCATAGATGCTCACCTGCGCGACGCCCGATATGGTGGAAAGAAGCGGAGAAATGATGTTCTCGGCGATTTCGTCCACCTTGCTGGTCGGCATCTCCTTGCTGTTGACGGCCAGCAGCAGCACCGGTGCATCGGCCGGGTTGGTCTTGCGATAGCTCGGTGTTGTCGTCATGTTGCTCGGCAATTGCCGTTGTGCGCGGGAAATCGCGGCCTGCACATCGGCCGCCGCTGCATCGATATCGCGGTTAAGATCGAACTGCAGCACGATCGAGCTGTTGCCGAGCGTATTCGTGGCGCTGATTTCGCTGACGCCGGGAATGGTCTCGAATTGCTTGACCAGCGGTGTGGTGACCGATGTGGCCATGGTTTGCGGCGAAGCGCCGGAAAGCGACGAGGAAACGTTGATCGTCGGGAAATCCACCTTCGGCAGGGCGGCGACGGGCAGCAGGCGGAAGCCGGCAAGCCCGGCCAGCACCAGCCCGATGGCGAGAAGCGTGGTGGCGACGGGCCGGTTGATGCAGAAATTCGGGATCATTGGCCGCCAACCTTTTCCTGCGGAATATTGGCGGCCAGATTGCCGGCCGCGCCGCCCTTGTCGGAAAATTGCTCGACCACGAACTGGCCGTCGGCAAGTTCGGATTGACCCTCGATAATCACATGCTCGCCGCCATTGAGACCGCTTGCGATGGCGGTAAGATCGCCATTCGAGCGGGCGACTTCCACCGGCGTCATATGGGCATGATGCTCGCTATCGACGGTATAGACGAAATTGCCCTTCGGTCCCGGCCGCACGGCAACCGTCGGTACGACGATCATTTCATCGTCCGAAACGAAGTGCGCGGTGACATTGACGGACTGGCCTGGCCATAAAAGACCGCGATCGTTCTTGAATTCCGCCTTGGCCAGCACCGTGCCGGAGGTCTGGTCCACCGTATTGTCATAGAACCGCAGCACGCCGCTCATCGGTTCGCCCCCCGTCGCCGCGGGGTCGACATCGACTGCGGTATTTTTCGCCACGCCTTCTCGCAATTGCGGTAGATAGCGCTGAGAGAGCCGGAAACTGACCGAAATCGGATCGTATTTGGTGATCGTCACGATATTGACGCCGGCGCTGAGATAGGCGCCGGGGCTGACACTGATATCACCGAGCCGCCCATCGAAGGGGGCACGGATTTCCATGTGCTCGAGCGTCACCTGGTCGGAGGCAAGCGTTGCCTTGTCGGCATCGATCTTGGCGCTGGCGCTATCCCGCGCCGCCCTTGCCTGATCCAGCACCTGCTGGGATTCCGCGCTCTGCTTGACGAGATTGGCGGCGCGCTGGAAGGCGGCCTCCGTCTGCTCCAGCGTTGCCTGATCGGCGGCGATATTGGCCTTGTCCTTGTCGACAGCGGCGCGGGCGATGCGGTCGTCCATCTTGAGGATAAGGTCGCCCGCCTTGATATGCTGACCGTCCTTCGCCTCGATTTCCATGACGAGGCCGGCCTGAAGCGGCGCGATATTGGTAATGTCGGCCGCAACCGCCCAGCCCGTCGCCGTTGCATCCATTGGCAACGTCGCCTTGCCGACGGCGATGGTGCTGACGGTGGGTGGCCCGCCATTGCGCCGCCCTCCACCCTGTTTTTGTCCCTGCTGCCGGGCTGGTTGGCTGCTTTGGGAGGACTGCGTCGCCGTTTCGGCGTCGGCCCTGGGAGACACGCTGGCAAATTGCTTGATATAGGGGACTTGATCGAGCGGCAGGCGATCCTTGAAATACCAGGCACCGGCGGCTGCGATGGCAAGAACGCTGAGAGCGGTCCAGAAACGTTTCATCTGACGATTCCGCGTAATGAGAGCGATACATGTTTCCCGAACATGTGCGGTAAGCCTTGGGAGCAGCTTTCCCCCACAAGACACCCAATGCGCTGCGAAATCACCTTAAACTTTTGTAATGGCGGCGACAATGACCGTCGCTATATCGCTTGCCTTTCAGGAGGCAGACGGTTTCGGTTCATGCCCCAGTCAATGCTTGACCATGTTTCTCTTCGCCGCTGGTTCCGGCCAAAGAAAAAGCCGCCTCGTTTCCGTGGCGGCTTTGGTATGAACGGCGAGAAGCCGCCGATTAGAAGGCCCGGATGGCGTTGCGGGTCGCCAGCACGTCCTCGGCGACATTGCCGGTCGTTGCCGGTACGGAGCCGACGAGATCCAGGAACTTGTAAAGTTCGGTGGCCTGCGAGTTGGTGACATAGATGATGTCGCGATCCTGCATCGGGAACTTCGTAGCGGCGAAGAAGGTCGACGGATCGCGCAGATTGGCGCGGAAAATGACCGGAACGTCCTGTCCGGGGAACTTCGACGTATTGATGCCGAGCTTCACGAGAAGATCGCGCTTGACGATACGATAAACATAGACCTGAGCCGGGTCGGCACGGGAATCGAGCAGTCCGCCCGCTTTGCCGAGTGCATCCGAAAGCTTGAGATCGGCATCCTCGAACTCGAAACGTCCGTTGAGGCCCGAAGCGCCGAAAGCAAGATAAGTGCGGCGCTCACGCTCCACCATGATCGTGTCGCCCGGAACCACATAGATGTTTTCGGACGGCGTGCTGACGAGGTGGTTGTAGTTGACGCGGGCGGTCTTGCCGCGACGGATCAACGTGACATAGGATTCGATATTCGGGGCGCTGAGGCCCTTTGCATAGGAGATGACGTCGAGAACCCGATCGCCCGCTTCCGAAAGCTGAACCTTCGTCGGTTCCTTGACATCGCCCAGCACGGAAGCCTGTGCGGAGCGGCTGGAAATCTTGGTGATAAGAACCTGCGGCTCGATGGCGCGGTTGGCGAGCCGTTCCTCGATTTCGCTCTGCACATCCTCGACGTTGCGGCCGGTGGCGCGAATCTTGCCCGCATAGGGAACGCTGATATTGCCTTCCCGGTCCACGGTCTGGTTCGGCAGGCTGATGAAGTTTCCGGGACGGCTGCCCGCGTCGTTCGGAATGAACAGGCCGCCGGCCTGGCTTTCAAAGATCGCGACTTGCACCACGTCGCCGACACCCATCGGCAGCGCCGGAACACCGCCCTTGCCGCCGCCGAAACTGCCGAGCAGGGTGGTGGTTGTGGTGTCGCCGACGTAATTGAGGACGGAGCTGTTGATGTCGAGCAGCGCGTAGTCGACACCGGCGGTTTTCTGCTTGTCCTTGGACGCGAATTTCACGGAAGCGTTAGATTCGATCGAGGCTGCATCGGGGCCGGAGGCCGCAGTAACCGTGCAACCCGCCAGTGCTGCAGAGGCAAGCAGAATCGAAACATTCAATAAACGCATTTGGTCCTCGAAATGAATGCCGTCCGAAAAGCAGAAATAATTCGGACATCGTATAAGTTTTTAAAAATAAGCACTTCATAAATGACACCGGTAAAGGAAATCCAAACCGGCATTACATCCGTTCAGCGGAATCGCATCCCCGGATGTTTACGTCCCCTGTCAGGCATATGCCCAATTTCAGACGATGCTTCAAGTTCATCATCGCTCAACTGCGCCGAAAAATTCCGGGCGAGGCACGATGTTTGAATCCCCTGATGGTGTCAGTATTGTTGCGCTTCAATATTCAGTTGGATGCCATAATCTCTTTGATTGCTGCATTGCGCTAGTGCAGTTTTGTCACGCTTGCACGGTTTCTTTTGTCGTTGACTGACGCGAAGAATAATCAATTGTTTTATAAATGTTTTTATGTGCCTGTCATGCCCGCTCAGCCAGTGCGAAATTCACCGTGTCCGCGAATTCACGCAGGAAACGCTCGCGTGAGAAGCGGGCGGCATTGTTGATGCAGGCGTTCTTGTCGAAGCGGTCGGAATTGTCGACGAATTCCTGCACGGCGGCGCAGATTGCCTCCGGTGTCTGCTCACCGAAATAAAGGCCGGTCGGATGGTTGGAGGCGCCAAGCGGAACAACGGTTTCCAGCACGCCGCCCTTGCCATAGGCGATGACCGGTGTGCCGAGCGCCTGGGATTCGACGGGTACGATGCCGAAATCGTCTTCCGCTGCAAAAACGAAGGCTTTCGCCTCGGCCATGTATTTGTGAAGCTCGTCATTGCCGACGAAACCGAGAATTTCGACATTCGGCGTGGCGATTTCGCGGATGCGTTTCATGTCCGGCCCGTCGCCGATGACGACCAGCCGTTTGTCGGGCATCTTTGCAAAGGCTTCCACGATCAGGTGAACCTTCTTGTAGGGCACCAGCCGCGATGCCGTGACGAAATAGTCACCCTTAAGCTCGGACGGGGAAAGATGGGACGTGTCCACCGGCGGATAGATCACGGTGGAATCGCGGCCATAACACTTGCGCACCCGGTTACGGATGAATTTGGAGTTGACCGTCATCAGGTCAACGCCGTTGGCGGTGCGGATGTCCCACATGCGGATATAGTGAAGAATGGCGCGCGCGATCCATGAGGTGAAGCCGCGCGTCAGTCTGGTTTCCTTGAGATACTGGTGCTGGAGGTCCCACGCGTAGCGGATGGGGCTATGGATATAAGAGACGTGAAACTGGCCCGGGCCGGTGATGACGCCCTTTGCGACCGCATAGCTCGAGGAAATCACCAGATCGTAGCCGCTCAGATCGAACTGCTCGATGGCGAGCGGCATCAGCGGCAGATAGGAGCGGTATTTTTTTCGGGCGAAAGGCAGCTTCTGGATGAAGGAGGTGTTGACGGGACGGCCGCCGAGAAACCCCCGGTCGCGCTCGCTCATGAAATCGACAAGGCAGTACAGATCCGCGTGAGGATAAATTTCAAGAAGGTTGTGAAGTACTTTTTCGGCCCCGCCTCTGTCGGTGAGCCAGTCATGCACGATTGCCGTCTTCATAATTTCCTCAACAATTTCAACGTAATAAAAATTTATGTTCCGCCCTGGAATGAAGTTGGGCGGTTTAGAATATCAGGTCTGTCTGCAGCCCTTGAAAATACGGCTGACGGCGTCAAATGGCGTAACGATTAATAAGAATATGCGGGTATGTCTGTGGTGGCCTAGCGTTAGTCCGCTCTTTAATAGCACTTTGTTCGCAAATGCGAAATATCCAACCTTCTTAATTCCCTTTCTTCCTTTGCAGTCAAACGCCAGTCGTCATTCCCTCTCTTCCAGCCGGAAAGAGATGGATACCACGGCACACCGGTTTTTTGGCGAAACTCCCGTTTTTTCACTGCCTTAAACGGTGCTGCCACCTCTCCTGAAGACTTGTCTTGCGTTTTGCCGATCATGGAAACCCATCATCGCGCCGCATTGTCATTGACAAGGCGTCTTATCGAGATATTCTGTTATAAAGATGCATATAACATAATAATGGAACACATAAGAGCTGGGAGCTTGACCATGAGACGTAAACTTGCATTTCTCGCCACCGCCGCTTTGATGTTGGCGCCGAGTGTAATGATGGCTGCGGAGAAGGGCGGCGTCATCAATGTCGCCACGATCGGCGAGCCGCCGACCCTCGATCCCATGGCGTCTACTGCCGATCTCGTCGGCATCGTCACGCAGCATATTTTCGAAACGCTCTATACCTTCGACAAGGGCTGGAAGGTGACACCGCTTCTGGCGGAAAGCCTGCCCGAGATCAGTGCGGACGGCAAAACCTACACGATCAAGCTCAGGCAGGGCATCAAGTTCCATGACGGCAGCGACATGACATCCGAAGATGTCGTCGCTTCGCTCGGCCGCTGGATGAAGATCGCCTCGCGCGGCAAACAGGCCGCCGGCTTTATCGAGAATATCTCCGCGCCGGATGCCGGAACGGTGACGATCGCCCTCAAGCAGCCCTATGCGCCGCTCGCTTCGCTTCTCGCTTTCAACAATTCCGCAGCCATCATCCTGCCCGCTGAAAAGCAGGCCGAGCCGATGGCCGAATTCATCGGCACCGGGCCCTATATGCTGAAGGAACGCAAGGCCGACCAGTATATCCAGCTCGTCCGTTTCGATGGCTACAAGTCCCGCGATGGCGAAAGCAACGGTTATGGTGGCGCTCGCCATCAATATCTCGATGAAATCCGCTTCGTTCCGGTGCCCGATCCGAATACTCGCGTCGAAGCCGCCGTTTCCGGGCAATATGATTACGTCGATTCCATTCCGGTGGAATCCTTCGACAAGGTGAAGTCGTCGTCTGCCTCGCAGCCTTTGATGCTGAAGCCTTTCGGTTATCCGGTCTTCGTGTTCAACACGAAGGAGGGGCTTTCTTCCAAGCTGGAGGTCCGCAAGGCGGTGACCGAAGCGCTGAATATGGAGGATATGCTGGCGGCCGCTTTCGGCAGCACGGATTTCTATGCGCTCGATGGCGCCTATTATCCCGATAATTTCTCCTGGCATTCGGAAGAGGGCGTCGAGGGCAATTACAATCTCGGCAATCCGGAAGCCGCCGCCGAAAAGCTGAAGGCGGCCGGTTACAACGGCGAACCGCTGCGCATCCTCACCAGCCGCCAGTATGAGTTCCACTATAAGATGGCGCAGGTCGCTGCAGAATATCTGAAGCTTGCCGGTTTCAAGGTGGATATGCAGGTTGTGGACTGGGCGACGCTGACGCAGCGCCGCGCCGACCCGAAGCTCTGGGATATCTACATCACCCATAGCCCCTTCCTGCCGGAGCCGGCGCTGATCGGTGCGCTCTCCACCGGCTCACCGGGTTGGTGGGATACGCCGGCGCGCAAGGCGGCGGTTGACGCCTTCACCTCGGAAGCCGATCCGGAGAAGCGCGTTTCGCTCTGGGCCAATGTGCAGAAGACGATCTATGCCGAGCTGCCGCTCATCAAGATCGGCGACTTCAATGCCGTGGCGGCCAAGTCCAACAAGCTGGAAGGCGTCGATCCGGCTCCATGGCCTTACTTCTGGAATGCATCGGTTACGAAATAAGGCCGGCACCGCACGTCGTCACCCCGGCCTCGAGCCGGGGTCCAGCGCGATCAAGTCCTTGATCGCAAGAGACCTTTTCACCACGCGGACGCGTGGTGGCTGGATGCCGGATCAAGTCCGGCATGACGGAAGTGAGCAGTCGATCTTTAAGCAACCCGATTCAACCGTCGCCTGATAGCGGCAATCACGCGCTTCGGAGCCTTCATACGTGATACGGTATATTTTCCAGAGACTTGCGGGAATGATCGTGGTGATGTTCCTCGTCGTCACCATCGTTTTCGTCATCCTGCGCGTCACGCCCGGAGATCCGGCGGCCGTGATGCTGGGGCCGGATGCCTCGGCGCAGGATATTGCGGAGCTGCGCGGCCGGCTCGGCCTAGATCAGTCGCTCGGCGTGCAATATGTCTATTATATCGGGCAATTGCTGAAGGGCGATCTCGGCCAGTCTATCTTCCTCAATATGCCGGTGGGATCAGCCCTGCTGGACCGGGCCGAACCGACCTTTTTCCTGACGATTTTTTCGCTGCTGATCGCCAGCGTCATCGCGCTTCCCATCGGTATCTATGCCGCGTACCGGCGTGGCTCTTTTGTCGATCAGGCAGCGACGACGGTGGCGATGCTGGCGGCGAGCATTCCGAGCTTCTGGCTCGGCCTCATCCTCATGCAGGTCTTCGCCGTGCGGCTCGATCTGTTCCCGGTATCGGGTTATGGCGGGCCAGGCGCGAGCTTCCTTGAGCGCATGTATCACCTGACCCTGCCGGCAATCGCGCTCGGCCTCGTTTCCTCCGCCCTCATTTTGCGCTTCACCCGCGCCTCGATGCTGGATGTTTTAGGTGACGACTATGTCCGCACCGCCCGTGCCAAAGGCGTCACGGAGCGCCGCGTGGTGATGAAACATGCGTTGAAAAACGCGCTTATCCCCATCCTCACCGTGCTTGGGCTCACCGCCGCCGTGCTTATTTCCGGCGCAGTGGTGACGGAAACCGTCTTCGGCCTGCCGGGGGTCGGCAATCTCGTCGTCTCGGCCGTTCTCAGGCGCGATTATCCGGTCATTCAGGGCGCGCTTCTCGTCATCGCCGGGCTTTACGTGCTCATCAATTTTGCAATCGACATGCTCTATCTGCTGGTCGATCCGAGGGTTCGTTACTGATGGCCGATATCGTTTCCACCGCTCCGCCGGCACGCAACCCGACCGTCCTGTTCATTCGGCGCCTCGTGAAGCGCAAGACGGTCGCTGCCGGTCTCATTGTGCTGCTCGTCTTCGTGCTGCTCGCGGTTTTCGCGCCGATGATTGCGCCCTATTCGCCGTCGAAACTGTCGATCGTGAACCGCCTGAAGCCGCCAAGCGAGCTTTACTGGTTCGGCACCGACGAGTTCGGTCGCGACGTCTTCTCGCGCACCATCTATGCCGGAAGGCTGTCGCTTCTGGTCGGCGCCGCCGTGGTGGCGCTTTCGGCGCTGATCGGCATCACCCTTGGCCTGCTCGCCGGCTTCTTCCAGAAATTGGATACGCCGATTGCGCGGCTGATCGACGCGATGATGGCCTTCCCGGATATTCTGCTGGCGATTGCGCTGGTTGCAGCACTCGGCCCGTCGCTGACGACGGTGATCATCGCACTTGCCGTGGTCTATTCGCCGCGCCTTGCCCGCATCGTGCGCGCCTCGACCCTGGTGATCCGCGAATTGCCCTATGTGGAGGCGGCGAAGGCGCTTGGCATTTCCACCTTCCACATCATGACGCGGCATGTGCTGCGCAATCTGGTCTCGCCGATCCTCGTTCAATGCACCTTCCTTTTTGCCAGCGCCATGCTGGCCGAGGCCGGCCTGTCGTTTCTGGGGCTTGGTGTCAGCCCGGAAATTCCGACCTGGGGAACTATGATCTCCGCCGGTCGCCAATATATCGGCCAAGCCGACTGGATGACCTATTTCCCCGGCTTTGCCATCATTCTTTCCGTGCTGTCGCTGCAAATGGTCGGTGACGGGCTGCGGGACATGCTCGACCCAAGACTGCGAAGGGATTTGTAATATGACGTCCGGTGAACAGGCGAAAACGCCTCTTCAAGCTCCCATTCTTCTCACCAATGTCAAACCCGTTGGTTTCGAAAAGGGCGCACCACAGGCTTCGACCGATATCCTGATCGGCGGCGATGGCAGGATTGCTGCGGTTGGGCTTGGCCTTCAAGTGCCTGCTGATGCGCAGCGCATTGATGCCAAGGGTGCCTTCATTTCGCCCGGCTGGGTCGATCTGCACGTGCATATCTGGCATGGCGGCACCGATATCTCCATCCGCCCCTCGGAATGCGGGGCCGAGCGCGGCGTGACCACGCTGGTGGATGCCGGTTCGGCGGGTGAGGCGAATTTCCACGGTTTCCGTGAATATATCATTGAGCCCTCGAGAGAGCGCATCAAGGCCTTCCTCAATCTCGGTTCCATCGGTCTCGTCGCCTGTAACCGCGTGCCGGAACTGCGCGACATCAAGGATATCGATCTCGATCGTATCATCGAATGTTACGCCGAAAACAGCGAACATATTGTCGGCCTCAAGGTGCGGGCGAGCCATGTTATCACCGGCTCCTGGGGTGTTACGCCGGTCAAGCTCGGCAAGAAGATCGCCAAGATCCTGAAAGTGCCGATGATGGTGCATGTGGGCGAACCGCCCGCACTTTATGACGAGGTGCTGGAAATTCTCGGCCCCGGCGATGTCGTGACCCATTGCTTCAACGGCAAATCGGGTTCCAGCATCATGGAAGACGAGGACCTGTTCAACCTTGCCGAACGCTGTGCGGGCGAAGGCATCCGGCTGGATATCGGCCATGGCGGCGCCTCCTTCTCCTTCAAGGTGGCGGAAGCGGCGATTGCGCGCGGGCTGCTGCCGTTCTCGATTTCCACGGATTTGCATGGCCATTCGATGAATTTCCCGGTTTGGGATCTGGCGACGACCATGTCGAAGCTGCTGTCGGTCAATATGCCCTTCGAAAATGTCGTCGAGGCCGTCACCCGCAATCCGGCCTCCGTGATCCGCCTCGATATGGAAAACCGTCTCGATGTCGGCCAGCGCGCCGATTTCACGGTTTTCGATCTCGTGGATTCCGATCTGGAAGCGACCGATTCCAATGGCGACGTCTCGCGCCTGAAGCGCCTGTTCGAGCCGCGTTACGCGGTCATCGGCGCGGAGGCGATTGCTGCCAGCCGTTACATTCCAAGGGCGCGCAAGCTCGTGCGCCACAGCCATGGTTATTCCTGGCGCTGAACCCAAATGGACAAGGCGGAGGAGGGCAATCCCCTACGTCTTCCGCAGAGATTAAGGGGATACCCGTCCCTGTATTATGAGGAATTCGCGTGAAACAGTCTTCGCTTGAGGCAGAGGGGCGTCATTCGCCCTATGACCGGCTCGCCGCGCTCGGCATTTCCCTGCCGCCGCCGCCGCCGCCGATCGCCAATTTCGTCACCCATGTGGTGGAAGGCAACATGCTTTATCTTTCGGGGCAGGGGCCGCGGGAGGAAAACGGCCATCTTTACGCCGGCAAGGTGGGCGCGGAAATCGGGCTGGAAGAGGCCTATAACCACGCACGCCTCACCGGCATCAACCTGCTGGCGGTCATGCATGAGGCGCTGGGAGACCTGTCGCGGGTGAAGAAGGTGGTCAAGCTGCTCGGCATGGTCAACGCCGTCAGCGATTTCCGCGATCACCCGAGCGTCATCAATGGCTGCTCCGATCTCTTCATCGATGTATTCGGCGATGCCGGGCAGCACGCCCGCTCCGCCGTCGGTTTTGGCTCGCTGCCGGGCAACATCACCGTTGAGATAGAAGCCATCGTCGCGCTCAAGGATTGAGGCCGTTCAATGGTTGCGCCAGCCCATCAGCTTTTCGATCCGTTCCGCCGAGACCCTGACCTGTTCGGTATAATGGTTTTCGTCCGCCAGCACCTTCTGTTCCGGCAGCACGATGGAAATCGTCGCAACGCATTCGCCCCTGTTGTCGCAGATCGGCGAGGCGATGCAGGCGACGGCGTAATCGGATTCGGCGACCTGTATCGACAGCCGGTCATGGAAAGCGGCACCTGCCGATTGCGACAGGGTTTCGGGGTTGATTTCGGCGCGACCGGTCGGCGAGGTGCGGGCGCAGCGCCTGAAAAGCTCGACACGTTCCGCCTCGGGCAGATGCCCGACGAGCAGGCGGCCGGACGCCGTCCAGTTCAAGGGAACGCGGGTGCCGACACGCGAGGCGACCTGAAAATGGCTCGGACCATCGGCCATGGCCAACACCAGCATATGGTCGCCATCGCGGCCGCAAAGCTGCACGGTCTCGCCCGCATGGCGGCACAGATCGTGCATTTCGTGGGTGGCGACACCCATGAAATCCAGCGAGCGGGCATAGGCAAGACCATAGTGGTAAAGCCGCGCGCCGAGCCAGATGTTGCCATCGGCATTGCGCGCCAGCATGTTCTTTTCGACGAGATCGTCAATGATCACATAGACGGTGGAAAGCGGCGCCTTGATCGCCTTGGCGATGGCGTAGGCGCCAGCCGGCGATCCGGTTTCATAAAGATAATCAATAACCTGAAGGGCGCGGTCGATGCCGCTGACGCGCGAGCGCTTGGCCGCCTTCGCGTCCGCGTTTTCGGCGGCGTCGGACAGGGCGGTTGAAGGCGTTTCGTCCAGTTTATGGGCGTCCAATTTTGGCTCCTCATGAATTTTGAGAAGCTATTACATTATTATGGCATATATGTCGATGCCCATCGCATCGCAAAGACAGGAGAAAGACATGACCGAGGATATCAGAAGCAGGATCGGCCTTCGCCCGGTCATCAACGTCTCGGGCACCATGACCTCGCTCGGCGCTTCTATCGTCGTTCCGGAAGCGGTCGAGGCCATGGCGGCCATCCTGCCGCAATTCGTCGAGATCAACGATCTGCAACGCAAGGCAAGCGCGGTGATATCGAGGCTGACGGGCGGCGAGGCCGGTTTCGTCACGGCCTCCTGCTCCTCGGGCATAAGCCTTGCGGTGGCGAGCGCCATTACCGGCAATAATCTGCTGGCCATCGAAAAGCTGCCCGATGTGACCCCGGAAAAGAACGAGGTTCTGGTGCAGATGGGCCATGTGGTGAGCTATGGGGCGCCGGTGGATCAGGCAATCCGTCTCGGCGGCGGCAAGGTGGTGCTGATCGGGCAGGCAACATCGACCCATCGTTTCCACATGGAAAACGCCATTACCGAAAAGACGGCTGCGGCGGTCTATGTCGTCTCGCACCATGTGGTGAATTACGGTCTGCTGCACCTTTCCGAATTCGTCGAGATCGCCCATGCCAGGGGCGTGCCTGTCATCGTCGATGCGGCTTCCGAATATGATCTGAAGCTGTTTCTGGCAACGGGCGCGGATGTGGTGCTTTATTCCGGCCACAAGTTCCTCGGTGGCCCGACTTCCGGCATCGTCGCCGGCAAAAAGGAGCTGGTGCGCAGCGCCTTCCTGCAGAATATGGGCGTTGGCCGCGGCATGAAGGTCGGCAAGGAAAGCATCTATGGCGTGATGGCGGCGCTGGAAGCCTGGGAAAAGCGTGACCATGCCGGCATTCGCGAGCGTGAAACCGGCTATCTCAACCTCTGGAAAAAGACGCTGGACGGACGCCCCGGCGTGACGGCGCTGATCGAACCCGACCCAACCAACAACCCGCTCGACCGACTGCGTGTCATCATCAATGCCGAGGAAGCCCATATCACCGCCTGGGACCTGACGACGGCGCTCGCCAAAGGCAGCCCGCCGATCATTGTCCGCGATCACGAGGTGGAACACCGTTATTTCTATCTCGACCCCTGCAACCTGCATCCCGGCCAGGAAACCATTGTGGCTTCCCGGCTGGCCGAGGAGCTGGACAAGGCGCGCGCCTCCAACGAGGTGATTGCAACACCGTTCGAGGACCGCAGCCGCCACCGTTTCGACGGCATGCTGCGCTGGCCGGACTAAGTAACGACTGCATATGGAACGAGCGGGTGCCACGAGTTTCTTCTCCCCGAGGGGGAGAAGTCCGCGGCAGCGGGATGAGGGGGCAAGGGTGCGGTCTATCGCTGGCGTTGCCCCCTCATCCGACCCTTCGGGCCACCTTCTCCCCCTTGGGGAGAAGAAACAGGCGGCGACGCCCTGCCTGAGTTCAAATGAGAAGAAAAGAAGGGAACGATCATGACCATGCCGCAGTCAGCACCGCTCCGTGCCGAAGATGCCGTGCTTTCCGTCCGCAATCTCACCACGTCCTTTCACGTGGATGGCGGCTGGAAGCCGGTGGTGCGTGATATTTCCTTCGATGTCGGACCGGGGGAGACGGTCGCGATCGTCGGCGAAAGCGGTTCCGGCAAAAGCGTTACCTCGCTTTCCATCATGCGGTTGCTGGATCGGGAAAGCAGCAGGGTTCAGGGTGAAATTCTGCTCGGCGGTCGCAACCTGCTGTCCCTTTCCGAAGACGCCATGCGGCGGGTGCGGGGCAATGAAGTGGCGATGATCTTTCAGGAGCCGATGACCAGCCTTAATCCGCTTTTCACCATCGGCGACCAGATTTCCGAAGCCCTGCTGTGCCATCAGCCGATGTCGAAAGCCTATGCGCGGGCGGAGACGATCCGCCTGCTGGAAAAGGTCCGTATACCCTCCGCCGCCTCGCGCTTCGATGAATATCCGCATCGCTTTTCCGGCGGCATGCGCCAGCGCGTGATGATCGCCATGGCGCTCGCTTCCCGGCCGAAGCTCCTGATCGCCGACGAGCCGACGACGGCGCTTGATGTGACCATTCAGGGCCAGATTCTCGACCTCATCAAGACGCTGCAGGAAGAGGAGGGCACCTCAGTCCTCTTCATCACCCATGACATGGGTGTGGTGGCCGAAATCGCCGACCGCACGGTCGTCATGTATCGCGGCGAGCAGGTGGAAGTCGGTGCGACTGCGGATATCTTCCACCGCGGTAAACATCCCTATACGCGCGCACTTTTGTCCGCCGTTCCGGTTCTGGGGTCGATGAAAGGCGAGGAAAGACCGCTCCGTTTTCCCATCGTCAACACCACCACGGGGGAAACGCAGGAGCCGGCGCGTCCGGCCGATACCGTTGACGCAGCCGCACAGCCCGTGCTCAAGGTGGAGGGACTGACCAAGCGCTTCGATATTCACTCCGGTCTTCTGGGGCGTCTCAGCGGCCGGGTCCATGCGGTGGAAAACGTGTCTTTCGATCTCAGGGCCGGTGAAACATTGTCATTGGTGGGCGAAAGTGGCTGCGGCAAATCCACCACCGGACGCGCCATCATGCGGCTGATCGAGCCGGATGCCGGTTCGGTTGTGGTCAACGGCGAAAACATTCTCGCACTCGACAAGACGGGCATGCGGGACATGCGCAAGACGGTTCAGATGATCTTTCAGGACCCTTTCGCCTCGCTCAATCCGCGTATGACGGTGGGTGCCGCGATTGCCGAACCTTTTCTGGAACACCGCATGGGAAGCGCCCGCGAGGCGAAGGATGTGGTGGCGGACATGCTCAAAAAGGTCGGCCTCTCACCGGACATGGCGTCGCGTTACCCGCATGAATTTTCCGGTGGTCAGCGCCAGCGCATCTGCATCGCCCGTGCCTTGGCGCTCCAGCCCAAGGTGATTGTCGCGGATGAAAGCGTTTCGGCGCTGGATGTTTCCATCAAGGCGCAGGTCATCAACCTGATGCTGGATCTGCAACAGAGCCTCGACCTTGCCTTTCTGTTTATCAGCCATGACATGGCGGTGGTGGAACGCGTCAGCCACCGGGTTGCGGTGATGTATCTCGGCGAGATCGTCGAAATCGGCCCGCGTGCGGCTGTCTTCGACAATCCGCAGCACGACTATACCCGCAAGCTGATGGCGGCCGTTCCGGTGCCAGACCCGGATCGCCGCAACACAAGGCGCGGTGCTGCGAATGACGAGCTGAAAAGCCCTATCCGCGCCGTTGATTATGCCGTCAAGCCGCGTGAATATCGCGAGGTTTCGCCCGGCCACCTCGTCGCCTGTTAGATTCCGGGTACGTCCGACGTTGCGAAGGGTACGCGATAACCGCGCTGAAAACTTTCCTGCTGTCCAAGCTGGCGATACCACCGCTGTACCGCCGGAAAATCATCGAGATTGATTTTGTGGCGCGCGAAACGTGAGACCCATGGCCAGATGGCGATATCGGCTATTGAAAAATCGCTGGCCACGAATTCCCGCTCGCTCAAGCGGTCGTTCAATGTCCGGTAAAGCCGCGCCACATCCGCCGCGAAACGTGTCTCGGCAAAGGGGGCCTGTCCGGCATGGTAGGTCAGGAAATAATGGGCATAACCGAGCGTCGGGCCGAAATTGGCGGCCTGCCACATCAGCCATTCTGTGACGACCAGTCGCTCTGTCGCGGAGGCGGGCAGAAGCCGGCCTACCTTTTCGGCGAGATAGATGAGGATCGCGTTCGATTCCGTCAGGACGGTGCCGTTTTCATCGTCGACGATCGCAGGGATTTTCGAGCCGGGATTGATGCGGACGTAATCCGCGGCAAATTGCTCGCCTTTTTCGATGTCGATGGCGTGGCTGGTATAGGGCAGGCCCAGTTCTTCCAGCGCAATCGAGATTTTAAGGCCGTTGGGCGTGATCCAGGTGTAAAGGTCGATCATGCTAGTCGAACATTGCCTCATCCAGCGGCAGTGCCCGTCTGCCTTTCTTGCCGGTCACATCGGAAAGCTCCGTGTAAAGACCGCGCAATGTCAAAACCAGCTGGACGATGCGCGGATCGGTGACACGATAGATCACCGCCTTGCCTTCCCGTGAGCCTTCGATCACACCGGCGTCACGCAATTCGGCAAGCTGCTGCGAAAGCGTGGGTTGCTGGATACCGAGTTCATATTCCAGCGCGGAAACGGAGGCTTCCGTTTCCATTAGATAACAGACGATGGCCAGACGATTGGCGTTGGCGACAAGCTTCAAAAGCTCGCTCGCTTCCACCACGCTGCGGCAGATGAGATTGGAAACCGGTTTCGTCACGACTACAGGCCCATTTTTCAAACTACAAAAAAGTAGATTGTATGGCGAAAAATTTCAATGGCTTGAAGAGCCTCATCTCAGCGCTGTCTGGCATTTTTCAAAATCTACAGGATTGGTAGATTTCTCTTTCGCTTTCCGGCCGAGGATCGCCAAAACGTTTCTCGAAAACATTCTATAAAAAAGTAGATTGAATGGGAAATGAGGTGTCGACATGAAAATCGGGGTTCATCCCAACAATCTGCATTTACGTCTCGCCCGGCTCTGGCCCGGCGCCTTTGAAGAATTCGATCCGGAATTCGTGGGCTATCGTGAAGGCCGCGATACGGCAGCTCTTCTGGAAAAGGGCGACATCCATTTCGGCGGCACCGGCTCGACACCGCCCATTGAGGCGGATGCGCGCGGGCTTTCGGCGGTCTATATCGCTGCTTCCGCGCCGAGGCCCGCCAATGGCGCAATCCTCGTGCGGCGCGATAGCCCGATCCGCTCAGCCGCTGATCTCTCGGGAAAGCGCATTTCGCTGATCGATGGATCGTTTCACACCTATCTTCTGGCGCGCAGCCTGGAAGGGGCGGGGCTTGGCCTTGCGGATGTGACCCGTATTGAAAGCGGCGACAGCGATAGCCTGCGCGATCTCGTGGAAGGCCGTGTCGATGCCTGGGTGACGATGTCGCCGCGGCTGGAAAAGGCTCTGACCCATGAGGAGATCGGCCTTCTTGTCCGTTGCGGCTCCGCCATTCCCAACCGTTCGCTATTCTGGACGCTTGCGCGCCACAACATAGCGGGCGAGACAGGGCAGGCAATTGCGGCCGAACTGGATCGCGTCGGCCGGGCCGTGATGGCGGATATCGACAAAGCCGCTGCCCTTCTCGCCGCCGAAACAGGCAGCGAAGGTGATGCACAGTCCTGGGCCAAGGTGCTGAGGTCGCGAGACCTTTCCGTCGTGGCCGCTGCCGAAAATATCCTTGCCGAACAGCAGGAGGAGGCCGATACGCTTTACAGGCACGGTCATTTCTCTTTACCGGTTCTGACCGGGCAATCAGCCAGCACGGGAGGCGGCAGATGAATGTTTTCTGGTACATGTGCGCACCCGATGGTGCCTATCCCTGGCAGCCGGAAGGGTCCCGCAAGGTCGATCTCGGTTATTACAAACAGCTGGCGCTCGCTTACGACCAGCTGGGTTACACCGGTGCGCTGTTTGCCACCGGCGCGCATGATGTCTGGGTTCTGGCGGGCGCGCTGCTTTCCTATACCGAGCGGCTGAAGTTTCTGGTCGCCATTCATCCGGGCCTTGTCGCGCCGACGCTGCTCGCCAAGATGGCGGCGACGCTTCAGGAGTTTTCACGCGGCCGCCTGCTGATAAATGTCGTCTCGGGCGATGCGAAGATGCTCGGCGCTTACGGCATGACCATGCCGCATGACGAGCGCTACGATATGGCGGATGAATATCTGCAGATATGGCACCGGCTTTTTGCCGGCGAAACGGTCGATTTCAAGGGCCGGCATTTCCAGACGGAGGGCGCGAAGCTCGCTCTTCCGGTGGGGCAGGGCATCGAGCCGCCGCCATTGTGGTTCGGCGGGTCCTCGGATAAGGCCATCGACGTTGCGGCCAAACATGTCGAGACCTACCTCTCCTGGGGTGAAACGCCCGATCAGATCGGCGCGAAGGTCGATCTGGTCAAGGCCCGCGCGGAAAAGCTCGGTCGCGAACTGGAATACGGCATTCGCCTTTATGTTATCGTGCGCGATACGGATGAAGAGGCATGGGCCGCCGCCGCTGATCTCTACGGGCGCATGGATGAGCGTGCCATTGCCGCCAACCAGCATTTCGTCGGCAAGACCGATTCCGTCGGCCAGCAGCGAATGACGGCGATGCACGGCGGACAGAAACCGGAGAACCTGCGCGATCTTGAAATCGCGCCCAACCTCTGGGCCGGCATTGGCCTTGTGCGGCCGGGACCGGGAACCGCGATTGTCGGTTCGCCGGATACTGTCATCCGCACGCTGGAGGCCTATAAGAAGGCGGGCGTGAATACCTTCATCCTTTCCGGCATGCCATTGCTGGAAGAGGCGTTCCGCTTCGGCGAAAAGGTTCTGCCGCGTCTCGACGTATCGCGTGAGGTCTCGGCGGCAAAACAATTCACATGGTCGACTTTGTTCGACCGCGATCTCTCGGCCAAGGCCTCCTGAGCATGGCTTCGGGAGTGGAGAAGAAACCCATGACGGCGAGTCCTGCTACGACAATCGCACAAAGACGCATCGGCCCGCAACGCGTGGCCGAGCGGGTGCTCGCCGTTCTGGACACGGTGCTCGGCGCGGTCGCGGCAGCAATCCTTGCGGCGCTGCTCTTGGTGGTGCTGGTCAATGTCACGCTGCGTTATCTGTTTCACACAGGCTTCATTGGCGCGGAAGACCTCGGCATCTGGCTGCATGTGGCCATGATCGCTGTCGGTGCGCCGCTCAGTCTCAAAAGTGCGCTCGCCATGCGGCTCGATGTCTTCGTGCGGTTCCTTCCGCAACGATTTCACGCGGCGACCGAAGTTCTGGCCGATGCCTTCTCCTTTATCGCAGCACTCATCCTCGCTTTCGGCGGAGTGGAGATCGCGGCGATGCTTGGCGGCACATCTCCGACGCTTGGTCTGCCGGAATGGGTGCGTTTCGGCTTTCTCGGCGCAGGCGGCGCGCTTATCCTTTTCTATCTGGCGCTTCAGCGTGTCAGTGAAGGCAAGGTGTTTGCCGTTCTCGCATCTCTCGCCATCGCCATTGTGGCGTATGTCGGCCTGCCGGAAGTTTTCGTCGATACGAACCTGCCGCCGAGCCTGTTTCTGGCGCTGACGGCGGCCGTGGGGCTGGTGCTCGCTGCGCCGCTTGCCCATGCCTTCCTTGCCGCCGCCTATGTGGCGATTGCCTTCGGCAGCACCTTGCCGGAACCGGCCATCGTTTCGTCAACCGTGACCGGCATGTCGAAATTCCTGCTGCTCGCCATTCCCTTCTTCCTGCTGGCCGGAAGCCTGCTGACGGAATCGGGCGTCGCCAACCAGCTGGTGCGTTTCGCTGCCTCCATGGTCGGGCACCGGCGGGCAGGCCTGGCGCAGACGACGCTTTTGACCAGCGTGCTTTTTTCCGGCGCGTCCGGCTCATCGGTCGCCAATGCCGCCTTCGGCGCTTCCACCTTCCAGCCGGAACTCGTCAAGCACGGCTATCCGCCGGCGCAGGCGGGCGCGATCATCGCCGCCACTTCCGTGCTGGACAATGTCATTCCGCCCTCCATCGCGTTTCTCATCCTCGCAACGGCCACCAATCTGTCGGTCGGCTCGCTGCTGGTTGGCGGTTTCTTTGCCGGCGGGCTGATGGCGGTCTGCCTTGCGGTGGCAATCCATTTCAGCGTGCGCAGCGTCGATACCTTGCCACGCGCGACGGGTGCGGAGCGCTGGCGCTCGGCCATCGCCGCCATACCGGCCTTCGGTCTTGGCGTCATCGTGGTTGTCGGCATCCGCATCGGCATCGTCACCACCACGGAAGCGGCAGCGCTTGCCGCACTTTACACGCTGCTTCTCGGCTTCGGTTACCGGCTGGGCGCGGGCCGCATTTTCGCGACCTTCCGCCAGTCGGCGGGTGAGGCGGCGGCCATCGGTCTTCTGATCGGCACGGCCGGGCCTTTTGCCTTCCTGCTGGCGGTTGACAATGTCTCGGGGCTCGTCACGGATTTTGTGACTTTGCTCGGTGGCAGCAAGATTGCGGTGCTTCTACTCTCCAACCTGATCCTGCTCGTGGTGGGACTGGTGCTGGACATTGGCGCGGCCATCCTGCTGTTCGGGCCGATCCTGCTGCCCGCCGCCGTGGCCGCCGGCATTGATCCCATCCATTTCGGCGTCATCCTCGTGGTCAATCTGATGATCCATGGCCTGACACCGCCGCTCGGCATGCTGATCTTCGTGGTCAGCGGCGTCACCCGCATTCCGGCGACAGCACTTTTCCGGGCCGTCGTTCCTTATCTCGTCTCGCTTCTCGTTTCCCTCGCCATTTTGTGCGCTTGGGCCATTTTCTTCTAAATTTGGGGTTTCAATCATGACTATTATCGATCGCCGCAATCTCCTCAAACTCTCCGCCATCGGCGCCGCAACGCTCGCCGCGCCTGCCTTCGTAACCACGGCAAATGCCAGAACCCGCAGCCTCACCGTCGCGTCGCTTTTCGCCGACGACAAGCCGGAAACGGAAATCTGGGTGAAGATCAGCGAGTTGGTGGAGGCAAAGCTGCCCGGCCGTTTCCGTTTCAATATCGTCAAGAGCGGCGCGCTGGGCGGTGAAAAGGAAGTGGCGGAAAATATCCGGCTCGGATCGGTTCAGGCGAGCCTTTCCACCGTCTCCTCGCTCTCCGGCTGGGTACCGGAATTGCAGATCCTCGATCTGCCCTTCCTGTTCCGCGATGCCGAGCATGTGCGCAAGGTTGTTACGGGCGAGACTGGCACTGATCTGAAGACGAAGCTCGCCGCCCAGCAATTCATCGCAGCCGATTTCATCAATTACGGCGCTCGCCATCTTCTGACCAAGGAGCCGGTTACCCGACCGGAGCAGCTGGAAGGCAAGAAGATCCGCGTTATCCAGAGCCCGCTGCACACCAAGCTCTGGAGCGCCTTCGGCACCACCCCGGTCGGTATTCCGATCACCGAGACCTATAATGCGCTGGCAACCGGCGTGGCTGATGCCATGGATCTCACCAAGTCCGCTTATGCCGGCTTCAAGCTTTACGAGGTCGTGCCCTATCTGACGGAAACCGGCCACATCTGGGCTTCAGGCGTCGTCTATTATGGCGCGACCTTCTGGAACCAGCTGGACGACGAAGAGAAGAAGGTTCTCCTGGAAGCATCGAGCGAAGGCGCGCAATATTTCAACCAGCTGATCGTCGAGGACGAAGTGAAGTCCGTCGAGCTTGCGCTTTCGAAGGGCGGCAAGGTGCTGCAGCCGGAAGCGCTGGATGAATGGCGCAAGGGCGCGCAGGGCGTCTGGCAGGATTTCTCAGGCATTGTCGGCGGCATCGACAAGATACAGGCTGTGCAGTCGGCCTGATAATACGGCCCATCAAAATCAGGAAACCCCGTGTGTCCTTCAGGCGCACGGGGTTTCTTTTGTTGGATATCAGTGCGAAGCGCCGGAGCCGCCAACGGCAACGATGGAATAGGGCTGACCTGCCACCGCAAGCGTGCGGGTTTCCGTCAGGCTTTCCGCATCCACCACGCGGATCAGGGAATGGCGCGGATCGGAGATCGCGACCTGCCCATCGGCAACAGCGAGACGTGGGCGCGGATCGCGCCAGTGGCCGTCCTTGCTGTAGGGTTCGGTCACCTTCGCCTTGCGGGTGATGGCGCCTTCCAGCACGTCAAGCACATGCAGGTCGCCGTCTTCCGTCAGGATGTAGGCGTTGCGCGGATTGGCGGGATCGAGAATGAAATCGACGCGCCGGGTCGGCAGTTCCACCAGGCGGAAGGCGTCCTTGCTGTCAGGATCGATCAGGACGACCTTGTCCTCACCGTAATTGCCGAGGAAGAACTGCATGGATTTGCCGCCCAGCAGCGTGCCGGTATAGGCTTTCGGGAAATCTTCCGGATAGGGCAGCATTTCAAGCTTGGGACCATCGGTGCCGCCGGGGCGGGCAACGAGAATGCCTTCCTTGCAGCCAAAAGCGACAAGCCGCGCGGATGTTGCCTCGCCATGCAGATCGGTGCATGCCGCCTGTTCGCCGACCTGCTTGCCCTCCCTGTCGAGAACACGCAGCCCGATGCGTGGCGGCAGCGTATCGGGTTTCGTTTCGACCTCGGTATTCGGTACGGAAACCAGAACGTAACGGCCCATGGTCACCGCCACGCCGTGATGCGGGGCGGTCGTATCGACGGTGCGGACCTTGGCCTTGCCGTCCAGCAGGGCTGCTTCATCGATGATCTCTGCCTTGCCGCCACGGTCATAAAAAAGAATGGCATGGTCATCATGCGGCACGACGTGGAAAGGGCGCTTGCCTTCGAAGGTGACGGGCAAAAGCGCCGCATCTTCCACATCCAGATCGCGATGCTCGCCATGATCGGAGAAAACGATGCCGGTCTTGATCACATGCACCATGTCGGCATCCGATTGCGTCGCGAAGACCGTCTTGCCGGAGGCGCTGGCGGTCAGCGCCGCATAGCCCTTGAGGTCGTAGCGTCCGAGTTCCTTGCCGGTTTCGAAATTGATTGCGCGCACCACGGGCTGGCTGTGATCGGCGACGAACAGCCGCCATTCCTTGACGGTGTCGCCGCTTTCTTCCGCCTGCGCCACGCCAGAGGCGAGCGGCAGGGTGAGGGCAAGGCACGTGGCAAGCGCGCTCATGCCAAGGTGCTGTTGAAGGGAAAATCTCATGGTGTTCCTTCCAGGCGTTATCATCCCCGTGCGGATACGAACCGGTATCGGTTCTGAAGGACGATTGTAATGTTATTACGTTACGAGATTGCGTATTAGCATTACGTGCGGGGGCGATGTCAACCGATGCCGACGTCTTGGTACGGAAAAATCTGGATGGGGACCGTGAGGCGGGAGAAGGGGAGGCGGTTGACGCTTCAGCGTCAGGCCGTATTTCCCGAAGGGCGGTAAAGCCGAATAAAAAGGGCAGGTGCAGCGCTGCGCCTGCCCCGATCAGTTTTAGCGGATATCGTCAGGCAGAACATCCGAAGGAATGTTCTGGTAGGAAACCGGGCGCATGAAGCGGCGGATCGACATCGTGCCAACAGAGGTTGCGCCGAAGTTCGTCGATGCCGGGTAAGGGCCGCCATGCACCATGGCTTCGGAGACTTCCACGCCGGTTGGGAAACCGTTGGCGAGAACGCGGCCGGCCTTGCGCTCGAGGATCGGCAGCAGCTTGCGACCAAGTTCGGCGTCGCCGGCATCAAGATGCATGGTTGCCGTCAGCTGGCCTTCGAAGCTCTTGGCAACTTCCAGCATTTCCTCGGTGCTATCAACCGTCACGATCAGGCCGAGGGGTCCGAAGACTTCTTCAGCAAGCGCATGGTTGGCAACCCAGTCCTTGCCCGAAACGCGGAACAGGT
Source organism: Agrobacterium sp. CFBP 3001 (assembly GCF_027871605.1). Classification (NCBI taxonomy): domain Bacteria; kingdom Pseudomonadati; phylum Pseudomonadota; class Alphaproteobacteria; order Hyphomicrobiales; family Rhizobiaceae; genus Agrobacterium; species Agrobacterium sp. CFBP 3001. The sequence continues at coordinate 71,134 of NZ_JAQAHD010000004.1, forward strand.
AAGGCGTTGCATTGCGCAGGTTGCAGGTGGTAGTGAGAACATCGCGCACGCCGTTGCCGGCAGCGATACGATCACGGCCGTCGCGATAGGCGGCGGCGATGCCGTCGGTCAGCATGACCTGAGGGCCGACTTCCGAAAGGGCCGCACGTGCGGTTTCAGCAACCGCATCCGCCTGCTCGGAGAGGATGACGGCGATGCCGGGGTTGGTGCAGAACTGGCCAGCACCCATGGTGAGCGAGCCCGCCCAGCCCTTGGCAATGGCTTCACCGCGAGCCGCAACGGCTTCCGGCAGCAGGAACATCGGGTTGACGGACCCCAGTTCGCCGAAGAAGGGGATCGGCTCGGGGCGCTGGGCGCAGAGATCGAACAGCGCGCGGCCGCCGGCGAGCGAACCGGTGAAACCGACCGCCTTGATGCGCGGATGCTGCACGAGCGCGGAACCGACATCGCGGCGGCCGCCCTGGATCAACGAGAAAACGCCGGGATGCAGATTGTGCTTCTTGACGGCGGCGAGAACGGCTTCGGCAACGATTTCGCCGGTGCCGGGATGGGCGGAATGGCCCTTGACGACGACCGGGCAGCCGGCTGCCAGAGCGGCAGCGGTATCACCGCCGGCCGTGGAGAAGGCGAGCGGGAAGTTGGAGGCGCCGAAGACCGCGACGGGGCCGATCGGGCGCTGCATCAGGCGGATATCCGGGCGCGGCAGCGGCTGACGATCTGGCAGCGCTTCGTCATGGCGACGGTCGAGATAGTCGCCCTTGCGGATGTGCGAGGCGAAAAGGCGCAGCTGGCCAACGGTGCGGCCGCGTTCGCCCTGCAAACGTCCTGCGGGCAGGCCGGTCTCGGACGAGCCGATTTCGGTGATGGCGTCGGCGCGTGCTTCGATCTCATCGGCGATGGTGTCGAGGAATGCGGCGCGCTCTTCGCGGGTGGTGTAACCGTAGCTCCAGAAGGCTTCTTCGGCAGCTTCACAGGCCGCATTCACCAGATCGACGGTGCCGACCGAAAAATCGAAAGCTTCGCCATGTGCAGGCTCGCTGCGGAATTTAGCTTCCGTTGCGACCCATTCTCCTGCAACCAGATGTTTGCCGTGCGGCTTGAAACTCATTGTGCTCTTCCCTGAAAATCTGATCCTGTGTGGAAAATCCACCCGACACCGTGACGTTGCACCGAAAGGCGACAGCGAAAACGCCATCAGCCGCGATCCTCGCCCGGTTGCCTTCTGCCTTAGCCCGTGTGGGGCCTGAGCGAAAGCCGGTTTTTCAACTATCTGACCGAAAAGTGTGATTAATTGGGCAAGGCGTGAAAAAGACCCGCTTCCGTTTACGCGCACGGCGCTCTATTGTGACGCCATGATGACAAATAGACTCCCGAAATATGTCGCCTGGTCGGTTTTTCTGCTGATTGTGATCGTTACAGTTTGCCCTATCGGCTTTCGTCCGCACACGCTGACGACGGTGGGCCTGGACCGCGCCGCGGCCTTCGCCTTCTGCTCGGCCGCCTTCGTGCTCGCCTATCCGCGTTACTGGCTGGCGATCATCGTGGCAGGCATTGCGGCGGCTTTCGGCATCGAGGCGCTGCAATTCCTGTCGCCCACCCGCCATCCGCATCTGATGGACGCCGCCGTGAAAGCCGCCGGCGTCATCGCCGGTGGGCTCGGGGCTTTTTCTTGGCTTCAGTTCAAGGCGCGATTGACCGCAGGTTCTCTCATCCGTCATTCCGGCCTTGAGCCGGAATCCAGCCAGCCCAAGTCCTTGGGCTGAAAGGAGTCTTTTCGCCGCGCGGACGCGCGTCGGCTGGATTCCGGCTCGAGGCCGGAATGACGGATAGAAAGCCGATCAAACGCGGCCGCGCTTTCGCTTAGCGATCACCCTTCGCCAGCCCGAAACGGCTGTGCGATAACGTGCGTTCGATGCCACGCAGCTCAGCCAACCCCTTCAGCCGGCCGATGGCGGGATAACCGGGTTGTGCGCCGCGCGTCAGGTCGTTGAGGATTTCCTGACCGTGATCGGGCCGCATCGGAATGGTGTGGTCTTCACGGCCCTCCGCCCGGCGGCGCGCTTCTTCGGTGAGGAGTGCGGCGATGACGGCGACCATGTCGGTTCCGCCTTCCAGATGCTCGTCCTCGAAAAAAGAGCAGGGCACGGTGTCGGTGTCGCGCGTTACATTGCGCAGATGTACGAAATGAATGCGATCTGCAAAACGGCTGGCGATGAAGGGCAGGTCATTGTCCGCCCGCGCGCCCAGCGAACCGGTGCAGAGCGTCACGCCATTGGCGCGGCTATCGACCTTTGAGAGCATATGGGCGTAGTCGGCTTCGGTGGAGAGAATACGCGGCAGGCCGAGCAGCGGCCATGGCGGATCGTCGCCATGGGCGCAGATGTTGATACCCGCCTCTTCGGCAACCGGCGTCACCTCGCAGAGGAAGTCGATGAGGTTCTGTTGCAGCCTTTCGCGGTTGATGCCGTGATAGGACCGCAGTTTTTCCAGAAGCTGGGCAAGTGTGTAACCATCCGCCGAGCCGGGCAGACCCGCGCCGATATTGCGCCCGAGGGCGGCGATTTTCGTGTCCGGCATGTCGGCGAAGCGTTTTGCCGCTTCCTCCGCCAGCCAGTCCGGATAATCGGCCTTGGCATCCGGACGTTTCAGGATGTGGATGTCGAAGGCGGCGAAATCGGGAAGGTCGAAACGCATCGCCTTTGCGCCGTGTCTGGTTTCCCAGCGCAGGTCTGTGCGGGTCCAGTCCAGCACAGGCATAAAATTATAGCAGACGGTGCGGATGCCGGAGGCGGAGAGGCGGCGCAGCGTTTCCTGCCAGTTGGTTATATGGGTTTTCCAGTCACCGGTCTGGGTCTTGATATCCTCGGAGACCGGCACGCTTTCAACCACGTCCCAATAAAGACCGCCGGCTTTGATGGCTTCATGCCGTTTGGCGATTTCGTCCACCGGCCAGACATCGCCGGTGGCGATGTGATGCAGCGCGCTGACGATGCCTTCCGCGCCCGCCTGAGCCGCATCCTGAACCGTGACCTTGTCGACCGGGCCGAACCAGCGCCATGTATGTCTCATCTTAAATCCTCAAATATCAGTCTGCGGAAAATGTCAGCTGCACCTTGCAGGCGGCAGAGCGGTCTCCGGCCTGTTCGAATGCGGCTTTCGCCTCGCCAAGCGGGAAGCTGTGGGAAATGATCGGCCGCACATCGATCCTGCGGCTGGAGATCAACCCGGCGGCAATGGCGAATTCGTCGTGGAAACGCTGTGAGCCGCGCCAGAGGATTTCCTTGCCCACCAGCGCGTTGAGCGGAATGGTGATGTCGCCGGTGACGCCCACCTGCACGATGGTGCCGCGCGGGCGCACGCAGGCAAAGGCGGCGCGAAGCGCTGGACCGGCGGCAGAGCAATCGAAAATGACGTCGAAATAACCCTTATTGTCCTGATAGGGGATGAGCGCCTCGGCGTCTTTCGCGACATTGATGGTGCGGTCGGCACCCATGGCGGGGGCGCGTTCAAGTGCGGCATCGGTAAGGTCGGTGGCGACGATGATGCTTGCTCCGGCGTGGCGGGCGGCGGCAATGGTCAGGAGGCCGATGGGGCCTGCGCCGGTCACCAGCACCTTTGCACCTGCCAGAGCGCCGGCCTGGGCCACGGCATGCAGGCACACCGCGAGCGGCTCGGTGCAGGCGGCTTCAGCCGGTGAGGTATCCTCTGAAAATCTCGCGCATTGTTTGGCGGGAACCACCAGCCGGTCGCGGAACATGCCCTGTTCATGCGGCAGGCGCATGGCGCTGCCCATGAAGCGCATTTCAAGGCAATGGATCGGCTGGTCCTTCAGGCAGAAATGGCAATGGCCGCAGGGCTGAGACGGATTGACGGCGACAAGCTGGCCGATGGCAAGCCCGCTGACACCCTCTCCCAGCGCCTGCACATGGCCGGATGCCTCATGCCCGCAGATGATCGGCTCGCGCACCCGGACCGGACCGAAGCCGCCATCCTGATAATAATGCAGATCGGAGCCGCAGATGCCGCCCGCCGCCATGGCGAGCAGCACTTCGCCAGGCCCTGGCTCGATGAGGTCCTGCGTTTCGACGCGAATGTCCCTCTGGCCGTATAGACGTGCCACGCGTGTCTGCATGACGATGCCCTCATATGTGTATGGGAGGAAGAAGCCCGCGCGGGAAACCGCGCGGGCGATGATATTGGCGTTAGCGGATCAGGCCCATTTCGGTCGGCAGCCACAGCGTGATGGCGGGAACGAAGGTGATCAGCAGCAGCGCCACGAACAACGGCACCAGCCAGGGCAGAATGGCCATGGTCGTGCGTTCGACGGAGAGTTTCGCCACGCGCGAGAGCACGAACAGCACCATGCCGAGCGGCGGATGCAACAGGCCTATCATCAGGTTGAGCGTGATGATGAGACCGAAATGCACCGGATCGATATTGAACTGCAGCACCAGCGGCAGCAGGATCGGCACGAGGATGGTGATGGCCGCAATCGTATCGAGGAAGCAGCCGACGAACAGCATCAGGAGATTGACCAGCACGAGGAAAATCCACTTGCTGTCGGTGATCGTCAGGATCGCCGCCGACAGAAGCTGCGCCGCCTGGCTGACCGTCAGCAGCCATGCGAAGACCGAGGCCGCCGCGACGATGAAGAGCACCGAAGCGGTCGTCTCAATCGTATCGAAGGTCGATTTCGCCAGCGTTTTGAAGGTCATCGTCCGGTAACGGACAAGCCCGAGGAACAACGACCAGAGGACGGCCGCAACGGCGGCTTCCGTCGGTGTGAACCAGCCCATGGTCATGCCGCCGATTAGGATGACAGGCGTCATCAGCGCCATCACGGCCGAGAAGTCGAAATACCAGTCACAGGCCAGCAATATCACCAACACGATCAGGATCGATAGGTTGAGCGACAGGCCAAACGCCGTGAGGATATAGATGCCGAGCGGCACCATCATCACCACGAAAACTTCGATCGACGCGCCGAATATGGTTCTGAGGCTGAAGGGCGTATCGGAGCCCCAGCCCTTGATATAGGCGAAGACGGCAACCGTGATCATCATCAGAAGCGTCATCACGACGCCCGGAACGATGCCGGCCATGAACAGCGCGCCGATGGAGACATTCGCCATCATGCCATAGATGACGAAGGGCAGCGACGGCGGGAAGATCGGGCCGAGCGTTGCGGAGGCGGCGGTGACGCCGACGGCCGCTTCGACCGGGTAACCGTGATCCTTCATAGCCTTGATTTCGATGGTGCCGATACCGGCCGCATCGGCAAGCGCGGTGCCGGACATGCCGGAAAAGATCACCGAGCCGATGATGTTGACCTGTGCAAGGCCGCCCTTCATCCAGCCGACCAGCGCGACGGCAAAGGAATAGATGCGTCCCGTCACACCCGCCGTATTCATCAGGTTGCCGGCGAGAATGAAGAAGGGAACGGCCAGAAGCGGAAAGCTTTCCACACCGGCGATCAGGCGCTGCGCCGCGATGATATCAGGCGCGACATTGTAGAAGACGATGTAGAGCAGCGAGGCCGAGGCCATCGATATCGCGACGGGCAGGCCGATCAGCATCAGGAGAAGAAAGGAGCCGATAAGAAGCAGCATGTGATCAATCCCCCGCGCTCTGGAATTCTTCGGGCCGCTCGAGCACGGAATAACCACGCTGCATATTGGTGATGAAGACCTGCACCGACCGGAAGAACATCAGAACGAAAGCGGCCAGAACCGTGTAGAAAACGATGTTGCGCGGCAACGCCACGGTGACCATCTCCTCATCGGCGACGATTTCCAGATAGCGCCACATCAGCCAGGAGGTGTAGGCGAAGAACAGGATACGCAGCACATCGACAAGGATCGACATGGCGCGGGCCACCTGTGGCGGCACATAGTGATAAAGCACATCCACCTGGATGTGGCGCGACATGCGCACGCACATGACCGAACCCAAAAAGACGACGCCGATCAGGCAGTTGACGGCAATTTCTTCCGTCCAGGCGTAGCTGTCGTTGAGTACGTAGCGGGTGAAGAACTGAAGGAACACGCAGCCCGTCATCAGCCAGAAGAGGCCGAGCGTGACCCAGTCTTCGAATGAATAGACCTTGAGATCGACCTCCGGCGGCGCCTCGTCGAACGTATGGGCGAGTTCCTCAGGCGTGACCTGAGTATGGATTTCCTGCGACATTGAGATATCCCGTCTGGAGAGAAAGGGCGGTGCGGCAACGGGGCCGCACCGGATCTTGGCTCACTTGACGGCGCGAATGGCTTCCCAGTCGGCCTTGTCGTAACCGAAGTCCTCGAACTTCACTTTTTCGAGGACGTTCTTCTCGAAGTCGGCCTTGTCGACCTCGGCGACGGTGAGACCGCGCTTCTTGAAGTCTTCGACGAGGCTCTTTTCGCGGCTTTCGATGGTCTTGGTGGTGCGCTCGGCGGCCTGCTGCATGACTTCGGTGAAGATTTTCTTGTCTTCATCGGAGAGCTGCGACCACAGGTTCTTCGAAATCACCGTGTTGAGGTGGTCGACGATATGGCCCGTCAGGACGATGTTCTTCTGTACCTCGAAGAACTTCTTCGCCTCGATGGTGGTCAGCGGGTTTTCCTGCGCATCGACGGTGCCGTTCTGGAGCGCCAGATAGACTTCCGCAAAGGCAATCGGGGTGGTGTTGGCGCCGCAGGCGCGCGGCATGGCCAGATAGGCCGGAACGTCAGGAACGCGCATCTTCAGCCCCGCCATGTCGGCGCAGGCGGCAATCGGCTTGTTCGATGTGGTGTGACGCGTGCCGTAATAGCTGACGGCGGCGATGTGGTTGCCGGTCTTGTCTTCATAACCCTTGGCGAGCCGCTTGAAGATATCGCTCTTGGTGTAGGCGATCAGATGGCTCGGGTCGCGAAAGATATAGGGGAAGTAGGTGACGCCGATCGGCTTGAAGTCACGCGCGGCAAAGCTGGAGCCGGAAATGATGATATCGACGGTGCCGATTTTCAGGCCCTGATTGATATCGGCTTCCTTGCCGAGCTGCGAAGCCGGAAAGACATCGATCTTGTAGCGGCCTTCGGTGCGCTTGGCGATCTCTTCCGCAGCCCAGACCGAATCGGTGTGGAACGGTTCGGAGGTCTCGTAGACATGCGCCCATTTCAGCGTGGTCTGCGCCTGCGCCGCGAGCGCGGAAAGCAGGATTGCGGCTGTTGCGCCCATCAAAGTCGACAATCTGATTTTCATTCTTAACTCCTCCCGAATTAAAGCCAGATTTCTCATTTTTCCCGTCGCCGGTTGCGGCGCGGTCACTCTTCTCCGATCGTTTCCTCCCCGAAACTTTCGGAAAATCTCTTTTGCGACAGCGTCAGATGCTGCCGCATCGCCTCTCGCGCGCCTTCCGGGTCGTTAGCGGCAATGGCGTCGCGGATTGCGCGGTGTTCCTGAACGGCAAGGTTCCAGGTGTGCGGCCCCTCGAAATAGCTGGCGAGCTTTTCGAAAAAGGGCGACAGGCTGCGCTCGTCGTAGATCAGACCGGTAAAGCGGTTCAGCGCCGAATTGCCGATGATGTCGGCAATCGCGGTGTGGAAGGCCCGGTCGAAATTGAGCGCCTGTGGTGAGTTGTCGAGTGCGCCGGCCATGCGTTCGATGATATCATCGAGCTTGGCGATGCATTCCGGTGTCGCAAGCCTTGCGGCTTCCTCCGCAATCGCGCTTTCGATGATGCAGCGCGCCTGCAGGATTTCGAATGGCCCATGTGCATCCGGCACCGGCGGCTTTTCCTTGGCCTGCTTGCCGGCTGCGCTGACATAAACGCCCGAACCCATGCGGATATGGATATGGCCTTCCACTTCCAGAACGATAAGCGCTTCGCGAACCGTCGGACGCGATACGCCGAAGCGTTCGGCAAGATCCCGTTCCGCCGGCAGGCGCTGGCCTTCGGTCAGTTCTCCGCTTTCGATGAGCAAACGAATTTGTTCCGCGACCAGCCGGTAAAGGCGGCGCGGCTCCAGAGCCACAAACATGATATCCTCCCAGCGCGAAAGTCTCCCCTGATCGCGCAAGCGGTAAGATGGTCTTACCAATTTTATTAGGGCGCATTTATGCGGTGCTGTCAATCGGCCGCTGGCGGAAAAGTGCGGGGGCGGAGTTTATAGCGGTTCAGCAGGTCGGGCGTTGTCTTATTCCGGGGCTTTTACCACTTCCGTCATTCCGGCTTGGAGGGGCATTCAGCCAGCCCGAGTCTTTGTGCATAAGAGGATGGTAAAGTTCGCAAACCTTGCCTCCGTCATGCTCGGGCTTGTCCCGAGCATCTGCTACCGGTCAGTTTTACGATAGGTGGTTAGATCCTCGGGACAGGCCGAGGATGACGCCGGGTGGGATGGCTTGTTAGCGGATAGAAAGATCGGCTTTTCAGCCCCTGCCACCTGCGAGCCTCAGGGCGCCGTTCTCGCCGATGACGACATCCAGCTCACCATATCCGCCTATGGAAAGATGCGGCGTTTCGATGAGATGGGAGTGGGTGGCGTTGATGACGACCACGGTGGCGCCCATGCTTTCCCCGGCCTGAATTCCGGCGGGGGCGTCCTCGAAGACGACGCAGTTTTCAGGCGCGACGCCGAGCTTTTCCGCCGCCTTTTTATATCCTTCCGGATCGGGCTTGCCGTTCACCACGTCCTCGGCGCAGATCATCACCGCAGGCGGGGTGAGGCCTGCGGCCGCCAGTCGGCGCTCGGCGAGCGCGCGGGCGGCGGAGGTGACGATTGCCCATTTGCCGGCCGGCAATTTTTCGAGAAATGCGGCAGCCTCGGGAATCTGGAGGATGCCGTCGACATCGTCCATTTCCTTCTGCAGCAGCATCGCCGCCTGTTCCGCGACATCCAGACCGGGAACGGCTTCGCGGCGCACCACTTCCGACGCGCGCATGCCATGGATGCGCTGCAGGAAAGCGTTCGGCTCTATGCCGTTGTCCACGGCCCATTCGCGCCAGACCCGCTCCACCACCGCAATCGAGTTGAGCAATGTTCCATCCATGTCGAACAGGAAGGCCGCATAGTCTTGCGAAAATATCTGGTTCTGCGGCGGGACTTTGCTGTGCATCTCATTCTTCCGTTGAAGCTGTCGGGACGCCTGTCTCTACAGCATCGCCGGAGATAACGGAATCGCTTTTCTACCTTGAAGGCATAATGCGATCATCTGGCCGAAGGCGGATATTGTCCCGGAATCGGACGTTCGCGTGTTCCGCGACTCGCCGGGTTGGGGTAGGGGACATGTGTGCCCATCTCGCGATGCCCGGCGTCAGGTTGCAGCAAGGATGAGCTGCTATCGTGAGTTTTCACAAGTGCCGGAAACGCGTTAAATCAAAAGGTAACGATGGATTTTGAATGTTTCGCATGAAGTTTTTCGGAGCGGAATTTTCTTAACGAATCCGCCGCTTCAGGGGTGGCGTTAACCATTTGTTAACCATATTCGAGGTACCTAATTGTCAACGATTTGTTTACCAAGATGACCAAAGTGCTAACAGACCAGCGTTCGATCCGTATCAAAGGCCGCTCCTTCCTCGCAGTCGTCCTGTCCCCCGAATCTCCGGTCGATCAATGGCTGGAAAGGCTTGATGATCTCGCCGCCCGTTCGGCGGGCTTCTTCCTGTCGCGTCCGGTGGTTCTGGATGTGTCGGAGCTGTCGCTTGACAAGGCGGGGCTGAAGGAGCTGCTGGCGGCGCTGACGGAGCGCAATGTCGGCATCATGGGTATCGAGGGCGTTCGCCCCTCGATGATCGAGCCGGGCATGCCGCCGTCGCTGAAGGGCGGAAAGCCCGCTTCCGATGTCGAGGTTGAGCCGGTCGCCATCGCTGCCGAGTTGCCGGAGGAAAAGCCGCGCACTGCCGGTGAGGTCAGGGCCGTCGTGCCGTCGCTGGTCATCAACGAGCCGGTTCGCTCCGGCCAGTCGATCATGTTTCCCGAGGGTGACGTGACCGTCATCGGTTCGGTCGCCTCGGGGGCGGAAATCATCGCCGGCGGTTCGGTGCATATTTACGGCGCCCTGCGCGGTCGCGCCATGGCCGGTTCGCTCGGCAATGTTTCGGCGCGCATCTTCTGCCGCAAGCTCGAAGCGGAGCTTCTGGCCATCGACGGCGTCTACAAGGTGGCCGAGGACATTGACGACAAGCTGCGCGGCCAGCCCGTTCAGCTCTGGCTGGAAAACGATACGATCAAGGCCGCAAAGCTCGGCTGATAACAGAGAAACAACACAGGAACAGGAGAGCCATATGGGGAAGGTAGTCGTTGTAACTTCCGGCAAGGGCGGGGTGGGAAAGACCACCTCGACCGCAGCGCTTGGCGCCGCACTGGCGCAGAACAAGGAGAAGGTCGTGGTCGTCGATTTCGATGTCGGCCTGCGCAACCTCGATCTCGTCATGGGTGCTGAACGCCGCGTGGTTTACGATCTCGTCAACGTCATCCAGGGCGATGCCAAGCTGACGCAGGCGCTGATCCGCGACAAGCGCCTCGAGACGCTGTTCCTGCTGCCTGCCTCGCAGACGCGCGACAAGGACAATCTGACGCCGGAAGGTGTCGAATGGGTCATCAACGAGCTGAAGAAGCACTTCGACTGGGTGATCTGCGACAGCCCCGCAGGCATCGAACGCGGCGCGACGCTGGCCATGCGCCATGCGGATGTGGCCGTTGTCGTCACCAATCCGGAAGTCTCCTCGGTGCGCGACAGCGACCGCATCATCGGTCTGCTGGATTCCAAGACGCTGAAGGCGGAGCGCGGTGAGCGCATGGAGAAGCATCTGCTTCTGACGCGTTACGACGCTTCCCGCGCCGAGCGTGGCGACATGCTGAAGGTCGACGACGTTCTGGAAATCCTTTCCATTCCGCTGCTCGGCATCATTCCCGAAAGCACGGATGTGCTGCGGGCCTCGAACGTCGGTGCGCCTGTTACGCTGGCCGATGCCCGCTGCGCGCCGGCCATGGCTTATTTCGACGCCGCCCGCCGCCTGTCCGGTGAGGATATTCCGGTGGTCATTCCGGGCGAGAAGCGTGGCATCTTCTCCAAAATCTTCGCAAGGAGGGCTGCATGAGCATCTTCAGTCTTTTCCGCAAACAGAAGTCGGCACCGCTTGCGCGCGAACGCCTGCAGGTGCTGCTCGCCCACGAAAGGGCATCCTCGGGCTCAGATCTGGTCGCCATCCTCAGGGAAGAAATTCTCGGCGTCATCGCCAAACATGTGCAGATCGACAATGATCGCGTGCATGTGAAGATGGATCGCGACGAGCATGTCTCCATCTTGGAGATCGATGTCGAGATTCCTCTGGGTGCCGATCTGCGCGCCGCGTAAGATACGTCTTGAAAAAACGCCGCCCGCCACCGGGCGGCGTTTTTATTCCGCTGTCGTATCGACGGGTTTTCGAAATGCCTCCGCCAGATCGCCGGGCAGCGGGCGCTTCAGGTTGATTCCGTTTGGCGGGATCGGCGCGTTGAACCATTTGTCGTAGATTTTATCGATTTCGCCGCTCTCATAGATTTGGCCGAGTGCCTCGTTGACGGCGTCGCGGAAGCCGGTATCGCCGTGGCGGAGCATCAGGCCATAGGGCTGCGGCGGGGCAAGATATTCGTCGGAGATGACATAGTCTTCCGGCTTGCCGGTCTCGGCAACGAATGATCGCAGAAGTATGTCGTCCATGACGAAGGCCGAGGCACGGTTTTCCGTCACCATGTCGAAACTGCCCTCGGTGCTGTCATTTTGCAGAACAGCGACGTTCAGCCCCAGTTTGCGATTGAGCACGTTCAGTTGGGTTATGTTGATGGTTCCCGTCGTGACCACCACCGTTCGCCCGGCGAGATCGGCGACGGTGTTGAGGCCGCTCGATTTCAGCGCCACATAACGGGTGCCGGTGATGAAGTGGCTGTAGGAGAACCACACGGCCTTGCGCCGCTCTTCCGTATTCGTGCTCGCCACGCATTCCATGTCCATCGTGCCGTCATTGAGAAGCATGATGCGGTTGCTGGGCGTGCGCTTGACGAACTCGACCTTCAGTTCCGGCAAGCCGAGCTTTTTCTTGATGGAATCCGCCACTCTCAGGCATAGCTCGATGCTGTAGCCAATAGGCTCCGGGCCGGTGCCGAGATAGGAAAAGGGAATATTGCGATCGGCGTAACCGAGCTTGATGGTGCCGGTTCTGGCAATGGTTTCAAGTGTCGGCGGTTGGGCATCCTCGCTCACCGCCTGGGCGGGAAGAAGACTTGAAAAAACGAGCATAAGCCATAGTGTCGATCTCTGCATCGCGCATCTCCAGCCAAATAATCTGTCAAAACATTCTCATGAAAATCGATACGGGTGGACGGCTTGCGCTCTCAGTCCTGGTATTCGCTCGGATGTTCGTATGCCTGTTTCAGAGAGGCGGCCATCGGCAGGTTCAGGTTCATGCCGTTTGGGGGAATGGGCTTGGTGAACCACTTTTCATAAAGGCCATGAATGACTGGCCCGGTGAAAATATGACGAAGGCTTTCATTGACTGCCGCCTTGAAACCGGGGTCGTTGCGCCGGAAAACCAGGCCATAGGGTTCGGGCGCGCTAAGCGTTTCCTCAGAAAGCGCATAGAGGTCCGGATTCTCTGATGTCGCCGCCAGCGCCGCGAGCAATATGCCATCCATGACAAAGGCGGAGGCCTTGCCGGAGACCACGAGTTCGAAGGCTTCCTCATTGGTTTTCGTCGGCATCACCGAGATATTGAGGTTCTTTGCCCGGTTCACGGCATTGAGCTGCTCGATATTGACCGTGCCGGAGGCGGATGTGACGGACCGCCCGGCTAGATCGGCAAGGCTTTTCAGATTGTCCTGCTTGCGGGAGAGAAACTGCGTCGCGGTCATGAAGTTGGGATAGGAGAAATCCACGATCTTGCGGCGTTCGCTATTGTTGGTCGTGGCCGCGCATTCAATGTCGATCTGGCCGCCGCGGACAAGGATGAAACGGGTCGCGGGCGTCGCCTTGACGTATTCGAGTTCGATCCTGTCGAGCTTCAGCTTCCTGCGAATATCTTCGCTGATCGCCCGACAAAGATCGGTCGAGAAACCGGTGACCTCCCCATTCGGCAATTGATAGGAAAAGGGCGGTTCGGCTTCGCGATAGCCGATGCGGATCTTTGCGGTTTTGGCGATCTGCTGAAGCGTATTGCCTTCGCCGGCAGCCTGGAGAGGCGTGATGGGAGCAAGGCATGTGAGGAAAAGGCAAAATACTGAAAGACGCATTTTATGTCCTCTGGGCCGGCGGCCTGTTTCTCAAATGGCTTTTTGTGGCGGGCAATAGGTTTCCTGTGTCGGTCGACCCATATCGCCGAATTCATCCTTCGCAATCGGCGCGATGACGGCGCGGTTCTTGAGAATGCGGGCAAGCGGCGCGGGCTCGGCAAAATAATAACCCTGCGCTTCGTCGCAGCCGGAAAGCTTGAGCGCTTCGACCTGCTCCCTGTTTTCAACGCCCTCGGCGGTGACCTTCAGGCCGATCTGTTCTGCCATGTCGATGACGGTGTTGACGATGGCGGAACACATGGGATTGGACGGCAGGCCGGAGACGAATTCCCGGTCGATCTTGATCTTGTCGAAGGCGACATGGGTGAGCGTGCTGAGGCCCGCATAACCGGTGCCGAAGTCGTCAAGCGCGAGGCGAACGCCCCTTTCCTTCAGCAGTTTCAGGGCTCGGGCGCTGTTGTCGCGCTCCAGCATGACCGTTTCCGTCACTTCCAGTTCAAGCCGTTCCGCCGGGAAGCCGGATGTTTCAAGCGCCCGGTCCACTATCGGTACGATGTCGTCATTGCTGAGCTGAACGGCGGATAGATTGACGGCGAGCCTGATATCCTTCGGCCATGTCATCGCATCCCTGCAGGCCTGCGCCAGAACCCACTCGCCCAACGGCTTGATGAAGTTGTTTTCTTCGGCAAGCGCGATGAAGCGGTCCGGTGCGATGAGGCCAAGCTTGCTGTGTCGCCAGCGGGCCAGCGCTTCATAAGCGACGATGCGACCGCTCTGCAGATTGACAACCGGCTGATAGTGCAGCTCGAACTCCTGGTTTTCGAGCGCGGATTTCATGTCTATTTCCAGCGCATGCTTGTGCTGCGCCGCCATGTCCATGCCTGGCTCATAAAAGACGAAATAGCCGCAGCCCATGGATTTCGCCCGGTAAAGGCCGAGATCGGCATGTTGCAGAAGCTGCGTTGCGGATGTGCCGTGGCCCGGCGCGCAGGCGATGCCGATGCTGGTATCGATGCTGATATCGCTGCCTTCGAGACCGAAACTGCGCGAGACGGCATGGACCACCCGCGCGGCCAGCATCGCCGCATCGCTCTCGCAGTCGCCATTTGCCGATTGTATGATCGCGAATTCGTCGCCGCCGAGACGGCTTACCATGTCGTTTTCACCCAGCACGGCGGAAATCCGTGAGGCCACCGCCACCAGCAGGGAATCGCCGGCGGCGTGTCCGAGTGTGTCATTGACGGCCTTGAAGCGGTCCAGATCGAGCAGCATGACATTGAACGGCTGGCCTGACGCGGCAAGCTGTTCGAGACGGTTTTCCAGTGTCTTCATCAGTAGCACGCGGTTTGGAAGTCCGGTCAGCGCATCGTGATGGGCCATATGTTCCAGCTGCTGCGCCATATCGCGAATCTGCCGCAGGCGTCCGCGTTCCAGAACCGCCTCACGCAACGTCTCGATGGCGGTGGCCATGTCGCCGATCTCGTCCCGCCGCTCCTGAAACGGCGTGGCGACATCCGTTTCCTCGCGGGCGATCCGAAGCGTCGCCTGCACCAGCGCCGGGACCGGTTTCAGGAAATGCCGGGCGATGACGGTCACAAGCACGCCGGTGACGGTCAAGACCACGATCAGCGCGGCGAGCGAATTATAGATGAGCTTGCGCTGCGCGCCATAAAGCGCGTCCGAGCCGCCGATGCTGACGGCGACCGCGCCGATGGGTTTCTTCGTTTCCGTGCTGATGATCGGCAGCAGGCCGATATAATGGCTGGATTCGCCGATGGTCGCAAAACCAGTGGAAAAACGCGCGGCGACCGCATCCCGGGAAAAGATGGGATCGGTGGCGAGCGGCTTTTCATCGTCATCGGTGGCGTTGTCGAAAGCCGCCGCGATCTGCCGGAAGCCGGAATCTGCCTCGTCATAACGGAAAAGCCAGACGGCATTCTTGGTCTGTGCGCCGATAAGCGCGAGAACATCGCTGGGGTTGAAGCCGGTGACGAGAATGGATTCATCGTCGCCGATGGGTTTGTCGGTCAATATGCCGTTGACCTGCCCGTCGGCATCGGCGGTGACGCTGACATAAGTGTAGATGCTGCGAAGCGTGGCGCTGGCGATCTGCGAATTAACGCGGGCCTGGTTGAGCCATTGCTCGCTGGCGGCGGCGACGAACATATACCAGCCGACAAGCGCACCGATGCTGTAGGAAAAGATCACGCCGCCGAGGAATATCAGGGTTATCTTGCTGGCGAGCGAACGCCGCCGCGAAAACCGGCCTGTTTCCGGCTGCGTTGGCGAGCGAAGCGTGTGGCCCGGTTCAACCTGTCTATCTGTCCCGCGATAGGCAGTCTCTTCCATTCGCGATAGTCCCCCGCGATGTCGCGTTATAATTGTTTTATGGAATTTTATAGGGCATGCATTTCAATGCTGTCTGCTAAATAATTCAACAAAGTTTAGATGCGATTAAGAATTAATCCGTCTTTTTATAGTCGTAGCTTATATAAGAGATGGTGTTCCTGCACCTCAGGTTGAAAAAATCGGAGGTTGGAAATGAATCGGCCAGGATAAACTCCAAAATTCTGCGATCGCTGCCATGTTTCCCGATCCGGCATGCCGGTGATCGATAGCGCGGCGGCGATTGGCCTTGCCAACTGGCCGATAAACGGCATGTTGTGCGCAACATGCCGCTTTCAGGGAAGATATCATGGCTCATAAAGGCAAAAACATCGCGCAGCTTTCCGTTCTCCTCCAGAGCGGCCATCTCGATCCGCGTGCCCTGGTGGAAGAGACGCTGGATGCGATCGGCGGCGGGGACGATCAGGCGATTTTTGTCGAGTTGACGGCGGCGCGGGCGATGTCGGAGGCGGAAGCCGCGGCGAAACGCATTGGTGAGGGCCGTTCCTGTGGTGTGCTCGATGGTATTCCGGTGGCCTGGAAGGACCTGTTTGACCTTGAAGGCATGGCGACCACGGCCGGATCGACGGTGCTTGCCAACGATAAGCCTGCGTCGCGCGACGCGGATGTGGTGACGGCGCTGAAACAGGCGGGCATGATCTGCATCGGCCGCACCAATATGAGCGAGTTCGCGTTTTCCGGTCTCGGCATCAATCCGCACTACGGTACGCCCCGCAATCCTGCTTCTACGGATGGTCACCGTCTGCCGGGCGGCTCTTCGTCGGGTGCGGGCGTCGCCGTGGCTGCCGGTCTGGTGCCGGTGGCGATCGGCACAGATACCGGCGGATCGGTGCGTATTCCCGCCGCCTTCAACGGCGTGGTGGGTTACAAGGCAAGTCGTGGCCGTTATTCGATGCGCGGGGTTTATCCCTTGGCGAAAAGCCTCGATTCACTTGGACCGCTCACGCACACCGTACAGGATGCCGTCTGGGTGGATGCCGCCATGCGCGGCAATGCGGCTGCCGATCTCACGCGCGCACCCCTTTCCGGCCTGTCTCTGGTGGTGCCGGAAACTGTCTTTTTCGATGGCATCGAGGATGGCGTCGCAGCCGCTTTCGAGCAGGCGGTGGAACGTCTCGTCCGCGCCGGCGCTTCGGTGCGGCGGCAGGCATTCCCGATTTTTTCGGAACTGTTCGATCTTATCAGGGAAAAGGGTGCGCTGGTGACGGCAGAGGCCTTCGCCCTGCACAAGACCCGGCTGGAAGGTGCCGACGCCGCCCGCATGGACCCGCGCGTGGTGGCCAGAGCAGGGCTCGGCGCGAATATTTCCCTGCCGGACTATATCGCCATCATCGACGCGCGCGAACGCTTGACGGCGGCGTTTTCCGGCATGATTGGCAGGCAAGAGCTGCTGGTATCGCCGACATTGCCGCATGTCGCGGCCAAGGTCGCGCCGCTTCTCGAGAGTGACGATGCCTTTTTCGCCATGAATGCGAAGACGCTGCGTAACACCCAGATCGGCAATTTTTTCGATCTCTGCGGTGTTTCGATCCCCTGCGGAACGGGCGATGCGGGCATGCCGGTCGGCCTGCTGCTTTCCGGCCTGCACGGCACGGACGATCATGTGCTCAGCGCGGCGATGGCGGCGGAAGAGATTATTCGCGGCTGAGGAGAGGGCGGTTCACACAGCCATTCTCCGTCACCCCGGATTTGATCCGGGGTCCAGCGCGATCAAGTCCTTGATCGCGAAAGACTCCTGACGCCGCGCAGACGCGCGGCTGCTGGATGCCGGATCAAGTCCGGCATGACGGAGAGAGTACTTGGCCGCCTCCTCCCATAGCCTCACCGCGCCGCCCAGTTGGCGCCACGGCGGAACATGGTTTTCATCTGCGGTACGGAGAACTCCTTGGCCTGATGGCCAAGCGCCGAATAGAAGACCCGGCCCTTGCCGTATTTGCGTTTCCAGACAACCGGCATCACCACGCCGTCGATCCACCAGGCATGGTCGCCTGTAAACTTTGTCGTCGCGAGAACCTCGTTTGAGGGGTCGACATGCATATAATATTGCTCCGACGTATAGGGGAAATCGGAAATCCCCTCCATCAGCGGATCGTCGGGGCGAGTGATGTTGACGTGGTAGTCGATGATATTGCCGGGATGGGCAACCCATTGGCCGCCGATCATGAACTGATATTCGACGCATTCGCGGAAACTGTCGCCCGCACCGCCATGAAAACCGGCAATGCCGACGCCGTTTTCCACGGCGGCCGTCAGGTTCTTGATCTCTTCCTTTTCGATCTTCGACATGGTGACGATGGGCACCACGAGGCTCAGATCATGCACCGAAGGATCGGCGAAGGCCTCGGTTGAGTGCTCCACATAGACCTTGAAACCGTCCTCCTCCAGCATGTCCTTGACGATGGTGGCGCATTCCTGCGGCTCGTGGCCGCTCCAGCCGCCCCAGACGATGAGTGCTTCGCGCATTTATTTCCTCCTCCGAATTATTTGCCGAGCTGGCCGTTGACCAGCGATGTTTCAAGCGGAGCAGGGCGCTCCGCCTTGGTGGTGATGGAAATGGCGGTGCCGGTGTCCGATGCGGTCTGGAAGGCTTCCATCACCTCCAGCACATGCAGGGCAAGATCACCATTGGCGCGATGCGGGCGGTTTTCGCGGATGGCATGGGCCATATCGGCGACGCCGATGGAGCGGTAGTTGCCGTCCGCATAGGGGGACGACAGCGCCTGCGGCTCGAACTGGCCGCCCTTTTTCAGCAATTGCACCTCGCCGCCGAAATGGTTTGGATCGGGGACGATCAACGTGCCTTCGGTGCCATAGAGTTCCAGCGGCACATGTTTGTGGCCCGCCACATCGAAGCTCATGCCCACCTGCACCACGGCGCCGTTCTCAAAAGCCAGCACGCCGGACACATGTGTGGCGACGTGGACGGGGATTTTTTCACCGTTCTTCGGCTCGCTGGTAATGAGGCGCTCGTTGCGTGGCGCGATGGCAAAGCCCGCCACTTTGGCGACCGGGCCGAACAGGTTGACGAGATCGGTGATGTAATAGGGCCCCATATCCAGCATCGGCCCGCCGCCGACCTCGTAATAAAAGGCCGGGTTGGGGTGCCAGCGCTCGTGGCCGGGGCACATGAAGGTGGCCGTTCCACCGACCGGCTGGCCGAGCACGCCCTCATCGATCAGCCGGCGTGCGGTCTGGTGCCCGCCGCCGAGGAAAGTATCCGGGGCCGAGCCGATGCGAAGGCCCTTTGCCTTTGCCGCATCCGCAAGCCGCTTGCCCTCGGCGAAATTGATACCGAGCGGTTTTTCGGAATAGGCATGTTTGCCCGCGTCCAGCGCGCGCAGGCCAACTTCCACATGCGCTTTGGGAATGGTCAGGTTGACGATGATCTCCACGGAAGGATCTGAGAGAAGCGCGTCGATGCTTTTTGCCTGGAGGCCGAATTCATCGGCGCGGGCCCTTGCGGCCTCCTCGTTCATATCCGCAAGACCGCGAATGTCGAGAATGGGAAACGACGCCATGGCCTTGAGATAGGCACTGGAGATGTTGCCGCAGCCGATGATGCCGATACCGACCCTGTTCATGTGATTTCCTCCCGTAAATCAGAAATGCCGAAGCCCGTGCTCAACCCGTGGGTTAAAGCGCCGGTCCCGTGGTGTTCCATGGCGATTCGTAAAGTTCGTAAAGCGCAACGGCCGCAGCCCCCTGCGCCCATAATTCGTCGCTCGCAATGTCGAAAACGAGCTCGGCGACGCCGGCCAGCGAAGGCGGCACGGCGGCGTTGTAGCTGTCACGAATACTGGCGATGAAGGGTTCTCCGAGCTCGAGGCTGGAGCCGGTGATGATGACCCGTGGCGGCGCAAACAGCGTGACGATATTGGCAAGCGTCAGGCCGAGCGCTGCGCCGGCGCGCAAAGCGGCCGCGATGAGGTCGTGGTCTTCCGCCGCAATCAATGCATGGGCATGCTGCATGCCGCGGCCGAGCCGGATCGCCTCGGCAAAGCGCCCATCCGCCGGGCGGGAGCCCAGAATGGCGTTTTCGCCCGCCTGGCTCGCCAGCCGCACCGTGCCCTCATTGGCAAGGCCGATTACGAGGTCGCCGAGATTGTGGCTGAGCCCGCCGGCACCGCGAAACAGCTGGTTCTGGTGCAGCACGCCAAGCCCGAGCGTCTGTTCGAGCGAAATCAGCACCATGTCTTCCAGATCGCGCGCATGGCCGAACCAGTGATGGGCGAGCGTGATGGCGTGGGCGTCGCTTTCGATAATGGTCGGCGAATTCAGCCGCGCGGTCATTTCCTCGGCGAAATTGACGTTCACTTCGCGTAAAATCGGGCTGCTGCGAATTTTCCCGGTGCGATGCTCGATGACGCCGGGCAGGCCCAGGCAGACCATGTCCACATCTTCCAGCGAAAGACCGGCATCGACGACGCAGCGCCGCACCCCGTCCTCCACAAGATCGGCGATGACGCCGATGGGCTGACGGTCGACACGGATCGGTAGTGCAAGCGTTGAAAGCACGTTGCCGCAGAAATCAGTAACGACGAAGACCATGCGGCTTGCGGCGATCTTGGCGCCCACCACGCGGGCGGCATCCGGGTTCAGTTCCAGCATCACGCGCGGCCTGCCGCGTGCGCCTTCGGTGCGGATATCGCCGATATGACGGGTGAGGATAAGCCCGTCATCGAGCAGCGAGGCGGTGATCGCCGAGACGGTGGTGGTGGAAAGCTCAGTTCTTTCGCTGATTTCCACCCGCGAGATCGGCCCATGGCGGCGGATGCTGTCCAGCACGCTCAGCCTGTTGATCGCGCGCATTAATTCTGGGTCTGCGGTCTTCATGGGGTCCTGCTGCGATCGGCTTCGATCTAAAACGAATTTATATCGGATTGCGGATTAAATAACGTCTGCCGGGAGGGGTGTGTCAAGCCATCAGGGTAAAAAATCAGCAACCCGCCTTGACATTGGGCAGGGTGTGGGGTGAATTAATCCGCATTGGGGAATAAATGGTGAGGAACCCCAGGGAGGATCACGAACATGACCTATTGGCACGCAGGCGCAAGCCTGAGCGGCAGGCGGATTGCCTTTGCCGCAACGACAAGCATAGCCCTGATGCTCGGCGCGGCCAGCGCCTCGGCGGCGACCGTCGTTAAATGGATGCATGTGGAATTGGACCCAAAATCCGTGGCTGTCTGGGAGGAGATCGCCAGGGAATACGAGGCCAAGCACCCCGATGTCGATATTCAGCTGCAGTTCCTCGAAAACGAGGCTTTCAAGGCGAAATTGCCGACGCTGCTGCAATCCAACGACGTGCCGGATTTCTTTTATAGCTGGGGTGGCGGCGTCCTTGAGGAACAGTCCAAGACCGGTGCGCTGAAGGATCTGACCGAGGTTTTCGACGCCAATGGCGGCAAGCTGCGGCAGGCCTATAATGCATCCGCAATCGACGGCCTGTCTTTCGACGGTAAGGTCTGGGCCGTGCCTTACCGTGTCAGCCTCGTCAGCTTCTTTTACAACAAGGAGCTGTTTGCCAAGGCCGGCGTGAAGGCCGAGGACATCAAGACCTGGGACGATTTCAGCGCCACGGTCAAGAAGATCAAGGAAGCGGGCATCGTCCCGATTGCCGGTGGCGGCGGTGAAAAATGGCCGATCCATTTCTACTGGAGCTATCTCGTCATGCGCAATGGCGGGCAGGCCGTGTTCGATGCCGCCCGCAAGGGCGAAGGCGAAGGTTTCATGGATCCGACGATCATCAAGGCGGGTGAACAGCTGGCCGAGTTCGGCAAGCTCGAACCCTTCCAGCCCGGTTATCTCGGCTCCACCTGGCCACAGGCGCTCGGTGTCTTCGGCGACGGCAAGGCGGCGATTATTCTCGGTTTCGACAATACGGAAGCCAACCAGCGCAAGAATGCCGGTGACGGCAAGGGGCTGGCCGCAGACAATATCGGCCGCTTCGCCTTCCCGGTGGTCGAGGGCGGCAAGGGCAAGGCCACAGATACGCTGGGCGGACTGAACGGCTGGGCTGTCACGAAAAACGCGTCCAAGGAAGCGATCGATTTCGCCACCTTCCTTACCAGCAAGGAAAGCGAAGAGAAAATGGCGACCGCCGGTATGATCCTGCCGGTTGCCACAGGGGCTGCCGGTGCGGTGAAGAACCCGCTGCTGGCGGATTCCGCCAAGCAGCTGGCTGCTTCCACCTGGCACCAGAACTTCTTCGACCAGACGCTCGGCGCTGCCGTCGGTCGTGTCGTCAACGATATCTCGGTTGAGATCGTTTCCGGCCAGATGACTGCCGAAGAGGGTGCCCAGCAGATTCAAGACGCATTCGAACTGCGCTGATCTGGTTTTCATGGCGGCGCCGCGAATGTGCGGCGCTGCTTATCTGCCTCCACGAAAGCGGATAGAAATGACGGATATTTCCATGACTTCTGCGTCCATACCGGCGCGCGGCGCGGCGAAGACAAAGCGCAAGCAAAGCTCGGTCGCGCATGACCGGGCGCTGACCCTTCTGGTCTTCCTGCCGCCCGCACTGCTGCTCTTTACCCTGTTCGTCATCCTGCCCATGGGCGAGGCGGCGTGGTACAGTCTTTACCGCTGGAACGGCTACGGCACGCCGACCGATTTTGTCGGCTTGAAGAATTTCCAGGTGCTTTTCGGCAATGCCGCATTCTCGCAGGCCCTGATCAATAACGGCCTCATCATCCTCATTTCGATCCTGATCCAGATTCCGCTGGCCATCTGGCTCGCCATGATGCTGGCGCACCGCATTCCCGGCGTCGTCGCCTTCCGCCTGGTGTTCTTTCTGCCTTACGTTCTCGCTGACGTCGCGGCGGGTCTGATCTGGCGTTTCGTTTATGATGGCGATTATGGCCTGTTTGCCGCCATTTCCAATTTCTTCGGTTTCGCCAATCCCTATGTGCTGGCCGATAAGGATGTGGCGATCTATGCCGTGCTCGGCGTCATCGTCTGGAAATATTTCGGCTTTCACATGATGCTGTTCATCGCCGGCCTCCAATCCGTCGACAAGAATGTGCTGGAAGCCGCCGAAATCGATGGCGCTTCCGGCTGGCAGAAATTCCGATACGTCACCTTGCCGATGCTCGGCTCCACCGTTCGCCTGTCCGTCTTCTTTGCGGTCATCGGCTCGCTGCAGCTCTTCGACATGATCATGCCGCTCACCGGCGGCGGGCCGTCCAACTCCACGCAGACCATGGTCACCTTCCTCTACACCTACGGCGTCATGCGCATGCAGGTGGGGCTCGGCAGCGCGGTCGGCGTCGTTCTCTTCGTCATCTGCGTGACACTCGCCTTCGGTTACAAAAGGATTTTCATGCGCCATGACTGACACATCCACCTCCGTCCGCATGCCGCTGCAAACCAAGCTCTACCTTTATATTTCGCTGAGCCTGATCGCGGCCATCGTGCTCATCCCGTTGCTCACCACCGCGCTTGGCGGCTTCAAGACGCTGGGAGACCTGCGTGTGAACCCGTTCGGCATCCCGGCCGAATGGCAATGGGCCAATTATGGCGATATTCTCTTCGGAAAACGCTACTGGCTGCAAATCTTCAATTCGCTGGTCATCGCGCTGTTGACGGTGTTCCTGACGCTGACCGTCTCGGCCATGGCCGCCTTCACCTTCGCGCATGTGAAGTTCTTCGGCTCATCTTTTCTGCTGAATTATTTCCTGCTGGGACTGATGTTCCCGGCGGCCACCGCCATCCTGCCGTTGTTTATCCGCATCCGCGATCTCGGCCTGCTCGACACCTATTGGGGGGTGGTGCTGCCGCAGGTGGCCTTCGGGCTTGGCATGAGCATTCTCCTGTTCCGCAATTATTTCCGCAATCTGCCGGAGGAGCTGTTTCAGGCCGCCTTCGTGGATGGGTGCGGTTATCTGCGCTTCTTCTGGCACATTTCCGTGCCGCTCTCGCGGCCGATCGTGGCGACCGTCGGCATCGTTTCCTTCGTTGGCAGCTGGAACAGCTATATCCTGCCGCTCATCATGCTGAACTCGGAATCGAAATATCCCTGGCCACTCGGCATCATGGTCTATCGCGGCGAATTCGGTACGGAATGGCAGCTCGTTCTCGCCTTCATCACGCTGACGATCCTGCCGACCGTCATCGTCTTCTTCCTCGCACAGAAACACATCATCGCGGGCCTGACGGCCGGTGCCGTCAAATCGTGACTTGAAAGGAGCAAAACATGGCTTCCGTCGAACTTAGGGATATCCGCAAGTCCTACGCCGCGCTCGATGTCATTCACGGCATCTCGCTCGATATTACGGATGGCGAATTCATCGCGCTGGTCGGGCCTTCGGGCTGCGGCAAGTCCACGCTTTTACGCATGATCGCCGGGCTGGAGGAAATCACCGATGGGGATATCCTCATCGGCGACAAGGTGGTCAATGGCATGACCCCGCGTGAGCGCAACATCGCCATGGTGTTCCAGTCCTATGCGCTTTATCCGCATATGACGGTGGCCGAAAACATGGGCTTCAACCTGAAGCTCGCCGGCCAGCCGAAAAACGTCATCGAGGAGCGCGTGGCGGAAGCCGCTCGCATGCTCGATCTCGGCAAGCTTCTCGACCGCAAGCCCTCGCAGCTCTCCGGCGGCCAGCGCCAGCGTGTCGCCATGGGCCGCGCGGTGGTGCGCAATCCGGCCGTCTTTCTGTTCGATGAGCCGCTCTCCAACCTGGACGCCAAGCTTCGCGTGCAGATGCGCAGCGAAATCAAGGCGCTCCATCAGAAAGTCGGCACCACCTCAATCTATGTCACCCATGACCAGATCGAGGCGATGACACTGGCGGATCGGGTCGTGGTGCTCAATCACGGTCGCATCGAACAGCAGGGCACGCCGCTCGAGCTCTACAAGACGCCCGCCAATCTCTTCGTCGCCGCCTTCATCGGCTCACCGGCCATGAACCTCATCGAATGCGTGGTCGATGGCGAGGGAGACCAGCCTGCCGCCCGGCTGAAGGACGGAACCGCGATCCGCATTGCCGCCTCTCGAAAGGTGAAACGCGGCCAGCCGGTGACGATTGGCTTGAGGCCGGAACATATCGGCTCGGCCATCGGCGGTGATGTGTCGCTCTCCGGCCGGACGCTGCTGGTGGAGCCGACCGGCGCACAGACCCATGTGATCTTCGAACTGGCGGGCGATCATGTGACGGCGGTGGTGGATGGCGAGCAGCCGGTCAAGGTCAACACTCCCTTTGCTGCCACCGTGCACCATGAGCGTGTGCACGTCTTCGACAGGGCGAGCGGACTGGCGCTTTAAGCGCCTTCAGCATTTTCAACGAAATGCGGAAATTCTCTCGTCCCTCCGCTTTTGGGGCTTGTTTGAAAATCACGAGCGGTTAGCTTGGCGCTTGGGAAAAAAGCGGATTACCGCGAAACTGTATCGATGCAGGAGGAGATTTTTATGAGAACGATCAAGGGACCGGGTCTTTTTCTCGGCCAGTTTGCCGGCGATGCCGCACCTTTCAACAGCTGGGACGGCATTACCAAATGGGCGGCGGAAAAGGGCTATGCCGGCGTGCAGGTGCCGACTTGGGCCGGACAGCTGATCGATCTCAAAAAAGCGGCGGAATCGAAGGATTATTGCGACGAATTTGCCGGGGTCGCGCGCCAGAACGGTGTCGAGGTGACCGAGCTTTCCACCCATTTGCAGGGCCAGCTGGTTGCCGTTCATCCCGCTTATGACGAGGCTTTCGACGGTTTTGCAGCGCCTGAAGTGCGCGGCAATCCAAAGGCCCGCCAGCAATGGGCGGTGGAGCAGGTGAAGCTGGCGCTGAAAGCCTCGAAAAATCTCGGTATCAAGGCGCATGCGACCTTCTCCGGCGCACTTGCCTGGCCCTTCGTTTACCCGTGGCCGCAGCGCCCGGCCGGTCTGGTGGAAACAGCCTTCGACGAGCTGGCGAAACGCTGGACGCCGATCCTCGATTATGCCGATGAGCAGGGTGTGGATGTCTGCTATGAAATCCATCCCGGCGAAGACCTGCATGATGGCGTGACTTTCGAGATGTTCCTGGAGCGGGTGAGGAACCACAAGCGCGCCAACATGCTCTACGATCCGTCGCATTACATTCTGCAATGCCTCGATTATCTCGACAATATCGACATCTACAAGGACCGCATCAAGATGTTCCACGTCAAGGACGCGGAGTTCAATCCGAACGGACGGCAGGGCGTTTATGGCGGTTATCAGGGCTGGGTCAACCGCGCGGGCCGGTTCCGTTCGCTGGGCGACGGGCAGGTGGATTTCGGTGCGGTCTTCTCGAAAATGGCGGCCAATGATTTCGATGGCTGGGCCGTGGTCGAATGGGAATGCGCGCTGAAGCATCCTGAAGACGGTGCCCGGGAAGGAGCCGAATTCGTCAAGGCGCATATCATCCGCGTCACGGAAAAAGCCTTTGACGACTTCGCATCGAGCGGCACGGACGATGCGGCCAACCGCCGTATGCTTGGGCTTTGAGAGCATTTCAGGGGAGATATTATGGCTATTGAAGGAAAGACAACCGACAAGGCGAACAGGCGGATTCGCCTTGGCATGGTGGGGGGCGGTTCGGGCGCATTTATCGGCGGCGTTCACCGCATGGCCGCGCGACTCGACAATCGCTTCGATCTCGTGGCGGGGGCCCTGTCCTCGACGCCGGAAAAATCCCTAGCCTCCGGCCGTGAGCTGGGGCTCGATCCCGAGCGCTGCTACGGTTCGTTCGAGGAAATGGCCGAAAAGGAAGCGCTGCGCGAGGATGGCATCGAGGCGGTGGCGATCGTCACCCCGAACCATGTGCATTATCCGGCCGCCAAGGCGTTTCTGGAGCGCGGCATCCATGTCATCTGCGACAAGCCGCTGACCTCCAATCTGGAGGACGCCAAAAAGCTGAAGCAGGTGGCCGACAAGGCCGATGCCCTGTTTATCCTCACGCATAATTATACCGGCTATCCGATGGTGCGGCATGCGCGGGAACTGGTGGAGGCCGGTGAACTCGGCAATATCCGTCTGGTGCAGATGGAATATCCGCAGGACTGGCTGACGGAGGCAGTGGAGCAGACCGGCGCGAAACAGGCCGTCTGGCGCACCGATCCGGCGCAATCGGGAGTCGGCGGCTCCACCGGCGATATTGGCACCCATGCCTATAATCTCGGTTGCTTCATTTCCGGTCTGGAAGCGGATGAGCTGGCGGCGGATGTGCACACCTTTGTCGAAGGCCGCCGGCTGGACGACAATGCGCATGTGATGCTGCGCTTCAAGCAAAAGGGCGGCAAGCAGGCGGCCAAGGGGCTGCTCTGGTGCAGCCAGGTTGCGGTCGGCCACGAAAACGGGCTGAAGGTTCGTGTTTATGGCGACAAGGCCGGTATCGAGTGGACGCAGGCGGACCCAAACTATCTCTGGTTCACGAGGCTTGGCGAACCCAAGCAATTGATCACCCGCGGCGGCGCCGGGGCAGGGGCTGCCGCAGCGCGCGTCACCCGCATTCCGTCCGGCCACCCGGAAGGTTATCTCGAAGCCTTCGCCACCATCTATACCGAAGCGGCGCATGCCATCGAGGCCCGCCGCAGCGGCTCGGCGCTCGACAAGGCGGTGATTTACCCGACCGTGGACGACGGGGTTAAGGGTGTCGCTTTCGTCACGGCCTGCATCGAGTCCGGCAAGAAGAATGGCGGCTGGGTGAAGCTGTAAGACTAGGTTGCCGCGTATTTCTTCTCCCCGATGCCGGGGAGAAGATGCCCTTGGCGTCATCTGCCGATGGGATCAATTGACGCGGGTTGACTGCGTTTGCACCCTTTCTGTTGTGGGGCAACCGTCCTGAATCTTTGTCCATGACGAAACGTTGAGCTTCATCTCGCAGCGCGCGAGATAAGAGCCGCCATCGACCTTCAGGCAGGATGTCTGGCCGAGCTGGAACATGACGCCGCGATTTCGGCATTTGCAATTGTGGGCATCCGCCAAAGTCGGAATAAGGGCCATGACCAGGCCAAGTATGAGCACTCCAGGACGCATGGCTGAGGCTCCAAAGGATATCCCGCCAGATTACTCCTGTCGGAGGGCATAGTCAAAACGTCTTCCCTCCGCGATCCACGCGCGGGAAAGCCCGTAATCGTTGCGAACTTCTCCGCTATCACCCGATCAAAATCGCGCGGATATCATTCACATTCGTCAGCGTCGGCCCCGTCACGACAAGGTCTCCTGCTGCCCTGAAAGCGGTGTAGCTGTCGTGGCTCACGAGCGATTGGCGCGGATCGACACCGGCTTCGCGCATGCGGGCAAGCGTGTCCGGTGTCACCGCCGCACCTGCCGCATCCTCGACGCCGTCTATGCCGTCGCTATCGCCGGCAATGGCCCAGATGCCGTCCGCACCTTTGAGCGTCAGCGCGAGGCTCAGCAGGAATTCCGTGTTGCGGCCGCCCTTGCCGGCCGGTCCCTTGCCGCCAACGCCCCTGTTCAGCGTGACTGTGGTTTCGCCGCCGGAAAGCAGCACGGCCGGGCCTTTCACCGGCAGGCCCTTACGGCTGGCGGAAAGCGCGATGCCGGCCATGACAGCGCCGACATCTTTTGATTCACCCTCCAGCGAATCTCCGAGGATGAGCGGCGTAAGCCCGAGTTTCACCGCCTCATCCGCCGCCGCCTGCAGGGCGAGCGAAGGGGCGGCGATGAGCCGGATATCCTCCTTGATATCGCCCGCCTTGGGGGTTTCCTCGCCTTTTTCCAGCACCTTGCGCACGTTTTCGGGAAGATCGAGCGCATAACGGGAGACGATTTCCCGCACGCTTTCAATATCGCTCGGATCGGCAACCGTCGGGCCGGAAGCGATTTCGGAGGGATCGTCTCCCGGTACATCGGAAATCAGCAGCGAAACGACCCTGGCCGGTTTGGCAGCCAGCGCCAGCCGCCCGCCCTTGATGCGGGAGAGATGTTTGCGCACGGCGTTCATTTCGGAAATCGTCGCGCCGCTGGCCAAAAGGGCACGATTGACGGCCATCTTGTCGGCAAGGGTCATGCCTTCTGCCGGTGCCACCATCAGCGCCGAACCGCCGCCGGAAATCAGCGCGATGACCATGTCGTCGGTAGTCAAGCCTGCAACGGCTGCGAGAATGCGTTTTGCCGCTTCCGCGCTCTTATCGTCCGGCACCGGATGCGAAGCCTCGATGATCTCGATGCGCGCAGTCGGGACGGCATGACCGTAACGCGTCACCACCACACCGGAAAGATCGACATGCGGCCATGCCGCTTCGAGCGCCGCAGCCATGGCGGCCGAAGCCTTGCCGGCGCCCACCACCACGCAGCGGCCTTTGGGCGGGGAGGGAAGGTGGTGTTGCAGCACCTTTGCCGGATCGGCGCTTGCCACTGCCGCCATGAAAATCCGGTTGAGGGCGTCTTTTGCGCTGTGATCGTTCCATGCGCTCATCGGTTCATGCTCCGATCCAAAGGAAGCCGAGCGCGAACAATGCCGGCAATGCCTGAATGAACAGGATCTTCATATTGGCGGTGATGGCGCCGAAAATACCGGCCACCAGAACGCAGGTCAGGAAGAAAACCTTGAAGCTCAGCCCTTCATCGCCCTGCATCAGCCCATAGATCAGCCCCGCTGCGAGAAAACCGTTATACAGTCCCTGATTGGCGGCCAGTACTTTCGTCTGCCGGGCAAAATCCGCCGAAAGACCGAAGGCCTTGCGGCCGGCTGGTTTTTCCCACAGCAGCATTTCCAGAATGACGATGTAAATATGGATGGCCGCAACCACGGCAATCAGAATGCTGGCGATCATCGGCGGTTTCCTCCAAACCATGATGTCCGTTGCCGGGCGGCTGTCAGGGTAAAACAGGTGGCGAGCGGACAATTCCGTTTTAACGGCAGGGCAGAGGGCCGCAAGGCCAGAATCCTCTCTTCCCGTGCAAACTGTTGAAGACCGGCAGCCTATTGCTTGACTCTTTGCTGAAATAGGAACAAAACAGGAACAATAAAGATGAATAACCGGAATTGAAACCTGTCATGCCATGCAAAAGCGCGCGGATCAGTTGCTCGTTGTCGAAGAGCTGCGTGAAAGCCTGGAAAGGATCGGTAACGGCGCTCCGCGCCTGCACGAGACCTTGCCTTTCGGCGTGGATGCCATCGACCATCGCCTGCCGGGAGGCGGGCTGAAGCTCGGTTGCCTGCATGAGGTGAGCGGTGGCGGCAATGGCGCTGCCGATGGCGCGGCGGCCGCCCTTTTTGCGGCCGGTGTGGCGGCACGGCTTTCCGGCAAGGTTTTATGGTGTGTCACACGCCGGGATCTGTTCATGCCGGGGCTGACGCAGGCCGGCCTGTCGCAGAACCGGGTCATCATCGTTGAATGCCGCGATGAGAAAGGTGTGCTCGACTGTTTCGAGGAGGGCTTACGCTGCAACGGTTTCGGCGCGGTGATGGGCGAGCTGGCGAAGTTGCCGATGAACGCCTCGCGGCGGCTGCAACTGGCGGCGGAAACCTCCGGTGTTACCGGCATCGCCATTCGTCGTTTCCGGCGTGCGGCCGATGCGGCGCTGTTCGGCGAGCCGACGGCGGCGATGACCCGCTGGCGCATCTCCGTCCGACCCTCATCCCCCTTGCCGGTACCGGGGGTGGGCAGGCCGCGCTGGTTTCTGGAACTTTTGCGATGTCGCGGCGGCGAAAGTGCCGAATTTGAAGTGGAAGCCTGTGATGCAAAGGGTCGTCTCGCTCTACCTGCCGACATGGCCGACGGATCGTTTCCGGCGTCTTTCGGGCAAGGACGCGCCGCCGGTTGAAAAGCCGCTGGTCATGATTGGCCGCCATGGCAGCCGCCGGCTGGTGCTGGCGCTCGACAAGGCGGCAAAGGCGGCGGGCATCCGGCCGGGCACGCCGGTCAGCAAGGCGCAGGCGCTGGTGCCGGGCCTTATCGTGGAAGATCTGGATGCGGATGGAGATGCCCGCGCCCTGCAACAGCTGGCCTTTCATTTCCTGCGCATCTATGCACCCATCGTCGCCGCCGACCCACCGGACGGGCTGGTGCTGGACACGGCGGGGGCGGACCATCTGCACGGCAATGAGGCGCTGATGCTGAGCGGCATGGTCAACCGCCTTCATGCCGCCGGCTTTAGCGCCCGCGCCGCCATTGCCGATAGCTGGGGCGCGGCCCATGCGCTGGCGCGTTTTGGCCGTGAGGCGATCAGCATCGTGCCGCCGGGCGGGCAGCGTGTGGCGGTCAGCGGCTTGCCACTTGCCGCGTTGAGGCTGGAAGAGCGGATCGTTTCCGAGTTGAAGGTGCTCGGTTTCCGCAGCATCGGCGAGCTGGCCGAAGCACCGCGTGCGCCGCTCACCCTGCGTTTCGGCCCCGAACTCGTGCGCCGTCTTTCCCAGGCTTTGGGGGAGATCGGTGAACCCATCGAACCGGTGCGCGTGGCCGAGCTGGTGGAGGTGCGGCGCGCCTTTCCCGAACCCATTGCAGCGGCGGAGACGATTGCCCGTTATACGCAAAAACTGGTTCCGGAGCTTTGTGTCGCGCTGGAAAAGCGCGGCCTCGGCGCCCGCCGTGTCGATCTGGTGCTGCACCGGGTCGATAGCGGCCTGCAGGCGGTGCGGGCCGGCACCTCCAGACCGGTGCGCGACATTAAACAGCTTGTCCGGCTTCTGACCGACCGTATCGACACCATCGATCCCGGTTTCGGCATCGAGATGATGGTGCTGACCGCCACCCATGCCGAGCCGCTTGTCGCCGCGCAGGCCCGATCCTCGCTTCTGGAGGAAGGCCGTGCGGACATCGCCGATACGGTTGATGTCATTCTCAATCGCGGCCACAGGGTCTATCGTTATGCGGCGGTGGCGAGCGATGTGCCGGAGCGCTCCGTTGCCCGGGTTGCGGCGCTGGCACCTGAGGATAGGCTCGGCTGGCCCGGCCACTGGCCGCGCCCGGTCAGGCTTTTTGCAAGGCCGGAACCCATCGAAACGCTGGCGCTGCTGCCGGACCATCCGCCGCGTTATTTCCTCTGGAAAGGCGTGCGCCATAATGTCAGGCGCGCCGACGGGCCGGAGCGGGTGTTCGGCGAATGGTGGAAACGCGACCGGGAAAAGGCCGCCGTGCGCGATTATTTTACGGTGGAAAATGAAAGCGGCGAGCGCTTCTGGATTTTCCGCTCCGGCGATGGCGAACATATCGAGACTGGTTCTCAGGGCTGGTTCATTCACGGGGTCTTCGCATGAGCGCGCCGCGTTATGCCGAACTTCAGGTGACCACGCATTTTTCCTTCCTGCGGGGTGCAAGCTCCTGCGATGAGCTTTTCGAACAGGCCAAAAGACTCGGCATCAAGGCGCTTGGTATCGTGGACCGCAACAGCCTTGCGGGCATTCCCCGCGCTTACGAAGCCGCCAATAATCATGGCATCCGCCTTGTCATCGGCTGCCGGCTCGATCTGGATGACGATCTTTCCGTGCTCGTTTATCCCATGGATCGGCCCGCTTACGGGCGGCTCTGCCGGCTGCTTTCCGTCGGCAAGAAAAGAGGCGGCAAGGGCAAGTGCCGGCTGGCATGGGACGATCTCGTCGCCTACGGCGAAGGCCTGATCGTGGTGCTGCTCGCCGATCTGGCCGACGATCTATGCGCGCTTCGCCTGCGCCGGCTGAAGACAGCTTTTGCGGACCGGGCCTATATGGCGCTTAGCCTCAGAAGACGCCCCAACGACCAGATGCGGCTTTTCGAACTGTCAGCTATGGCCGAAGCGGCTGGTGTGCCGACTGTTGTCACCAATGACGTGCTTTTTCATGTGCCGGAACGGCGCATGCTGCAAGATGTCGTCACCTGCATAAGGCACAATTGCACCATCGACGAGGCTGGTTTCCGGCGCGAGCGGCATGCCGACCGCTATATGAAGCCGCCGGAGGAAATGCACCGGCTGTTTGCCCGTTACCCCGAGGCGCTGGCCCGCAGTCTCGAAATTACGAAACGCTGCAAATTTTCGCTGAAGGAACTGGTCTACCAATATCCCGAGGAGCGCAGCATGCCGGGGCTGACGGCGCAGCAGGCGCTGGAGAAGATGGTTTGGGAGAGGGTGCCGGTGCGGTATCC
The DNA here is from genome assembly GCF_027871605.1 of Agrobacterium sp. CFBP 3001. Taxonomy (NCBI): domain Bacteria; kingdom Pseudomonadati; phylum Pseudomonadota; class Alphaproteobacteria; order Hyphomicrobiales; family Rhizobiaceae; genus Agrobacterium; species Agrobacterium sp. CFBP 3001. The sequence continues at coordinate 103,812 of NZ_JAQAHD010000004.1, forward strand.
CGAGGGCTTGCCGGAGAAGGTGGAAAAGGCGCTGCATCATGAGCTGGGGCTAATAGGCCGGCTGGAATATGCCCCCTATTTTCTGACGGTGAACGCCATCGTCCAATTTGCGCGCAGGAAGGATATTCTCTGCCAGGGACGCGGCTCGGCGGCCAATTCGGTTGTGTGCTACGTGCTCGGCATAACCGCCATCGATCCTGTAAAGGTTGATCTCCTGTTCGAACGCTTCGTCTCGGAAGAACGGCGCGAACCGCCTGATATCGACGTGGATTTCGAACATCAGCGGCGTGAGGAGGTCATCCAGTGGGTTTATGACACCTATGGTCGGGACAAGGCTGCGCTTTGTTCGGTCGTTACCCGTTATCGCGGGCGTGGGGCGCTGCGGGATGTCGGTAAGGTTCTGGGGTTACCGGAAGATTTGACCAAACTTCTCTCCTCACAAGTGTGGCGGTGGAGCGAGGGGGTCGGCGAAAAGCAGGTGAAAGAGTTGAACCTCAATATGGAGGACCGCCGCCTGCAACTTGCCTTTGAACTTGCCAATCAGCTTGTCGGCACACCGCGTCACCACAGCCAGCATCCGGGCGGCTTTGTTTTGACCCATGACCGGCTGGACGAGCTGGTGCCGATCGAGCCCGCTGCCATGGATGACCGCCAGATCATCGAGTGGGACAAGGACGATATCGATATCGTCAAATTCATGAAAATGGATTGTCTGGCGCTCGGCATGCTCTCCTGCATGAAACGCGGCTTCGACATGCTGGAGGCACGGGACGGCAAGAAATACGATCTCACTTCCATGCCGCCCAAGGACGATGCCACTTTTGCCATGATCCAGAAGGCCGATACGCTGGGCACCTTCCAGATTGAAAGCCGGGCGCAGATGTCCATGCTGCCGCGGCTTAAACCGAAGGAATTCTACGATCTCGTCATTCAGGTGGCTATCGTTCGTCCTGGCCCAATTCAAGGCGATATGGTGCATCCCTACCTTCGCCGAAGGCAGGAAAAGGAGCCGGTTCATTATCCTAAGGAAGAATTGCGAAGAGTTCTGGGCAAGACGCTGGGCGTTCCGCTGTTTCAGGAGCAGGCCATGCGCGTCGCCATCGAATGCGCCGGTTTTTCTCCCGGCAAGGCGGATCAGTTGCGCCGTGCCATGGCAACCTTCAAGAATGTCGGCACCATCTCCAAATTCAGACAGGATCTGATCGATGGCATGGTGGAGCGCGGTTATGAGCAGGACTTCGCCGAACGCATCTTCAAACAGCTCGAAGGTTTCGGCAGTTATGGTTTTCCCGAAAGCCATGCGGCCTCCTTCGCATTGATTGCCTATGCCTCTTCATGGCTGAAGTGCCATTATCCCGATATTTTCTGCACGGCGCTTCTCAATTCGCAGCCCATGGGATTTTACGCCCCCGCGCAGATCGTGCGCGATGCGCGCGATCATGGCGTGGAAGTGCGCCCGGTCTGCGTCAATAACAGCCGCTTCGATTGCACGCTGGAACCGACCGGCAAGAGCGATGCCGATGGTAAAGAGCTTTACGCCGTGCGGCTTGGCCTGCGCATGGTGAAGGGGCTCTCCAATGATCATGCCGCCGATATTGTCGCCGCCCGGCAGGATCGGCCTTTCGCCTCCGTCGACGATCTATGGCGAAGGGCGGGCGTTCCTGCCGCCGCCCTTGTCTGTCTCGCCGAAGCCGATGCCTTTCTGCCGTCGCTTTCGCTTGCCAGACGCGAAGCGCTCTGGGCCATCAAGGCTTTGCGGGATGAGCCGCTGCCGCTTTTCGCCGCCGCTGCCGTCAGGGAAGATGCCGTTATCGAAGAGCTTCAGGAGCCCTCCGTTGCGCTCAGGCCCATGACTGATGGCGGCGAGGTTGTGCAGGATTACGGCCATGTGGGGCTGACCCTGCGCGAACATCCCATGACCTTCCTGCGGCGCGATCTTTCCCGCCGTCGCATTGTTACCTGCGCGGAGGCGGTGCGTGTGCGTGATGGCACATGGCTGGAAACGGCGGGTCTGGTGCTGGTGCGCCAGCGTCCCGGCTCGGCGAAAGGCGTGATCTTCATGACGCTGGAGGACGAGACCGGCATTGCCAATGCTGTCCTTTGGGTCAAGACCTTCGAAAAATACCGGCGTGTGGTGCTGTCTGCCGGCATGGTAGGCATTTACGGCAAGATCCAGCGGGAAGGCGAGGTGGTGCATCTGGTCGCCCACCGGCTGACCGATTTGTCGGAAGCGCTGGCAAGTGTGGGTGAGCGCAACCGCGCCTTTCCCCTGCCGCATGGGCGCGGCGATGAGTTCCACCACGGCATGCCGCCGGAGGATCATCGCACCATTAGGAAACGACCGCCGGCTACAGTCGATGATGAAGATGAGGTGGAGCGGATAAAGGTCATTTCCCGCAATTTCCACTGAGACAAATTCCTATGCCGCATCCTCCAGCCCGGCCGTGTCCTTCCTGCGGAACTGGCTGGGCGGCGCGCCGAGCACGCGTTTGAAGGCGCGGCTGAAGGAGGCTTCGGAATCGTAGCCCAGCTTTTCCGCCGCCACCGTCACGCGCATGCCTTCGCGCAGCCACAGCCGCGCCTGATGCATGCGCACGCGCACCACATAACGGGCCGGGCTTTCGCCCACTATGCGGGTGAAACGTTCCGCGAAACTGGAGCGGGATGCTCCCATCAGCGAGGCAAGCTCCTCCACGCTCCAGTCCTTTTCGGGGTTGAGGTGGATGGCGGCCAGCACCCGCCCGAGTTCGGGATTGCGCACGGCGGCCAGCCAGCCGCTGGAATCGCCGCAGCCATATTCCACCCATGTGCGGATCAATGTTGCAGTCAGCACATCGGCAAGCCGTGCCAGAATGCCGCCCGCGCCCACGCGGTTCAGTTCCACCTCGCGCGTCATGGCTTCAAGCAGATGGGGGATAGCCGGGTCGCTTTTGGCCAGATCGCTGGTCAGCATCACATCCGGCATCAGCTGCAGCAGCGGGTGCAGATTGTCCATGTTGAAACGCATCGAGGCGGTAAAGGCGACGGTATCGCCGCCGGCGCTCGCGCATTCCATGTCGAAGATGCCCTGGCAGACTTCCTTCTTGCCGAAGCGGTCGAAAAGGGTGGGCTTCACATCCTCGCCGCTGCCCAGCACGTGGGCGTGCCCTCGCGGCAGAAGCACGGCGTCACCGCAGGTCAGCGTCAGCCATTCCCCGGAAGGTTTCTGCAATTTCGCCTGACCGACGCCGATGAAATGAAACCGCGCGGCTTCCTGTTCGGGAAAGGCCGTCGCCCAGGGTGTGGCCATGCGGCACCGGCCGTATTCGACACCATCGAGCCTCAGGCCACGCAACATTTCGGTCAGGGCATCATTCATGGCGCTCTCGCAAATTCGGATGTTTGGTTAAGGAATATGGATTTTCTAGCATGGAAACGCCGGGATGTCACGCATAGCTTATGCGCATCGATTTGCGGTTGTTGAACCGGGCTCCCACCGGTTTCACCACTTTGTCTTTCCGTTTCAGGACGCATTCCGGGAATGCGCATCAGGAGATTTTCATGAACAACCGGACCATAAACGAGCTTGAATATGTGCCGCGCAAGACAGAGCCGGATGCGAAATGGGCAGCCGTGGTTTCGCTTTCGCTCGGCGTTTTCGGGCTGGTGACGGCGGAGTTCCTGCCGGTCAGCCTTCTCACGCCGCTTTCGGCCGATCTCGCCGTCAGCTCCGGCATTGCCGGTCAATCCATCACCGTTACGGCGCTGGTCGCGGCGGTCGCCGGCCCCGGCGTCGTCATAGGCACACGCAGCATCGACCGCCGCTGGACATTGCTTGGGCTGACCACGCTGCTGATCATTTCCAGCACGCTGGCCGCCTTCGCCAACGGTCTTTTCATGCTGTTCGCCTCGCGCGTCCTGCTCGGCATCGGCCTTGGCGGCTTCTGGGCCATGTCTGCGGCGCTGGCGCTGAGGCTGGTGCCGCTTGAGAAGATGCCGCGCGCCATGGCCATCATCCTGACAGGGGTTTCGGTCGCCACCGTCTGTGCAGCGCCGGTGGGCGCGTGGATCGGGGCGACGCTTGGCTGGCGCTCGGCCTTTGTGGTTGCGGGTGCGCTCGGTGTCATCGCACTTTTCGTGCAATTGCTCACCGTTCCGTCGCTGCCGCCGGCTGGCGCACCCGGTCTTTCCACCATGTTCCGGCTGTTGCAGCGGCCGCAGGTTCGGATTGGCCTTCTGACGACGCTGTTCATCGTTGCGGGTCACTTTGCCGGTTTCACCTATGTCCGTCCATTCCTGGAAGACGTCACGCTTCTTGGCGTCGAGGCGATTTCCCTCGTCCTTCTGGTTTATGGTGTCAGCGGCTTTTTCGGCAATCTTTTCGGCGGTTTCCTCTCCGAGAAAAACACGGCATGGGCAGTGACGTTCGCCGCGACCCTCATCGCGGCATCGGCCTCCGTTCTGGTCGTTGCGGGTACGTCGCCCCTCGTTGCCGGCCTTGCCATCGCCTCCTGGGGTTTTGCCTTCGGTGCGCTCCCGGTCAGTGTGCAGAGTTTCATCACGCGGGCCGCTTCCGATGAGGCGGAAAGCGCCGGCGCGCTGCTGCTCACCACGTTCCAGATCGCCATTTCCAGCGGTGCGGTTCTGGGCGGCCTGTTGATCGATCTTCAGGGGGCGACGATGGTCTTCGTCTTCGTGGCGATTGCCGCCCTTCTCGGCGCATCGCTGATGGCGTCGCGCCGTGGCGTGGTGCCGCAGGTCGAGGCATCGCGGGGATAATTGGTCTAAGAAAACGGACCCGCATTCCTGCGGGTCTTACAACTCCTCAAACCGTCTTGATCGCCTTCTGCGTCCGGTCTTTACCGACCTCGATCACGTGGCGCATGGCTTTCACCGCCGCATCCGCGTCACGCGCCGCAATCGCATGTACGATGCGCAGATGATTGGACGCGATTTCGGCGATGGTGCCAGGCGAAGCGGCCGGCGACGAGAGCTGGAAGGAAATGGCAAGTGCTGCTTCGATCAGCCCGCTTGCCGAGCGCATGAAGGGATTGCCGGACATATGCGCCACGGCAAGGTGGAATTCGAGATCGACCTTGGCGATGCTTTCCGGCGTATGTTTCGGATTGTCGAATTTGGCGGCGATGACGTAAAGCGAAACGATATCGTCATTGGAGGCCTGCAGGGCCGCTGCCGCTGCCGCCGCCGGTTCCAGCGCCAGACGAATCTCCGCCAGATGCGTGACGAATTCCTGGTCTATGCCGGCCTCGCAGCGCCAGCCCAGCACATCCGGATCGAAGAAGTTCCAGCTCGAGCGGTCAAGAACGCGGGTGCCCACTTTCGCCTTGGGCTCCACCAGCCGCTTGGCCGCCAGCGTCTTCATGGTTTCGCGCAGCACGGTGCGCGAGACGCCGAAGCGCATGGAGAGTTCCGCGTCATTGGGCAGCAGGGAGCCTTCCGCAATTCTGCCCGAGACGATGGCGCTGCCAAGTTCGGAGACCACATGGGCGTGGCTGTTCCGGCGTTTTCGCCCGCTTATCGTCGTTTCGAGCAGCCCCAAGCAAGCCTCCCTTGGCAATTATGCCGGATGCGGTCCGGCCAGTCTCCTGTTTGAATACCAGATGATTGCGCGCTGCAACACGATGAAGACGAAAAGCAGCACGCCGATGACGATTTTCGTCCACCAGGAGGAAAGCGTCCCGTCAAAAACGATGTAGGTCTGGATTAAGCCCTGTATCAGAAGGCCGATGAAGGTTCCCGCCACAAGCCCCGTGCCGCCCGTCAAAAGCGTGCCGCCAATGACAACGGCGGCGATGGCGTCGAGCTCCACGCCCACCGTCGCCAGCGAATAGCCTGACGACGTGTAGAGCGTATAGACAATGCCGGCGAGGCCGGAGAGGAAACCGGAAAGCGCATATATGCCGATGGTCGTGGCCCCGATCGGCACGCCCATCAGCTCGGCCGATTGCGGGTTGCCGCCAAGCGCATAGACATTGGCGCCGAAGCGGGTGCGGCTGGCGATCAGCATGCCGGCGGCGAAGACGAGAAGCATCAGCATGGCTAGCGCCGTCAGCCTGCCGCCGCCGGGAAAGCGGTAATAAAAGCCCTGTATCGCATCGATGAAGGGATGCGAGATCGGCACGGACTGGGTGGAGATGAGGTAAGCCGCGCCGCGCGCCAGAAACATGCCCGCCAGCGTCACCACGAAAGGTGGGATCGACAGGAAGCGGATCATCGCCCCCATCAGGCAGCCAAACAGCGTCGAGACAACCAGCACGATGGCGAAGGCGAGCAGCGGATGGATATTATAGGTGCCGACCATCACGGCGACGAAGACGCTGGTAAAGGCGATGACTGAACCGATGGACAGATCGATGCCGCCCGACAGGATGACGAAGGTCATGCCGACGGCCGCGATGCCGAGGAAGGCATTGTCGGTCAGAAGGTTGCCGATCACCCGCGTGGAAAAGATCGCCGGATATTGCAGCACACAGAGGAGATAGGCGATGACGAAGATCGTCAGGGTGGTGAGGAAGGGCAGGTTGCGGCTGTGGATCATCGCGCGGTTCCTTCCTTGGTCATGCCATTGGTGGCCGCCGGTTTGGCGTGTGGCTTCGGCGCTTTCACGAAGCCAAGCACCGTCATGATCGCCGGCGATTGCAGCGTCAGCACCACCATGATGATGCCGGCCTTGATGATGAGGTTGAATTCCGGCGGAAAGCCCGAAACGAGAATGCCGGTATTGATGGTCTGGATGATCAGCGCGCCGATCAGCGAGGCGGTGATGGAGAAGCGCCCGCCATTCAGCGAGGTGCCGCCGATGACTACCGCCAATATGGCGTCCAGTTCCAGCCAAAGCCCGGCATTGTTGGCATCCGCGCCGCGAATATCGGCGGTTACGATCATGCCGGCGATGGCTGCGCAGAGGCCGGAGACGGCATAGACGAAAAACAAGAGGAAACGGGCCCGTACCCCGGCAAGCGCTGCCGCGCGACGATTGATGCCGGTCGCCTCGATCAGGAAGCCGAGCGCGCTCTTGCGCACCAGAAGCCCGATCGTGAGCGCCGCCGCCACCCAGATGATGACGGGCAGCGGAATGCCCGCGAACGAGCCGGAACCGATGGCGGAAAAGCTGTCGTTGTTGAAGGTGAGAATGACGCCTTCGGTGATGAGCTGGGCGATGCCGCGCCCCGCCACCATGAGGATCAGCGTGGCGATGATCGGCTGGATGTCGAGAAGGGCGACGAGCACACCGTTCCACAGGCCACAGGCGATGCCCACCGCAAGCGAGATGACGATGACCGAAGGAATGGAATGGCCATTGCTGATGAGCGTGGCCGCGACCGCGCCGCAGATGGCGATGACGGCGCCGATGGACAGATCGATGCCCTTGGTGGCGATGACCAGCGTCATGCCGATGGTTAAAAGCGCCACGGGTGCGGCGCGCACGAGAATATCCACCAGACTGCCATAGAGCCGGCCGTTCTGAAACGAAACATGCAGGAAACCCGGCGAAAGGATTGTAATCGCTGCCAGAATGATGAAGAGCGCGGCAAGCTGGGGAGCAAGCCTTTTTAGGCGTCGTGTCACAGCCACCATCACGCCGCCTCCGTTTTCGCCGCATCGGCAATCGCCCGCATGATATTGTCGGCGGTCACTTCGCCGCCCTTCAATTCGCTGACATGGCGGCGGTCGGAGAGCACGACCACACGATGGGCGACGGCGGTAAGCTCTTCCAGTTCGGAGGAGATGACCACGAGCGACATGCCCTCGCTGCAGAGTTTTTCGATCATTTTCAGGATTTCCGCATGCGCGCCAATATCGATGCCGCGTGTCGGCTCGTCGAGGATCAGCAGCCGGGGGTGGGTGGCGAGCCAGCGCGCCAGAATGGCCTTTTGCTGATTGCCGCCGGACAGGAATTTGATCGGCCGCTCGGGGTCGGCCGGGCGGATATCGAGCGACTTGATGAAGCTTTCGGCCAGTTCCGCCTTCTGCCGGCGCGAGAGTGGCCGTGCCCAGCCCTGCCGTGCCTGAAGCGCCAATGCAATATTATCTGTGACGGAAAAGTCGCCGATGATGCCGTCCGTCTTGCGCTCTTCCGGACAGAAGCCGAACCCGGCGGTAATGGCGGCTTCCGGCGAAGAAATCGCCACTGTCTGGCCGTCGATGACAGCCTTTCCGGTATCCGGCCGGTCGATGCCGAACAACAGGAAGGCTGTTTCCGTCCGGCCCGAACCCAGCAGCCCGGCGACGCCGACAATCTCTCCCGGCCGGATGCCGAGATCGAAAGGCGCGATGCTGCCGCGTTTGCCGTAACCTTCGAAACGGATCGGCGGTTCGCCCTCGGCAACCGTATCTTCGGTCGCCTGATGTTCATGGGTGATGTGCTGAAGCTCGCGACCGAGCATCATCGAAATGAGTTCGGACCTCGGCAGGCTGCCAATGTCGCGGGTGCCGACGAGACGGCCGTTGCGCAGCACCGTCACCCGGTCGGCGATATCATAGACCTGGTTGAGGAAGTGGGTGATGATGACGATGCCGATGCCGCGTGCGCGCAGGTTTCTCAAGAGGCCGAACAGCATCTCGACCTCATGGGCATCAAGGCTGGCGGTCGGTTCGTCCAGCACCAGCACCTTGCCGGAAAGATCGACGGCGCGGGCAATGGCGATGATTTGCCGGATGGCCACGGAATAGCTGGAGAGAAGCGCGTTGACGTCGATGGACAACCCGTATTGGGCAAGCAGCGCCTGCGATTTCTTCTGCATCGTGCCGCGGTCGATCAGCCCGAAGCGGCGCGGCTGGCGGCCGAGAAACAGGTTTTCGGCAACCGTCAGGTTTTCGAGAAGGTTCACTTCCTGATAGACCGTGCCGATGCCGAGCGCCTGCGCCTCACCCACATTGGCGGGCGAAATCTCTGCGCCCTCCAGAAAGATCGAGCCGCTGTCGCGGTGATAAACGCCGGTCAGGATTTTGATGAGCGTCGATTTACCCGCGCCGTTTTCGCCGAGCAGGGCATGGATTTCACCATGTCCAAGCGAAAAATCGACGCCATCAAGCGCCGTGATCCCCAAAAAGGATTTGCCGATGGCGCGTGCTTCCAGAAGTGGTGCCGTTTCGGACATTGAGCAGGTTCCGCATGAAGAATGCCATGATGGAGCGGCACGAACGACGCGCCGCTCCTTCCGAAGAATGGGGTATCAGTAACCCAGACCCTTCTTCGCCTCGTAGACCTTCATCGGGTCGTCAGACGCCGTGTAGAGCTTGGATTCGGTCTGAATCCACTTCGGCGGGGCCTTCTTGTCCTTCAGGTAGGCTTCGAGCGCGTCGAAGGCAGGGCCGGCCATGTCAGGCGTCAGTTCGACGGTGGCGTTGGCTTCGCCGGCCGCCATGGCCTTGAAGATATCAGGCACGGCATCGATGGAAACGACCTTGATGTCGGTTCCGGGCTTGAGGCCAGCTTCTTTGATCGCCTGGATCGCGCCGACGGCCATGTCGTCATTGTGAGCGTAGACCGCACAGATATCCTTGCCGCCGCCTTCGGCCTTGATGAAGCTTTCCATCACTTCCTTGCCCTTGGTACGGGTGAAGTCACCCGTCTGCGAGCGTGCGATCTTGATGTTCTTGTGCGAGGCAATCGCCTCTTCGAAGCCCTTTTTGCGGTTAATGGCGGGCGAAGAGCCGGTCGTGCCCTGCAATTCAACGACCTTGCAGTCCTTGGAACCGACATCCTTGACCAGCCAGTCGCCGGCAACCTTGCCTTCATGAACCTGATCGGAGGTCACGGCGGTGAGGTAAAGATCGTCAGAAGCCTCGATCTGGCGGTCGAGCAGAATGACAGGGATATTTTCTTCCTTGGCTTCCTTCAGCACGGCGTCCCAGCCGGTTGCGACGACCGGAGCGATCAGGATCGCATCGACGCCCTGCGCGATGAAGCCGCGAACGGCCTTGATCTGGTTTTCCTGCTTCTGCTGTGCGTCGGCGAATTTTAGCGTGACGCCGCGCTTCTCCGCCTGCTGCTTGGTGACGGTTGTTTCAGCCGCGCGCCAGCCGGATTCCGAACCGATCTGCGAGAAGCCGACGGTAAGCGATTGTGCGGAAACACTGGATGCAAGGCATGCGGAAACGGCGACAGTGAATGCCGCAAGAGCTTTTCTCATCTTATCCTCCCAGAGATGATGTCAGCGTGACGGCGACACTATGAGCATATAGTAATACTCTTGAAAAGTGGTTTTTTAGCCTTTTCACAATTTGGCTTTCACGAACTGAGACTAAATTTTGTCATAAAATACAATAAATCAATGGTTTGGGTGGGAATAAATTATACTCTTTCCCTGTCTGAACACGCCGAAAATGGCCCGCGATGTGGCTTGACAGTCAATGACGGCATCTAATAGTAATATAAATAAAGATATCAGACTGAGGCGGAGTGCCGGGCCATCGGGCCAGACGCATTCCGGCAAGGCAGGGAGGAAGAGGCCGTTGCGCGACGCCGGTATCATCGTAAATGCCGAAAAATATTCGGCTAAAGCCGAAGAACAGCTCCAAATCACTCGTCTGGGGCTGCTCTGTCGGTTATGCGTGATCTCCGAAAGCTGATTCCATTTTCCTTGCGCACAACATAAGCTTGTCGCATTTCGTAATATTTTACCGTTGGCCACTTCCGGCTGGAGACCCGCATCATGACTACATCCGACAATCTTCCCGCAACCCAGGGCAAGGGAGGCAAGCTTCGCTCGCGCGCGTGGTTCGACAATCCCGCCAACGCGGATATGACCGCGCTTTATCTCGAGCGTTACATGAACTTCGGTCTCAGCCAGGCCGAGCTTCAGTCCGACCGCCCGATCATCGGCATTGCGCAGACCGGTTCGGACCTTTCGCCCTGCAACCGCCACCATCTGGAACTGGCGAACCGCCTGCGCGAAGGCATCCGTGAAGCGGGCGGCATCGCCATCGAATTCCCGGTGCATCCGATCCAGGAAACCGGCAAGCGCCCGACCGCCGGTCTCGACCGCAACCTTGCCTATCTCGGCCTCGTGGAAGTGCTTTACGGCTATCCGCTCGATGGCGTTGTCCTGACCATCGGCTGCGACAAGACCACGCCTGCCTGTCTTATGGCGGCGGCCACCGTCAACATTCCGGCCATCGCCCTTTCCGTCGGCCCCATGCTGAACGGCTGGTTCCGCGGCGAACGCACCGGTTCCGGCACCATCGTCTGGAAGGCGCGCGAACTGCTGGCGAAGGGCGAGATCGATTATCAGGGCTTCGTCAAGCTCGTCGCCTCGTCGGCTCCCTCCACCGGCTATTGCAACACCATGGGCACGGCGACGACCATGAACTCGCTTGCCGAAGCGCTCGGCATGCAGCTTCCGGGCTCCGCCGCCATCCCGGCGCCTTACCGTGACCGCCAGGAAGTTTCCTACCTCACCGGCCTGCGCATCGTTGAAATGGTCAAGGAAGACCTGAAGCCTTCCGATATCATGACCAAGGATGCCTTCATCAACGCCATCCGCGTCAACTCGGCCATCGGCGGCTCCACCAATGCGCCGATCCACCTGAACGGCCTCGCGCGTCACGTCGGCGTCGAGCTGACGGTGGATGACTGGCAGACCTATGGCGAAGACGTGCCACTGCTCGTCAACCTGCAGCCGGCCGGCGAATATCTCGGCGAAGATTATTACCATGCCGGCGGTGTTCCGGCTGTCGTCAATCAGCTGATGAACCAGGGACTGATCATGGAAGACGCCATGACGGTCAACGGCAAGACCATCGGCGAAAACTGCCGTGGCGCGATCATCGAGGACGAGAAGGTCATCCGTCCCTATGAGCAGCCGCTCAAGGAACGTGCCGGCTTCCGCGTCCTGCGCGGCAACCTGTTCTCCTCCGCCATCATGAAGACGAGCGTGATTTCGGAAGAGTTCCGCAACCGTTACCTCTCCAACCCGAACGATCCGGAAGCCTTCGAAGGCCGCGCCGTGGTGTTCGACGGTCCGGAGGACTACCATCACCGCATCGACGATCCGTCGCTGAAGATCGACGCCAACACCATCCTCTTCATGCGCGGCGCCGGTCCCATCGGTTATCCGGGTGCGGCGGAAGTGGTTAACATGCGCGCGCCCGATTATCTCCTGAAGGAAGGCGTCAATTCGCTGCCCTGCATCGGCGATGGTCGTCAGTCTGGCACGTCGGGCAGCCCGTCCATCCTCAACGCTTCGCCCGAAGCGGCGGCCGGCGGCGGTCTCGCCATCCTGCAGACGGGCGACCGCGTCCGCATCGACGTGGGCCGTGGCAAGGCGGATATCCTGATTTCCGGCGAGGAACTGGCCAAGCGTTACGAGGCGCTTTCCGCCGAGGGCGGTTACAAGTTCCCCGATCACCAGACGCCATGGCAGGAAATCCAGCGCGGTATCGTCAGCCAGATGGAAACCGGCGCGGTTCTGGAACCGGCCGTGAAGTATCAGCGCATCGCGCAGACCAAGGGCCTGCCGCGCGACAACCACTAAGACAAGGCAGTTTTTGCCGACCGCGTTTTAATCGGCCCCGGGGTAAAACCCGGGGCCGAAACATTTTGGATACCATGCTTCGCAACCGCGTGAACCGTGCGGGCGGCCGAAGAGCGCGATAGCCTCATTGCTTACCTGCCTGCTTCCCCGATGGGGCTGGCGGCTTTCCCAGATATGGCAGGAAGAACATGTAAAGCCCGCTGAGAACAAGCAAAGTCAACGGCACCAGCGGAGCATAAACGATCACTGGTGGCGTCGGGCCGAAGGCCATCGAAGCGAAGTTCGCCAGAATGGTGACAGTCAGCAGAATGCCCAGCCACCGATGGCCCTGCCTTATCCAGTTTCGCAAGATCAAAGTCGCCCCCAAGAAAAAACATCCATGATGGAATGTGACACATCGGCGCTTCAGCGGGCCTGAACGAGCTTCCAGCCATTGCCGGAAGGATCGCGGAAGCTCGCATCCACCGAGCCGTAGCGGGCGATCGGTTCCTGGGTGAATTCGACGCCGCGTTTGTGCATGGCGTCAAAGGCTTTCTGGCAATCCTCGACCACCAGAACCAGCGGCGGCATGGCGCCTTTGGCCACGGCTTCATTCAGATCCTGTGCCGTCGCTTCATCAACGGTCGGGGCCTGCGGCCGAAACAGGCCCAGCTGGAAATCCGGCTGGTCCGGGTGCTGCACGGTCAACCAGCGATAATCGCCGTTGCGTGCGTCCGTATGCAGACGAAATCCGACTTTTTCGACATAAAATTGCAGCGCTTCGTCCTGGTCATGAACATAAAGCCCGACAAGTTGAACACCATTTTTCATGAGCTATCTCCCTTTCACTCACCGTGCCTATCGCTTTCCGTTCGCCGGCGCTTCTCCGAAACTGCGATTGTGAGATGGGGACGATGCGCGGCGCTGACGAAGCAATGGGGAACCTGCTCAAGCTCGGCAGGCAAAAGCCGCATCCTGCGCCGCAATTCACTCGGGTTTTCCCCCGTCACGTCGCGGAAAACACGGCCGAACGTGCCGATGCTGTTCCAGCCGGTTTGCAGCGCGATGTCGATGATCGGAAGGTCCGTGTCACGCAACAGCGCCACGGCGCGCTCCACGCGTCGTGTTAGCAGATAGCGGTGAGGGGGTATGCCGAAAGCATCGCGAAACGATCTCGCGAAGTGCGCCTGCGAGGCGCCGCTGACGCTTGCAAGGCGTGAAACAGGCCACGCCTCATGGGGCGCCGCGTCCATATGATCCTTGGCCCGCAGAAGGCGGCGCAACAGTTGCAAGTCTCTGTTCGCAGAGTTCTTTTCGGGCCGGCGCATGCGGCAATCATTGAATGAACCCGCGGTCCTTGGCAAGGTTCATACCTGCAAGCCGCTGTGAGTGGCTCAGATCACCGGGTAAAGCGACCAGAAGAACAGTTCATATTCCTGATCGCGGTCGTCATCGTGCGACTCGTCATCGGGTCTGCGCGGTGTTTTGTCCTGAAACTCGGTCTCCACCCGCTCATTGACGACGGGCATCCTTCGGCCGATGCCAAAGAGGTCAAAGGAGAGCATATTGAACCCTGCTACCATGGCCGTTTCCCTTCTTCACGCGAGTTAACGTAGCGTTAAGTTTCGCGCGTTGCCATGATTTCGTCAAGATTGGTCGAGGAATTTGTCTACCATTTTTAACAACAATGTCGTGACTGACATTCCAACGCTGCCGGATTTGGCGCAATGAACGTCTATTAGCGGCATTAAACGCCGTTCGCAGGGGCGTCAGAATAGGCTTTTTCAGTCGCTTCCAGTGCGGAATCGGTATCTGCGGCATGGCCGAGGCTCTTCAGGGCGCTGGAGAAGGCCGCGATATTGGCTTTTACTGCCTCCGGATGCGCCCTCAGACCGGTGTGATTGAGCCTTATCAGCCGTTCCGCGCCGGGGCCGACACCGGCGGAAATATCTGCGCCCTGCTTTTGGGATGCAGCAGCGAGGAACGCCTTTGCTTCCACGGTATCCGGCAGGATCGCCGTGGAAACGAGGGCGGAGGCGTGTGTCTCCTCCACCCAGGTCGGGATACCGAGCGCCCTGATGCCGTTCCGGGTGGCCGCCGCCGCTCTTTCATGACGTTCATTGGCCGATGCCAGACCTTCCGCCTCTATCCTGTCAAGGGCGGCCTCCAGCGCGTAAAATTCCAGCGGAGCAGGCGTTCCGGGCAGCGCGCCGCGGCCGGCATCGAGCCAGAGTTTTTTCTGGTCCAGAAGCGAGAGCATGGAGTTTTCCGGCGCCTCACCATGCGAAAGAAGCTCCCACGCTTTTTCACTGACGGAAATGGCGGAAATCCCGGCCGGGCCGGCCAGCGCCTTTTGCGGGCCGATCACGGCGATATCGATACCCAGCCGGTCGACCTCAAAGGCATGGCCGCCGATGGAGGCGACGGCATCGACGAGCGTGACGATACCCCTTTGCCGAGCAAGCGCGGCAATGGCGGGCAGGGGGTTGAGAATGCCGCTTGCCGATTCCGCATGGACGATGGCGAGAAGATCGAAGCCCGGACCCTCGTTCAGCGCCCGTTCCACCTCCTCCAGCGTGACCGGCTTTGCCGGGCTGGCGGTCAGGTTGCGCACCGTCGCGCCGCCTCTCGCGAGCCAGCCGCCGAACCATGCGCCATAGGGGCTGGTAACGATGTTGAGCGCTCTAAGACCCGGTCGGGCAAGGCTCGTCGCCGCCGCCTCAAGCGCCAGCACGGCTTCCGCCTGTATGAGAAGGACGTCGTTCCCCGTGCCCATCAAGGCTGCCAGCCGGTCGGCCAGAATGGCGTAATGCTCCGCGGGAAAGGCAGGTGGGTCGAGCAGCAATGCATAATCCGGAACGGGCATGTCTTTTCCTTACGTGGCAATGGTCAGGCGCGGTGCGGCGTCGATCAGGGTTCTGGCGGTCGAGGATTGCGGTGCCGAGACGATATTTCGCGTCCTGCCGATTTCAACGATCCGCCCCGCTTCCATGATGGCGACGCGGTGGCAGACGGCCCGGATGACCGCGAGATCATGGGAAACGAAAATACAGGAAACGGCCGTCTCCCGCTGTATTTCCACCAGCAGTTCGAGGATTTGCCGGCGAACCGAAACATCGAGCGCGGAGACGGCTTCGTCCAGAATGAGAAGCGACGGTTTGAGCGCAATCGCCCGTGCAATCGCGACACGCTGCCTTTGGCCGCCGGAAAGCTCGAAGACCGAGCGGCCGGCATAGCTGGCGGGCAGGCCGACGCGCTCGAGAAGGCGGTGTATTTCCGCCGCACGCTCGCGTCTTTTGACCATGTGATGAATGCGCAAGGGCTCGCCGATGGCATCCTCGACGCTGGCGCGCGGATTGAAGGCGCCATGCGTGTCCTGAAACACCATCTGCATATGCTGGCGGGCGGCGCGAAGGTGCCCGCTGCCCAGCGCCAGCCAGTCACGGCCTTTGAAATGGATCGTGCCTTCGTCGGCCGGGACCAGCCGCATCAGAATTCGCGCCAGTGTCGATTTCCCGCAGCCGGAGGGACCGGCAAGCCCCAGCGTCTCGCCGGGCTGAAGCGAAAAGGAAATGTCGGAAAGCGCCGCCACCGTTCTTGCGCCGGTGCGATAGGTTTTCGACAGTCCGTTGACGCTCAGAAGGGCCTCGTTCATGACGCGGCCTCGCTGATGAGCGGCGGGGTGGAGAGATCGAGATAGTCGGCAAGCAGCGCACGCGTATAGTCATGGCTGGGTGCGGAAAGCACCCGCCGCGTCGGGCCGTGTTCGACCAGCAGCCCCGCGCGGAGAACCGCGATCTCGTCGGCAAGGCTGGAAGCAAGGCCGATATCATGGGTGATGAAGACCAGCGTCTTGTTTTCCTGCCGCACCAGATCGGCCAGCAGCGTGGCGATGGCGGCCTGACTGACCGTATCGAGCGCGCTCGTGGCCTCGTCGGCAATCAGGATCGAAGGACTGGCGGCAATGGCGGCGGCGATCGCCACGCGCTGCCTCTGGCCGCCGGACAGCTGGTGCGGATAGGCGGCGAGCAGATGGGAGGGATGCGGCAGCCGCACCCGCTCTAGAAGATCGCGGGCAAGATCGCGCGCTTGCCTCCATGACAGGCCGAGATGCCGCACGGCGCCTTCCGCCACCTGTTCGCCGATGGTGAGAACCGGGTTGAGTGTCGCGCCGGTATCTTGAAAGATCGTGCCGATATCGCGCCCCGGCTGTGGCCTGCCGTGAAACAGGCCGCTATCGCGGCTCCAGGAAATATCGCCGGAAACCCGTGCATTGCCGGGAAGAAGACCGGCAATGGCTCTGCCGAGCGTGGATTTTCCCGAACCGCTTTCGCCGATGATCGCCAGCCTCTGCCCATGCCGGATCGTCAGCGAAACATTCTGCAAGGCCGGTGCATCGCCTGCCGCATAAAAAACGCTGAGATCGTCGATCCGGCACAGCGCATTTCCGCTCATGGCGCTTGCCTCCTCGTCGCCATCGCCCTGTTGATGCCTTCGCCGAGAAGGTAGACGCCGAGAACGGTGATCAAAAGGCCGATGCCGGGGATGACGGACAAAAACGCGGCCGAGCGCAGGACGTTGCGTCCTTCGGCGATCATAGAACCCCAGGTGACGATATTGGGATCGCCAAGCCCGAGAAAGGACAGCGCGGCCTCGGTGAGGATGGCTGCCGCGACGATAATGGCGGCCAGCGCCAGAACCGGCGGCAGAGCGTTGGGCAGGATTTGCTGGAAGGCGATTTCCAGCGGATGCATGCCGATGGCGCGGGCAGATTGAACATAATCGCGCTCGCGGATGCTCAACACCTGCGCCCGCATCAGCCGCGCGGGATCCGCCCATGCGCCGAGCGCAATGGCGAGAATGACGATGGGCATGGAAGGTCCGATGGTGCTGACGAAGGCAAGCGCGAGCAGGAAATTCGGCACGATCTGGAAAGCGTCGGTGACGCGCATCAATGCTTCGTCCACGAGGCCGCCCGCAAAACCGGCGATGGTGCCGATGACGGTGCCGATCACCAGCGCGGCGGCGGCGGCACCCATGCCGACGAGCAGGGAGGCCTGCGCGCCATGGGCAAGCTCGGCCAGCACATTGCGGCCCAGCCGGTCGGTGCCCAGCGGCAGGGTGGCATCCGTAAACGGCGCGATCAGCGGCTCGCCGACAATGGCCAGCGGGTCGCCCGGAAAGAGGAGGGGGGCGGCAAGCGCCGCCACGGCAAGCAGCACCAGAATGATGGTGCCCGTGGCGCCTTCGAAACTGCGCAGCAGCCGGAGAGCGAAACTCATGCCTGTCTCTCCCCGCTGCCGATGCGCGGATCGAGAACGGCATAGACAATATCGATGGCGAGATTGACCAGAATGACGAAGACGGCGCTTGTCAGAATAATGCCCATCAAAAGCGGCGTGTCGCGGCCGCTGACCGCCTCCTGCGCCAGCCGGCCGAAACCGGGAATCGCGAAGACGCTTTCGATCACCACGCTGCCGCCCAGCATGGTTGCGGCCTGCAGGCCCAACACGGTGACAAGCGGAAGAGCGGCGTTGCGAGCGACATGGCGCAGCACGATCCGCCGTTTGGAAAGCCCCTTGGACTGCGCAAAAAGCACGAAATCCAGCGGCCAGACCGCCGCCATGGCAGTGCGCATGACGCGCAGGAAAAGCGCGAGATAAATGAGGCCGAGACTGGCGACCGGCAGCACGAGATGGCGGGCAATATCGAGCGCTCTTGCAAATCCCTGCTTGCCCGAGGCAATAGTTTCGATGCCTGAGGTGGGCAGCCATTTGAGTTGAACGGCAAAGACGATGGCCAGCACGAGGCCGAGCCAGAAACCGGGCGTGGCGTAAAGCGCCAGCGAAAGCGTTGAAAGCACGCGATCCGTCAGCCCGCCGGGACGCGCGCCGGCCACGATGCCAAGCCCGGTGCCGAGGATGAAGGCGAATGCGGTGGCGCTGCCCATCAGGAGAAGCGTGTTCGGCAGCCGCTCGAGGATCAGCCCCAGCACCGGCCGGTCGAAGGCAAGGGACCAGCCGAGATCGAGCCGCAGCACCGAGCTGGCATAGAGCCAGAAACGGGCAAATACCGAACCGTTCAGGCCGTATTGTTCGCGCAACACATCCCTGAGCCCGGCATCGCCGCCGCCAATGGAGACGAGATAGGCGTCCACCGCGTCTCCGGATGCATTTTCAAGCAGGACGAAAGTGAAGATGAGAACGATCAGCAGCACCGGAATGGCGCTGACTGCCCTTCGCTTCAGCAATGTTACTGCACGCTTCACGATGCGTCCTTACGTATCGACCGCCGTATCCGCCCAGTTGGAAACGGCCCAGCGGGGATTGCTGGCGACATGTTTGACGGTATCGCGCGCCACCGTGATGAAGCCCCATTCGGCAACGTTGATCAGCGGCAGATCGGCGGCGACCTGCTTCTGGAAATCCTTGTAAAGCGCCGTGCGCGCGGCGGTGTCGACCGTTATCGACGCCTTGTCGATCAATTCGTCCAGCGTCTTGTTCTCGTAACCGCCCTGATTGGAGAAGCCTACGCCCGCCGGAATGCCGGAACGCACGAGAATGGTGGTGGAAATTGCCGGGTCGCCGCGGAAGACCGGCGGCGCGATGGCGAGGTCGAAGGCATGATCGGTGTAGACCGCCTTCTGGTGAGCAGCTGAATCATTGTTAACCAACTCGGCATCGATGCCGATTTCCTGCAACGCCTGACGAAGATAGGAGCCGAACTGCCTGGTTTCGTTGAAATAGGGCGCCGGCAGAAGTTTCAGCGAGAAACGTGTTCCGTTCGGGCCGCGCGCATAACCCGCCTCGTCCAGCAGGGCGTTGGCCTTGGCCACATCGAAATCATAGGTCTCGACATCGTCGGTGTAGAATTCAGGGGCGTTCTTCGGCACCGGGCCTGTGGATGCCGTGGCGTAACCGAGGAAGACCTTGTCGATGACGAATTTTTTGTCGATGGCGTGTGCGATGGCCTTTCTGACCTTGAGATCGGCCAGTTCCTTGCGGCGATGGTTGATTTCGACCACCAGCTGATAGGTCAGCGCCTCGTAACCATCGGCAATGACCTTGATGCCAGGCACCTTCGAGATGCGCTCGAGATCGGCCAGAGGCACGGCCGAAAAGGCGGCGAGCTGAATTTCCTCTGCTTCGAGCGCGGAGGCCGCACCCGCCCGGTCCGGCAGGACGCGGTAGATGATCTCTTCGAGCTGCGGTTCGTCCTTGCCCCAGTAATTGGGATTGCGGGTCAGGCGGTAATATTCACCGGGCTTGTATTCGGCAAAGACGAAAGGCCCGGTGCCGACCGGCTTCGTATTGGCCGGGTTGGTGGCGATATCGGTGCCTTCATAAAGATGTTTCGGCACGACGCTGGTAACCACCGGCAGCGCATTGCGGATGAGCTGGAAGGGTGTCGGCTTGGAGAAGCGGAAGATCGCCGTGTGTTCATCCGGGGTATCCACCTTCTCGAGATTGGCGAAGACCAGCCGTCCGAGATTCTGCAGTGGTTTCCAGATGGAGAGCGCCGAAAAGGCCACATCCGCCGCGGTGAACGGCTTGCCGTCATGCCAGGACACGCCTTCGCGCAGCTTGAAAGTGGCGCTGAGACCGTCATCCGATCCCTGCCATTCGGTCGCAAGCCGCGGCGTGAGCCCGTCCTTGCCATCGAAGGAGGCCTCGGCCAGCGGCTCGACGATCTTGCTGGCAATATAAAACACGCCGTTTGAGGCGACGATCGCCGGGTTGAGGTTCTTCGGCTCCGAATCGGCCGCGACGATCAGCCTTCCGCCGGGTGCCGCCTGCTGCGCGGCGGCGATGCCCGCCAAACCCGTGGTTGCGGCAAGAAGGAGTGACGTCTTGAGAAGCGAGCGGCGGGACAGGTGGACAGGCGACATGATTCACTCCGGAAACGAGGGCTGGGCGGGCCTTTCCACTTGGTCCGCGGCGGCCGATCTTAAGACTGCAACCTCGGCAGTGTCCACGTTAATTCGCGGGCTTTACAGCAATGATTTTACGTTGCGCGGGCCTTTGCGGAAACAATATGCTTTCTGGCTGTAATGCGCTTTTCTCCTGCTGCGGTCCTGCCGGCGGCGATGTTCCGGAAAATTGATTTAACGCAATGAAATTAGGTGGTTGGGACGCCGGCGTTTCGGCCGTGTGTGCCCCGTTGCGCCTGTGGGTGGAGCGAAAATCTCCCGCGATGATCCCGTTTGGAAAGGGGTAATTAACCTTTATTTTCTATTTCAGGGAGACCGAAATATGTACGTTTATGATGAGTGTGCACGCTGCCATGAGTTTCTCCCGATCCAGATTCCAGAATTCGTCCAATAGCGTAGGGGAGGGGAGCGAGAAGGCTCGTCATGCCGGCGGCCAGTCGGTTGCCGCTCAGCAGACGGCGGGAATGAAGGCGGGCGCGGCACCTCGGCCGAATGCCGATGTCAGCGCAGCCGATGCCATTGAAGGCCGCGCCGAGATGCCCGGCTGGCAGAATGCTTTCGTGCTCGGCCCGAATGTGCGTTTTACCCGCACGCCGGAAAGCGCCTTTGCCCGGCGCATGCCGGTCGAGACACCCAATATTCCGGAAGAGGAAATTCTGGATGCCGCCCCGCCTGAAACGGTGGAGCAGGAAGCGGTGGCGCAGCAACACGCCGTGCAGCAGGAGGTTTCTGTCCCTCAACCCGTCGTGAAGCCGGCTGAACAGCGCGTGCCGCCGCCGCGCATGCCGTTTCTGCCGCAGCCGCCGGAGGCCCGGGGCGCCAGGGCGCTGACTTACAAATTGCGGCTGGAGCTTGCCCGCAAGCAGGCGGAGGAGGCGGCTGCAGCTGCGCAGATGCCGGTTCAGGAGGGTATCTCCGTAGCCGTGGAAGCGCCTGTGCCGCAGGCATCCCCGTCGGTTCAGCCGCAATCCGTCGCGCCTGCTGTCGAGGCCGCTCAGGCCGCCATTCCTGCTTTCGCCGCCCATCTGCCGGATGAGCTTTTCTGGGAAGTGATGACGCTCGATCTGCCGGGCAGTGCCGGCGAGGGCGTTTCTGCGTCCACGCGCGCCGTTCTTGCAAATTCGGTCGTCACGGCGCCAGCGATAGTTGCGCCGGTTGCCGTCTTGTCGCCGGCAGCGGCTGCAATCGTGCTTTCGTCCGAACCTCCTGTCGTCACCGTGCCGGGCGGTTCCGCAATCCGGCTTTACCGCGAGATTGGCGTGCGTCAGTCCGTCGTTCCTGCCGCCCTTCCGGTCGTGGAACAGGAAGTTGCACCGCCGCCCGTCGCTGAAGCGCCGATGGTTGTCGAGACGCCGAGACCTGTGGAGCAGGTTCAGCCGGTTGAGAGAATTGCGGCCGAGCCGCGCTTCACGCCACGCGCGCCCATCCAGGCCTCGCAGCCGATGTTCCGCGAAGCGCCTGTCTTCGCCGAGGGGGAATATGAATACCCCTCCATCGATCTTCTGCAGGAGGCCCGCGTTCAGCAGACCACGACCATGACGCCTGAAGCGCTGGAGCAGAGCGCCGGGCTTCTCGAAAGCGTGCTGGAGGATTTCGGCATCAAGGGCGAGATCATCGATGTCCGCCCCGGCCCCGTCGTCACGCTGTATGAGTTCGAACCCGCCCCTGGCGTCAAGTCCTCGCGCGTCATCGGTCTCTCGGACGATATCGCCCGCTCCATGTCGGCGCTCTCGGCCCGTGTCGCCGTCGTGCCCGGCCGCAATGTCATCGGCATCGAACTGCCGAACCCGGTGCGCGAGACGGTTTATCTGCGCGAACTGATCGAAGCGACAGACTATGCCGAGACCCGCCAGAAGCTCGCACTTTGCCTCGGAAAGACCATCGGCGGCGAACCTGTCATCGCCGAACTGGCGAAGATGCCGCATCTGCTGGTCGCCGGCACCACCGGCTCCGGCAAGTCGGTCGCCATCAACACCATGATCCTGTCGCTGCTCTATCGTCTGAAGCCGGAAGAGTGCCGTCTCATCATGGTCGATCCCAAGATGCTCGAGCTGTCCGTTTATGACGGTATTCCGCATCTGTTGACGCCTGTGGTTACCGATCCGAAAAAGGCGGTCATGGCGTTGAAGTGGGCCGTGCGCGAAATGGAAGACCGCTATCGCAAGATGTCGCGTCTCGGCGTGCGCAATATTGACGGCTACAATGCAAGGGCCGCTGCCGCCCGCGCCAAGGGCGAGACGGTGTTCTGCAACGTGCAGAGCGGCTTTGACCGCGCCACCGGCGAGGCGGTCTACGAGCAGGAGGAAATGGACCTCACGGCCATGCCTTATATCGTCGTCATCGTCGACGAAATGGCAGACCTGATGATGGTGGCCGGCAAGGAAATCGAAGGCGCAATCCAGCGTCTGGCGCAGATGGCGCGTGCGGCCGGCATCCATCTCATCATGGCAACCCAGCGCCCGTCGGTCGATGTCATCACCGGTACGATCAAGGCGAACTTCCCGACCCGTATATCCTTCCAGGTGACGTCGAAGATCGACAGCCGCACCATCCTCGGTGAACAGGGCGCGGAGCATCTGCTCGGCCAGGGCGATATGCTGCACATGATGGGCGGCGGCCGCATCGCCCGTGTCCACGGTCCCTTCGTTTCGGATGAGGAAGTGGAAAAGGTGGTCGCGCATCTGAAGACGCAGGGACGTCCGGAATATCTCGGCACCGTTACCGAAGACGCTGACGAAACCGACGAAGAGGCGGAAGAGGAAGCCGCTGTTTTCGACAAGACCGCCATGGGTGAGGACGATAGCGACGATCTTTATGAAAAGGCCGTCAAGGTGGTGATGCGCGACAAGAAGTGCTCCACATCCTATATCCAGCGCCGCCTGTCCGTCGGTTACAACCGTGCCGCTTCGCTGGTCGAGCGTATGGAACAGGAAGGCATCGTCGGGCCTGCCAACCATGTCGGCAAACGCGCGATTATCGCCGGCGAACGCTCTTCTTACGATGCCATGGGAGCGGAAGACTGATTGAGCCCTCGGGGCGCGCGATATTCGATTGCAAAAACGCGCCCCGTGAATAGCTTGTGCGGCATGGATTCTGGAATTGGGAGGATTCCCTCATGGCGCACAGCAATGAAAAAGCCACCGTTCTGGCGAGCCTGGGTGAGCTGGAGCGGTTTTGCCGCACCGTTTTTCTGGCCGCCGGCACCGATGACGAAACGGCCGATGCGGCGACCCGCGCCATGATGCACGGCACAAGGCTCGGTGTGGACAGCCACGGTGTGCGCCTCCTCGCCCATTATATTACCGCGCTCGAAGGCGGGCGTCTCAATCGGCGGCCGCAGATCCGCCGCGTTTCGGGCTTCGGCGCGGTGGAGACGATCGACGCCGACCACGCCCATGGCGCCCGCGCCACCTATGCGGCGATGGACAGCGCCATGGTGCTCGCGGAAAAATTCGGCATTGGCGCGGTGGCGATCCGCAACTCATCGCATTTCGGCCCGGCCGGCGCATATGCTCTGGAAGCGGCGCGGCAGGGCTATATTGGCCTCACCTTCTGCAATTCCGACAGTTTCGTGCGCCTGCACGATGGCGCCATGCGTTTCCACGGCACCAATCCCATCGCCATCGGTGTGCCGGCAGCGGATGACATGCCCTGGCTGCTGGATATGGCCACCAGCGCGGTGCCCTATAACCGTGTCCTGCTTTACCGGAGCCTCGGCCAGCAATTGCCGCAAGGTGTCGCCTCTGACGGCGACGGCGTCGATACCCGCGATCCCCATGCCGTTGAAATGCTTGCCCCGGTCGGCGGCGAGTTCGGTTTCAAGGGGGCCGCACTTGCGGGGATGGTCGAGATTTTCAGCGCTGTTCTCACGGGCATGAAACTCAGCTTCGATATCGCTCCCATGGGCGGGCCGGATTTTTCCACGCCGCGTGGGCTTGGGGCCTTCGTTCTGGCGCTGAAGCCGGAAGCCTTCCTGGAACGCGAGGTGTTCGACGAGGGCATGAAACGTTATCTCGAGGTCCTGCGCGGATCTCCCGTGCGGGAAGATTGCAAGGTGATGGCGCCGGGTGACCGGGAGTGGGCGGTGGCGGCAAGGCGGGAGAGGGAAGGGGCTCCTGTCGATCCCGTCACGCGGGCGGCCTTCTCGGAGCTTGCCGTAAAATTCTCGCTCAACCCGCCTGCTTATCATTAAAGCGGCCTGCGGCTGACGGCGTCGTTCCGCCGTCATCCCGTGTTCAGGCGGGTCGCAGTAGCATATTCGGGCGCGGATAGGACGCTGCCGCCGCGCCCAGCCTTTCGGCCCCGATGGGGCGACCGATATAATAGCCCTGCGCGTAGTCGATTTCCATCTGACGCACGAGCCTCAGCTGTTCCTCGGTTTCGACGCCTTCGATCAGGATCTTGTGGCCGCGATTGCGGATGAGGCGGATCATGTCCTGCAGCATCGCCCGGCCACGCGGGGTCTTGCTGTCGTGCAGGAAGGAGCGGTCGATCTTGACGGTATCGAAATCCGTCATGCGCAGCCAGGAAAGGCCGGCAAAACCCGTTCCGAAATCATCCAGCCAGATATTGATGCCGAGCGTTTTCAGGTCGTTCAGACAACGCAGCACGTCCGAATGCATTTCCATGTCGACGCCTTCGGTGATTTCGAAGGCAAGCCTGTTGCCGGCAATTCCCGCCTCCACGAGAATGGCGGCCACCGAGGTGGCGAAACCCGGATTTTTCAATTGCATCGGCGACACGTTGACACTGACGACCGCCACCTTGTCATCGGCCAGTATCTGCTTGCAGACGGTCTTGATGGTCCACAGGCCCAGTTCCATGATCGTGCCGGTGCGTTCGGCAATCGGAATGAAAATACCGGGTGCGACTGGATTGCCATCCAGCAGGCGAAGCCGCATCAGCGCCTCGACCCCCGCGGTCTCGTTGGTCGAAACGTTGAGAATAGGCTGATAGACGAGGGAAACGAGATCTTCCGCGACAGCGATTTTCAGCAGGGCGGCAATGTTTTCCGTCTCGTCGCTGGTCTGCGGATCGTCCGGGTCGAACAGCTTCATGCAGTTGCGGCCATTGCCCTTGGCGATATAAAGCGCGCGGTCGGCCTCGTTGATGATCTTTTCCAGCTTCCCGTCCGCATTGGGACGGGTGAAGGACGCACCGATGCTGACGGTGACGATGAAGGTGCCATCCCGGCGCTGGTCATGCGCAAGCGACAGGTCTTCAACGGTGTGGCGGATCGTCTCGGCAAGCTCACCCACCTGCTGCTTGGATTTGAACGGCGCCAGCACGATGAATTCCTCGCCGCCATAGCGGCCGATGGAAGCGCCATGTTCGGTGATCGCATTCTGCAGGGCTTTGCCTACCGTCACCAGGCATTTGTCGCCTTCCTGGTGGCCGTAACGGTCGTTGTATTTCTTGAAGAAGTCGACATCGATCAGGAAAACGGCAAAGCCTTCTTCCTTCCTGATCCAGTTGTCCCACAGCAGGCGCAGATGGTGGTCGATGGCGCGACGGTTCTGCAGGCCGGTCAGGGAGTCGGTATTGGAAAGCCGCAGCAGCGCCTGGCCACGTTCGTCAGCCGCCTTCTGCTGGGCCTTCGCCTCCAGCCCGTTGACGAAGACGTGGTAGCGCTCCCGGTTCAGGTTCCAGTTTACGTAAGAAGTGAAGACGAAACACGATATGTAGAAGGTGCCGAAGGCGAACTTGTAGAAGCTGTCTTCGGGAAACTGCGTTGCCGCCAGAAAATAGGTGACGAGAATAATGCCTGAAGACACCAGCGACAGATGGAAGCGGAAGGTGAAAAACAGATTGGCGCCCATCATGAAGATCGCCCCGAAAACCATGTAGTAAGACATGTTTTCGGTATTGTCGGTCAACAGCGACGGCAGTAGCCAGCCGATATAGCCCATGACGAGAGCGGTGGCGCAGGTTAGATCAAGCGCCGTGGTGCTGGCACCCTTGCTTAGCTGAATCTCCAGTGTCAGCAGGGATGACAGGACAACAATCAGACGTGCGATAATGGTGTAAAAAGCGACGTCGGGTATCAGAATGATGTCGGTTGCGGCAAACAGCAGATAGATGAAAACAGCGGTCCACAGGCCCCGCCGGATAGAACCGCGGCGGCTGCGCTCACCTTCCTGCTGGTAAAGGGCAAGGAGTTCATCAGAAAACCGGGAGTCCGGCCGCCGATAGTCTTGCTGTCCACTCACCTCTCCCAATGTGTGCTTCATGCACTTTCCCATAGTGTTGCGTATACTTTATTAAGTAACTGCTTATTCCACTTTTCCGTGTGCTGTCGCACCCAGTGCGGGTTCCCGTCGATCTCTGCCGATGCGTGCGGAGAACATGGAAAGGAAGAACGCATCATACGTTCGCAACATTAAGTTTCACTAAATCGCGTATCTGCTTTCTCCCGTCCTCACGAGTGTGACCAAAAAAATACGCTAATTTACTAATGTATCCCTACACCGCTCAAAAATCGAAAGCGAGTGGCCTTCCGCCTCCCAGAAACGTATAGTTAACAATGTGTTAATACTGGAGGCTGAAGTGGTGCGGGTAAAGAAGAAAAATCTTGACGGGGCAAGTCTGATTACCCCGGATACTGTCGCAAAAGAGATTTTTGAACGCAGAACGGAAACATTCGATGAGCAGTTCGCCGTTGCGAAAGCAGAGATTGCGCTCATTCTCGAATTGGCACAGCAGCAGTTCGACAATCGTATTTCAGCACGTGAGATAATACATAGAACGGCGGGCGCACTGCATGGTCTGCGTGAGAAGCTCCACTCCAGCGTGTGGGCTGAACTGATTCCGCTGGTGCAGAATCACCCTGTTTCGGTCCATTTTCTGGAGGACCCGTTCACGCGCTGGTCTTTCGAAAAGCCGCGGGGTTATTCGGGCGATGCGCAGCTGCTCGATTTCATTTATGGCCACGACAGTGTTGCCGAACTGGTAAATAAAGCCACGCCGCTCGGTGCGGCCCTTTACGACTACACGAAGGATGCCAGTTCCTCGGTCGCCGTGCGCGAGCGGCGCGATTTGCTGACACGGTTCGTCGATGAAGCTGCGGCCCGGCATGGTAGTGAGACGGAAATCCTCACCATCGCTTCCGGCCATCTGCGTGAGGCGGATGCCTCCGTGGCGCTGAAAGAGGGCAAGATCAAGCGCTGGGTGGCGCTCGATCAGGACCCCTTGAGCGTCGGTTCCGTCGCCCGCGATTTCAACGGCAGCTGCATCGAGGCGATCGACGGTTCCGTGCGCGATATCGTCCTGCGCACGCAGGAACTCGGCACTTTCGATCTGATCTACGCGGCCGGTCTCTACGACTATCTGAACGACCGCGTGGCGATCAAACTCACGCGGCGCTGCATGGAAATGCTGAAGCCCGGCGGCATGTTCCTCTTCGCCAATTTCTCGGAAGACATCGTCGTCGACGGTTACATGGAAACCTTCATGAACTGGGCGCTGCTGTTGCGCTCCAAGGCGGATATGTGGCGAATCGTCAACGCCAGCGCCGATCCTGCAGGCATCGAGGCGGATGTGTTCTTCGGGGAGAACCACAATATCGTCTACGCTACGATGCGTAAGAAGGCGTGACATCCTTCGGGCCAGTCTCTGCTTGCCAATAACCATTTGATTAAACGCCGGCGCGGGCCTAAGAATCCGCGCCGAATGCGTTGCAGAATGGAATGGCTGAAATGAAGAGATATTATTCGGATATGGGTGGTCTGCCGGGACAGACGGAACTTCTGTCGAGCAAGGCGGTGTTCAAGACCGCCTATGCGGTCATCCCCAAAACCGTAATGTCCGATATCGTGACGAGCGTGCTGCCGCACTGGACCGGCACCCGGGCCTGGATCATCGCCCGGCCAATGACGGGTTTTTCCGAAACCTTCGCGCAATATATCGTCGAGGTGCAGCCGGGCGGCGGCAGCGACCGGCCGGAACCGGACGCAAGGGCGCAAGCGGCGATCTTCGTTGTCGACGGCGAAATGACCGTGGAATTCGAGGGCGTGCCGCATGCCTTGCGGGAGGGCTCCTTCGCCTTCCTGCCGGCCGGTTCCCGCTGGCAGCTTCGCAATTCGGGCAAGGCGCCCGTCAAGTTCCACTGGGTCCGCAAGGCGTTTCAGGCGGTCGACGGGCTGGAGCCGCCGCCGGCTATCTTCACGCATGAGGATGAGCACGCTTTGTCGGCCATGCCGGATACGGACGGCAAATGGGCGACGACCCGCTTCATCGATCCTGAAGACGTGCGTTACGACATGCATCTCAACATCGTTACCTTCGAGCCGGGCGCGACCATTCCCTTCATGGAAACCCATGTGATGGAACACGGCCTTTATGTGCTGGAAGGCAAGGCCGTCTACCGGCTGAACGAGGACTGGGTGGAAGTGCAGGCGGGCGACTTCATGTGGCTGCGCGCCTATTGCCCGCAGGCCTGCTATGCGGGCGGGCCGGGCCGCTTCCGTTACCTGCTCTATAAGGATGTGAACCGGCACGTGAAGCTCTGGTAACGGGCGTCATATCGGCAAAACCCATGAATTATCGCGCAATCCGGCGGTTTGCGCGATAAATGCTTGCGTTAGATCGAATATCACTAATAAATCCGGTTATGGGGACGGCTATCGCCGTTGCGCACCGTTTCGGCATTCGCCTGCTATCCTTGAGAAGACCTCCCGTATGAATGAGATAATCGATACCAATGTCTTCAATCTTGCCCCCGTGGCGATGTGGATCGAGGATTTCAGCGAGGTGAAAAGCCAGTTCGATATCTGGCGATCGCAAGGCGTCGAGGATATCCGGGCGTTTCTTCTGGAAGATTTATCGAGGGTGGCGGCCTGCTCGCAGAAAATCCGCGTGATCAAGGTCAACGCCAGGACGCTGGAACTGTTCGAGGCCCGCGATCAGGCGCATCTCGTCGACAATCTACACCGGATTTTTCGTGACGACATGCTGGAGAGCCATGTGAACGAGCTTTCCGAGCTCTGGGCGGGCAAGACGGAATTCACCAGCAACGCGGTCAATTATTCAATCGGCGGCAAGCGGCTGGATATCCAGTTGCGCGGCGCGGTCATACCCGGCCATGAAGAAACCCTCGGGCGGCTGCTTTTGACCACCGAGGATGTGACGGAGCGGGAGGAGGCGCGCCGCAAGGAGCTTCTCAACCGCCGTTACGCCGAAGGCATGTTCAAACATTCGCCCGTTTCCCTGTGGGTGGAGGATTTCAGCCGGGTGCGGCGGCTGATCGAGGAGGTGAGGGAGCGCGGCATTATCGATTTCCGCGTGTTCATGGATGTCCATCCCGAATTCGTGCGGCAATGCATGAGCGAAATCCGCGTCATCGACGTCAACCGCGCCACGCTCGACCTGTTCTGCGCGCCGGACCGGCAGGTTCTGTTGCAGCGGCTTGGCGATATTTTCCGTGGCGAGATGGAAAAGCCGTTCCGGGAACAGCTGATGGAGCTTTGGAACGGCAATCTCACCCACCATCGCGAGGTGGTGAATTACGCGCTTGACGGTTCGGAGCGGCATGTGCTCCTGCACTTTTCCGTCTTCCCCGGCCATGAGCGCGACTGGTCGCTGGTGCAGGTGGCGCTGACGGACATTACCGCGCGCAAGAAGGCGGAGGCCTATCTCGAATATCTCGGCAAGCACGATGTGCTGACCAAGCTACACAACCGTGCCTTCTATTCGGATGAGCTGAACCGGCTGGAGCGCAGCGCGCTCAGGCCGGTTTCGGCCATCGTCATCGATCTCAACGGCCTGAAGGACGCCAATGACAGGCTGGGACACGATGCTGGCGACGCATTGTTGCGGCGTGTGGGCGAGGTGCTGAACGGCGTGGTGACAGCGCCGAACCATGCGGCGCGCATCGGCGGCGACGAATTCGCCATACTTCTTCCCGGCGCCGACAGGCAGGTGGCCGCCGCCATGGTCGAGACCGTTTATGAGCTGTTGAAGATCAACAACCAGTTCTATTCCAGCGCGCCGCTCAGCCTGTCACTGGGCGTGGCCACGAGCGAGGTCGGAGAGACGATGGAATCGCTGGTACGCCGCGCCGATATGAACATGTACGAGCAGAAGAACGCCTATTATGCGGCGCTGCGCAACAGATCCGCCGACAATAACGACACGACGAAACCCGGCCCGCAGCCGGAAGCCTCCTCGCTGAAGCGTCTGTCCTAAGGGGTAGTGAGGGTGTCGTGGGGCATTCCCTCAGCCCCATGCCGAAGATCTAGTCACGTCGAATAAAATCAATCGGTTGCAGATTCTCGGGGCAAGCCCGAAATGTCTATCCCCGGAATCTAAACCGTGCAGAGGTGGTTTGGTCGCGACGGAAACAGCGGAGAGCTTCATCCGTCCGGCTGTCGCCTCCGGCTCGTCGCGATATGTCCTGCCTCGAACGCCAGTTAGTCCTCCATTCCCGAATTACAGCGCTTTCCGCAAGCCGTCTCACGCACCTTCACAAGCGCGTGAGACGGCTTTTGCACTGCAACAATTTCATTGCCGAAATTTTACATACGTCTTAGTATGTATGTAAATGTGACATTTTTTATGGATTCGGAGCGCAGTATGGCGAAGAGATTGGGGCAGATCGCGGCGGTGTTGTTGACGGGCATCGTTCTTGTCGGATGTAGCGATGAGCAGGCGTCTGCGCCCGGCGCGCCGCCGCCCGGTGCGGTGAAGGTCGTGACGGTGAGCCAGGAAGAACTGCCCATCACCAACGAATTGCCAGGACGCATTGCGCCGACGCGGCTTGCCGAAGTGCGCCCGCGTGTCTCCGGCATTATCGTGGAGCGGGTGTTCGAACAGGGCTCGCTGGTCAAGGAGGGCGATGTTCTCTACCGGATCGATCCCGCGCCGTTCCAGGTGCGTGTCGACAGCGCCGAGGGCACGTTGCGTCGGGCGCAGGCCGCGCAGCTGCAGGCGCGGCAGACGGCCGATAGACAACAGCAGCTGCGCCGTTCCAATGTCGGTTCGCAGCAGGAATTCGACAACGCCATCGCCCAGCTGGCGCAGGCCGATGCCGAGGTAGCCGTGGCCGAAGCCGGTGTCGCGGAAGCGAAGCTCAATCTGCAATATGCCGAAGTCAAAGCCCCGATCAGCGGCCGCATCGGTCGCGCGCGCATTACCGAAGGCGCCCTCGTCAGCGCCACGGGCTCTGAAAATCTGGCGACGATCCAGCAGCTCGATCCGATCTATGCCGACTTCACCCAGCCGGCGGCCGATCTCATTCGCCTGCGCAAGGCCCTGCAGGATGGTAAGCTGATGACCGGCCCGAACGAGGCAGAAGTCAACCTGCTGTTCGATGACGGCAGCCGTTACCCGCTGCCAGGCCGCCTGCTGTTTTCCGAAGCGGCGGTGGATGAAACCACCGGTCAGGTGACGCTGCGCGGTGAGTTCCCCAACCCGAACGGCGATCTGCTGCCGGGCATGTATGTCCGTGTGCAGATCCAGCAGGGTATCCAGAAAGCGGCCTTCGCCGTGCCGCAGCAGGCGGTTCAGCGCGATGCCGGCGGGCAGGCGAGCGTGCTTGTCGTCAATGCCGAAGACACGGTCGAGCAGCGTCGCGTCAGCGTCGGCCGTTCCATCGGCGATCGCTGGGTGATTTCCGAGGGCCTGAAGGATGGCGACCGCGTCGTGGCCGAAGGTTTCCAGAAGACCGCTCCGGGCGCGAAAGTGAAGCCGGAACCGTGGTCCGATGAGGCCGATGTCGCCACCGCCGCTGACAGCGAGAGCGCGGCTCCGGCTGCGAAGCAATAAGGACCGATTTCATGGCACGTTTTTTCATCGATCGGCCCATTTTTGCCTGGGTCGTCGCCATCTTCATCATGTTGGCGGGCCTGCTCGCCATTCCCATGCTGCCGATTGCGCAATATCCGAATGTCGCCCCGCCGCAGATCTCCGTCTCGACGACCTATCCGGGCGCGTCGCCGGAGGATATTTACCAGAGCGTCACGCGTCCCATCGAAGAAGAGCTGAATGGCGTTCCAGGCCTGATCTATTTCGAATCGACGTCGGAATCCTCGGGTCGCATTTCCATCAACGTCACCTTTGCGCCGGGCTCCAACATCGGTGAAGCCCAGGTGGAGGTCCAGAACCGCATTGCGCGCGTCGAACCCCGCCTGCCGCAGGCGGTGACGCAGCAGGGCCTGCGCGTGGAGCAGGCGGGCACGTCGTTCCTGATGATGGTGGCGCTCACCTCCGTCGACGGCAACACGGACGCCATCGGTCTCGGCGATTATCTCAGCCGTAACGTGCTCGGCGAATTGCGCCGCGTTCCCGGTGTCGGCAGCGCGCAGCTCTTCGCCACCCAGCGCTCCATGCGTATCTGGATGGACCCGGACAAGATGCTGGGCCTCAGTCTCACCTCCAACGACGTCATCGGCGCCATTCAGGCGCAGAATTCGCAGGTTGCTGCCGGCCGCATCGGCGCATCGCCAAATCCCATCGGCCAGCAGATTTCCGCCACCGTTAATGTGCAGGGGCAGCTCACCTCGCCGGAAGAATTCGGCTCCATCGTGCTGCGCGCCAATCCGGACGGCTCGTCCGTACGGCTGCGCGATGTCGCGCGGGTGGAAGTGGGCGGCGAAAGCTATAACTTCTCGAGCCGCCTGAACGGCAAGCCGAGCGCCGCCATCGGCGTGCAGCTTTCGCCCACCGGCAATGCGTTGCAGACGTCCGAGGGCGTTCGCGCCACCATGGAAGAGCTGTCGCGATATTTCCCGCCGGGTCTGGAATATGAAATTCCCTATGACACCAGCCCCTTCGTCAAGATTTCGATCGAAAAGGTCATTCACACGCTGATCGAGGCGATCATCCTCGTCTTCGTGGTGATGTTCGTCTTCCTGCAGAATATCCGCTACACCATCATCCCGACACTGGTGGTGCCCGTGGCGCTGCTCGGCACCTGCGCCATCATGTATGTCTCGGGTTTCTCCATCAACGTGCTCACCATGTTCGCCATGGTTCTCGCCATCGGCATTCTGGTGGATGACGCGATTGTCGTCGTCGAGAATGTCGAGCGCATCATGGCGGAAGAGCATCTGTCGCCCAAGGAGGCCACCCGCAAGGCGATGGGCCAGATTTCCGGCGCGATCATCGGCATCACGCTGGTGCTGACCGCCGTGTTCGTGCCCATGGCCTTCTTCCCCGGCGCCGTCGGCATCATCTACCAGCAGTTCAGCCTGACCATGGTGGTGTCGATCCTGTTTTCGGGCTTCCTTGCTTTGTCGCTCACGCCGGCGCTCTGCGCGTCGTTCCTGAAGCCCATCAAGGCCGGACATCATGAGAAGAAGGGCTTCTTCGGCTGGTTCAATCGCGGCTTCGACAAGGCCTCGCACAAATATTCCTCGTCCGTTGGCAGCATCATCAAGCGTTCCGGTCGCTTCATGGTCATTTACGCGGCTTTGCTGGTGGGCCTCGGCTGGGCGTATATGCAACTGCCGAGCTCTTTCCTTCCGAACGAAGACCAGGGCTACCTGATCGTCGACATTCAGGCGCCGGCGGAAGCCAGCAGCGACCGCACCCTGCAATCCATCCAGCAGATCGAAAAGATCTTCATGGAAGAGCCGGCGGTGGATCGTGTGATTGCAGTTTCGGGGTTCTCCTTCTCCGGCTCCGGCCAGAATGCGGGTCTCGCCTTCGCCACCCTGAAGGACTGGAGCGAACGCGGACCGAACGATTCCGCCGCCGCCATATCGGCGCGCGTCAACGCCAAGCTGTGGGGTCTTCCGGACGCCATGTCGTTTGCGCTGTCGCCGCCACCAATCCAGGGCCTCGGCAATTCCAGCGGCTTCACCTTCCGCCTGCAGGATCGCTCGGGCGCGGGACAGGCCGCTCTCAGCGCGGCCGGTGCGCAGCTGATGGCTGCCGCCCGTCAGAGCCCCATCCTTGCCGGTCTTCGTATCGAAGGCATGCCGGATGCGGCGCAGGTCAATCTCATCATCGACCGTGAGAAGGCCAATACGTTCGGCGTCACCTTCAGCGACATCAACGCCACCATCTCGGCCAATATGGGTTCGTCATACGTCAACGACTTCCCCAATGCCGGCCGCATGCAGCGCGTGACGGTGCAGGCGGAACAGGGCCAGCGCATGAAGACGGAGGATCTTTTGAACCTCAACGTCCGCAATGCCAATGGCGGCATGGTGCCGGTGAGCTCATTCGCAACGGTGGAGTGGGTGCGCGGTCCCTCGCAGGTGGTCGGTTACAACGGCTATCCGGCGGTCCGTATCGGCGGCCAGTCCGCACCGGGTTATTCGTCTGGTGACGCCATTGCCGAAATGGAGCGCTTAGCGGGTGAGTTGCCGAGCGGCTTCGGTTTCGAATGGACCGGCCAGTCGCTGCAGGAAATCCAGTCCGGTTCGCAGGCGCCGGCATTGATCGGGCTCAGCGTTCTGTTCGTCTTCCTGCTGCTGGCAGCGCTTTACGAAAGCTGGTCCATTCCGCTCTCCGTCATGCTGGTGGTGCCGCTCGGCGTCATCGGCTCGGTGGCGGCGGTGATGCTGCGCGGCATGCCGAACGACGTCTATTTCCTCGTAGGCCTCGTCGCGATCATCGGTCTGTCCGCCAAGAATGCGATCCTGATCATCGAATTCGCCAAGGATTTGCGGGCGGAAGGAAAATCCACCTATGATGCGACGGTGGAGGCGGCGCATCTGCGCTTCCGGCCGATCCTGATGACGTCGCTCGCCTTCTCGCTCGGCGTGCTGCCGATGGCGATTGCTTCGGGCGCCAGCGCGGCGAGCCAGAACGCCATCGGCACCGGCGTGCTCGGCGGCATGATCTCGGCGACGATCCTTGCGATCTTCTTCGTTCCCGTCTTCTTCGTCTTCGTCATGAAGATTTTCGGGGATCGGAAGAAGGAGAATGAGATTGCTGCTGACGCCGTATCGCCGGCGGAATAAAACGGGTGTGACGGCTGGGCGAAAAGTCAGTTGAATGCGTTCATCTGACTGACAGCCCGGCACCGCAAACAAGGCACGGTGCGAAAGCGCCGTGCCGCGACTGGAAGGAGACATCAGCATGCGCCGAACCAAGGCCGAGGCAGAAGAGACCCGTCAGGCGATCCTTGCCGCTGCCGAGCGGGTGTTCTTCAAGAAGGGCGTGGCCAACAGCTCTCTGGATGAGGTGGCGGCTGCGGCCGGCGTTACGCGCGGGGCGATCTACTGGCATTTTTCCAGCAAGAGCGATCTCTTTATCGGCCTCTATCAATCGGTTTCCCTGCCGGAATCGGATCTGCTCGATTTCGGCGACCCCGACGTCAAGGGGCTGGCTCTGCTGGCCAAGATCGAGGAAGCGGCCTGCAAATGGCTGACGCTTCTTTCAAAAGATGAGCAACGCCAGCGCATCATGACCATCAGCCTGCGCACCAATTACTCCGATGAGTTCGCCCCGGTTCTGCACGCGCAGGAGGAACTGGACCGGTATCACAAGGATCGGCTCGAGGGCGCTTTCGCGCGGGCGCAGGCGGAAGGCGCATTCAACGACAACTGGACGGCGGACTCTGCGCTCGACGCGCTCTACTGGCTGCTGAAAGGCATGTGCTCCGACTGGCTGCTGTTCGGCAAGCGTTTCGATCTGGCCAAGGAGGGCGCTGAAGCCGTGCACCGTCTGATGAAGGGATTCCAGCGCTCCTCCGCGTCATGACGGGACTTTCGCGACCCTCTGGCTTGCGGTTCATGTGGTCAAATTTGAGTGTATTCTAAAACACCAGCGAAATTTGCTTTACGTACCTCAAAACGGACGCTAGCTTCTTCCTCGAGCTTTGGGAGGAGTTCGCAGATGGTCGTTTCAGATAAAATCAAGGGGCAAATGCCGTCCGTTCACACCGGATACCGGTGACGGCACATGGCTTTTGCTGACGAATCTCCAGACCACGCCCTTATCCGGACGGTTGGGCTGTCCAAGTCTTTCGGGCCGGTACAGGTTCTCAAGGACATCGAGATCGCGGTGCGGGCCGGTGAGGTCCACGCGATCATTGGCGAGAACGGCGCCGGCAAGTCGACGCTGATGAAGCTGCTGGCCGGCAATGAAAAGCCGTCGGGCGGCGAAATCCGCATCGATGGCGAAGCCGTTACGCTGAGCGGTCCGGTGGATGCCGAACATCGCGGCATCGTTCTCGTGCATCAGGAAATATTGCTGGCCCCGGATTTGACGGTGGCGCAGAACATTTATCTCGGCCGCGAAATGCGCCGGGGCGCCATGGTGGACGATCGCGCCATGCGCGCCGGCGCCCGCAAGGCAATCGCCGATCTAGGCGGTACGATCGATCCGGACGCCATTGTCGGCAGCCTGTCGATTGCCCAGCGGCAGCTCGTGCAGATCGCCCGCGTTCTGCTGGTGCCGCATCGCGTGGTGATTTTCGATGAGCCGACCGCGAGCCTGACGCCCATCGAAACGGATGCGCTGCTGAATGTCATCAGGGACATCCGGGCGAAAGGCGTGGCCGTGCTTTATATTTCGCATCGTCTGCCGGAGGTGAAGGAGATCGCCGACCGGGTGACGGTTCTGCGAGACGGCAGGCTGGTCGCCTCCCATCCGGCATCGGCGCTGGAGCCTGCCGATATGGCGCGGCTGATGGTGGGGCGCGATGTCGCCAAGCTTTATCCGGACCGCGCCGCCGGCGGCGAGCACGAGCCGGTTCTGGAGGTGGAGCATTTTACTGTTCCGGGTTATGCTCAGGATGCCGGTTTCAGCGTGCGCAGGGGCGAAATCCTCGGTTTCGCCGGTCTGGTCGGCGCGGGCAGAACGGAACTCATGGAAGGAATACTCGGCCTGCGCGCCGGCCGGGGAACGGTCCGACATCATGGCAGGCCGGTGCATTTCGCAAAGGCGGAAGACAGCCTGAAAGCCGGCATCGTTTATCTGAGCGAGGACCGCAAGGGCAAGGGCCTGCTGCTTACCAAGGATTTGCGTGTCAATCTCACGCTTGCTTCGCTGAAGAAATTCAGCCGGCTGTTTCAGATCGATACCCGCCGGGAAACGGCGGCGCTCGATGATGCGGTCCGGGATTTCGACATCCGTACCGGACGCAAGGATCTGCTGGCGGGCCAGCTTTCCGGCGGCAACCAGCAGAAACTGCTTCTGGCCAAGATGATGCTCATCGATCCGTCCATCGTCATCATCGACGAACCGACGCGCGGCATCGATATCGGCACCAAGGAACAGATTTACCGCTTCATCGCCAGGCTCGCGGATGAGGGGCGCTCGATCATCGTCGTTTCCTCGGAAATGCCGGAGCTGATCGGTATCTGCGACCGCATTCTGGTTATGCGGTCGGGCCGGATCGTCGGCGAGGTGACAGGTGAGCGCATGACCGAAAACGACATCGTGGCGCTGGCGACTGGCGTTCATACGCAGGAACCTGCCTGAGCGCCCGTGTGCCGGGAAACATGGCCTGACAAAAGAGACTGAGGGGAAACATGACTGAGGCCGCATTTGACAACGGCAAAACGCCGAAGACCTCGAAGGACTGGGATCTGCGCGCCGTCGCGCCTTTCGTGGCGCTGGCCCTGCTGCTGGTTCTCGGAACCATCGCCAATCCCAATTTCATCGGCATCGACAATCTCCTGAACGTCATCACCCGCAGCGCCTTCATCGCCATCATCGCGCTCGGCGCAACTTACGTCATCACATCGGGCGGGCTCGATCTTTCGGTGGGCGCAATGGTGGCTTTCGTCGCCAGCCTGATGATTCTGTTCATGAATAGCGGCGCCATCGCCAGTCCGCTTTTAATGCTGCTTACCGCCATGGCGCTGGCGCTCGCCATCGGGGCTGCCTGCGGGCTGACGAACGGCCTCATCACCACCATTGGCCGCATCGAGCCCTTCATCGCCACGCTCGGCACCATGGGCGTTTATCGCGGCTTGACCACATGGCTGTCGCAGGGTGGGGCGATCACGCTGCGCAATCCGGAAATCCAGACGCTTTATCGTCCGGTCTATTTCGGCAACGTCCTGGGCGTGCCGGTGCCGGTCATCGTTATCTTCGTAACCGCCGCGATAGCCGCCTTCGTGCTTTACCGCACCCGTTACGGGCGGCATCTGACCGCAGTAGGGTCGAGCGAGGATGTGGCGCGTTATTCCGGCATCTCGGTCGCGCGGGTGCGCACCATCGCTTATGTGGTGCAGGGGCTGTGTGTTGCCGTTGCGGTGCTGCTTTACGTGCCGCGCCTCGCTTCCACTTCGGCCACGACAGGCATGTTGTGGGAGTTGCAGGCCATCACCGCCGTCGTTGTCGGCGGCACGGCGCTGAGGGGCGGGGTAGGGCGCATCTGGGGGACGATCTGCGGCGCTTTCATTCTGGAGATCGTCGGCAACATCATGATCCTGTCGAACTTCGTCAGCGAATATCTGATCGGCGCCATTCAGGGGGCCATCATCATCATCGCCATGCTGGTGCAGCGTTCGCTCAGCCGCAGGTGACGTATCACGCCGCGCCATGTGGGGCAGGCGCGGTTGAAGGAGGAACGCCCCGGTCTTGGGAGGAAAGAGACTATGCGTAGTAAATTCATCGGCGTGGCCTTTGCCGCGCTGGCCACGGTGCTTGCCGCTTCAGCGCATGCGCAGGACAAGAAGGTCACCATCGGCGTTTCCATTCCAGCGGCGGACCATGGCTGGACGGCGGGCGTCGTCTACCATGCCGAGCGTGTGGCGAAGCTGCTGATGCAGGAACATCCGGGGCTCAACGTCATCGTCAAGACGTCGCCGGATGCCGCCAATCAGGCCAATGCGCTGCAGGACCTTGCCGTGCAGGGGCTCGATGCGCTGGTCGTCTTGCCGTCCGATCCAGATCCGCTGGTCAACGCCATCAAGGAGATCAAGGACAAGGGCACCTTCGTCGCGCTGGTGGACCGTGCGCCAAGCGTCAACGACAATTCTATCCGCGATCTCTATGTTGCCGGCAACAACCCTGCACTTGGCCAGGTGGCCGGCGAATACATCAAGAAGACCACGCCTGACGCCGAAGTCGTGGTCATTCGCGGCCTGCCGATCCCGATCGATCAGCAGCGTCAGGATGGTTTCGACAAGGGTATCGCTGGTTCCAGCGTCAAGGTTCTCGACCGTCAATACGGCAACTGGAACCGCGACGACGCCTTCCGCGTGATGCAGGACTATCTGACCAAATACAAGAAGATCGACGTGGTCTGGTGTCAGGATGACGACATGGCTATCGGCGTGCTGGAAGCCATCCAGCAGGCGAAACGCACCGATATCCAGTATATCGTCGCGGGCGCCGGTTCCAAGGACATGATCAAGAAGGTCATGGACGGCGACAAGCTCGTGCCGGTCGACGTGCTCTACCCGCCGGCGATGGTGGCGACCGCCATGCAGCTGACAGCCGGGCATTTCTACGATCAGGTGCCGGTCGCGGGTGAATATATCCTCGATGCGACGCTCATCACCAAGGACAATGCCGAGCAGTTCTACTTCCCGGATTCGCCGTTCTGACGAGCTGGCTTCTGCCATACGACGCCCGCTGAAACGCGGGCGTCGATACTGCTAAAAGTTTGCCGAGGCTTGAATTTGGCAAGACGGCTGCATCCCCACTCCGTCACCCCGGACTTGATCCGGGGTCCAGGGCGATCAAGTCCTTGATCGCGGGAGAGTCCTTTCACGGCGCAGACGCGCCGTTGCTGGATGCCGGATCAAGTCCGGCATGACGGAGGGACGCTCGGCGAATGCCGCCCGGGCCCTTCACCCGTTCTTCCTGAACCAGGCCGAGAGATAATCCACGAAGCTGCGCACCTTGGCCGGCAGGTAGCGGCGATGCGGATAGACCGCATAGATACCCCTGTCCTTGGAAATATAATCGTCGAACAGCGTCACCAACTCGCCGGACTGGATATAGGGTCTGGCGATGAAATCGGGCACGAGCGCAATGCCGAGCCCGGCGCGGGCGGCGCGCAGCGTGGCCTGCGGGCTGTTGACCTCGATCGGTCCGCTGATGGTGACGGAGTTCGAACCGCCATCCGGCTCCAGGTACCGTACCGTATTGTGAAACCGCGTATTGGTGTCGATGATGAAGGGAACGCGGGAGAAATCCTGCGGCCCGTCGAGCGGCCCGTGTTTCGCCACGAAATCCGCCGTCGCCACCGCATACACCCGGAAATCGGAAAGCTTGCGGGCGATGAGACCGGAATCCTCCAGCCGGGTTATGCGAACCGCAAGATCGAAACCCTCCTCGATCAGGTCGACGAATCGGTCTTCCGCGACGATTTCCAGCGATAGTTCCGGATTTTCCTTGGCGAAATCGATCAGGCTCTGGCCGACATCGGCATCGATGAAGGTGCGGGGAACGGAAATCCTCAGCTTGCCCTTCAGATCGGCATTCTTTTCGCGCACCAGATCGGCAAGGTTATCGATCTCCTTCAAAATGTCGGAAGCGGTGCGGTAATAGGTGTGCCCGGCTTCCGTCAGAGAGAACTGCCGGGTGGTGCGGTTGAGGAGCAGCGCGCCGAGATCGTCCTCCAGTTCCCGCACATATTTGGACAGAAGCGCCTTGGAACGCCCCGTCTTGCGCGCCGCGGCGGAAAAACCCTCCGCTTCGACGACATCGATAAAGGCGCGGATGCGGGTGAGCGTGTCCATGAAAATCCTCCTGTTCGTTCCATATAATTGAACGGCGAGGGTGGACTGTTCAACCCTTAATTCATTGCCGAAAAAATCCGCTCTTTGGTGAAAAAATCCTCTTGATTATGACTGCGAATATTCTTATCTCCCGTGCTGCCCAAAGTCGCACGTGCCCATGTGTGTCCGCCGATTCCTCGATGTGGTGAGGATTTAGGTAAGGTACCTGGAACTAACCCCTCCAGTCGCTATTCCGGCCAACCGGAAAATGCGAGGACATACGAAGCAACGACGGTGCGGGCCTTTCTGGTTCTCTGCCGGCTTTCCATCAGCCGGGGTACTAAAGAGGCACACCATCATTGCCTGAAGTGCGGTCGGGTCATTCCCTCCAATCCATGGCAGACAAAGCCGAATGATGCTCTGGCAGGGCATCGTTCACATTCGCGCCTTGAGCGTATGCTATCGATTCTGCGCCTCCACCGGCTGATTCGAATGCATATCTCGAGCGTCCTTTGTCCTCCGGATTTTTCCGGAGCCGGTTTGACAGGGAATACATCGATGACGACTGCAC
Organism: Agrobacterium sp. CFBP 3001; assembly: GCF_027871605.1. Taxonomy (NCBI): domain Bacteria; kingdom Pseudomonadati; phylum Pseudomonadota; class Alphaproteobacteria; order Hyphomicrobiales; family Rhizobiaceae; genus Agrobacterium; species Agrobacterium sp. CFBP 3001. Next base: position 145,341 of record NZ_JAQAHD010000004.1, read on the forward strand.
GCATTCTCGACTTCATCAAGACCCGACGTCCCGAAGGCCCTTGCCTCGTGGTTGATCTCGACGTCGTGCGCGACAATTTCAACGCTTTCCGGCATTCCCTGCCGAACAGCGCCATCTATTACGCCGTCAAGGCAAACCCGGCTCCCGAAATCCTGAAGCTGCTTGCTTCGCTCGGCTCCAACTTCGATTGCGCCTCCGTAGCTGAAATCCAGATGGCGCTCGATGCCGGTGCGACGGCTGACCGTATCTCCTTCGGCAACACCATCAAAAAGGAACGCGATGTTGCTCGCGCCCATGCGCTCGGCATCGATCTCTTCGCCGTGGACAGCCATGAGGAAGTCGAGAAGGTCGCCCGTGCCGCTCCCGGCGCGCGCGTCTTCTGCCGCGTGCTGACGGATGGCGAAGGCGCCGAATGGCCGCTGTCGCGCAAGTTCGGCTGCGTGCCGCAGATGGCGGTCGACGTTCTGGTTTACGCACACCAGCTCGGTCTCGAGTCCTATGGCGTATCCTTCCATGTCGGTTCGCAGATGATGAACCTCGACGCATGGGATGCGGCGCTGGCCGATGCCAAGCGCGTCTTCGCTTCGCTCGCCAAGCAGGGCATCCACCTGCAGATGGTCAACATGGGCGGTGGTTTCCCGACCAAGTACCTGCGCGACGTTCCGGCTGCCGAAGAATACGGCCAGGCGATCGACACGGCGCTGCGCAAGCACTTCGGCAACCAGATCCCGAAGACGATCATCGAGCCGGGCCGCGGCATGGTCGGCAATGCCGGCGTCATCAAGGCGGAAGTCGTTCTCGTGTCGCGCAAGTCCGACAATGACAACCACCGCTGGGTGTTCCTCGACATCGGCAAGTTCGGCGGTCTCGCCGAGACGATGGACGAGGCTATCCGTTACCCGATCCGCACGGAGCGCGATCAGGACGAGATGGAGCCCTGCGTTCTGGCCGGCCCGACCTGCGACAGCGCCGATGTGCTGTATGAAAAGAACATGTATCCGCTGCCGGTCTCGCTGACCATCGGCGACGAAGTTCTGATCGAAGGCACGGGCGCTTACACGACGACCTACTCGGCGGTCGCGTTCAACGGTTTCGAGCCGCTGAAGGCCTACGTCATCTGATCCGAGCGCCGTCCGCTGAGCAGGGCGGCGTCTCGACCAAGCTTCCGTTCCGGCTTTGCCGATTGTGCTGATGCGCAAATCCCTGCTTGCTGCACCTCTTCCAGCCGAGGAAAGCGTGTCGGCGGGCCGGAACGGCTCCACCAATTTTTCATCAAGGGCCGCGTGTGGGCGGTAGTGTGACGGGAGGCCAAGGATGGCCGCTCTTTTGAATTCGGTACGGGCATTTTTCACGCCGCAGACATTTCATGTCGATCAGGAAAATCCGGGCGATGTCGTCGCCCGTGAGAACCTGCTGGACCGCGCCATGGGCGCCGGCCGCCGCCGCAAGTCTTCAGAAAAGCTGCGCGCGGGTCGCATTCCGGCCGAAGGCCTGGCGCTCGTCGCCCGCGATGAGGACGGCTATGTCATCGGCACGGTGCGCTTGTGGAACGTCGAGGCCGGCATCTCGCGCGAAGGCCGCGCCGTCGAAGCCCTGCTGCTCGGCCCGCTGGCCGTCGATGCCGCCCATGAAGGCAAGGGCATCGGCTCGGCGCTGATGCGCGCTGCCATTGCCGAAGCCACCAAGCGTGGCCACGGCGCCGTTCTTCTGGTGGGCGATGCACCCTATTACGAGCGCTTCGGCTTTTTCGCCGACAAGGCCCAGCACCTCATCATGCCCGGCCCGTTCGAGCGCAGCCGTTTCCTGGCGCTGGAACTGAAAGCCGGCTGGCTTGAAGGCGCTGCCGGCCTGTTGGTGGCAAGCGGTCGCAGGCTCTCTGCCTGAGGCCGGCCTCGCTGCTGATATCAAACCCCGGCCCAAAGCCGGGGTTTATTGTTTCTGCTCTATGGCTTTGGGGTCGGCCGTTGCCCGCCGATAATTTCTCGGAGCGCCTCTTGCGCACAGAAATTTACGGGTATATACCCGAGACAAATGCCAAACGATAGTTGCCATTGCATCCTGTTGCGCAAAGCATCCCGCAAGGTTTCGTCCTATTATGACGAGGCCCTGGCGCCGCTCGGCGTGAATATCGGTCAGTTCAGCCTGTTGCGGAACATCAATCGCACGGCGCCGGTTTCGTTGACCGATCTGGCCGCGCGGGTGGAGCTGGATCGTTCCACCGTCGGCCGCAACGCCAAGGTGCTGGCTCGCATGGGTCTGGTGGCCATCGGCCACGGCGAGGATCAGCGGGAAGCGATGCTGACGGTGACGAAGGAAGGCCACGCGATCCTGAAAGCGGGCGCGCCGCTCTGGGATGGGGTGCAGGATGAAATCGAGGCCCGGCTTGGGCCTGAGAAGACAGCACAATTGCAGGAACTGCTCGCAGCCCTGTGACTTTTGGGGGCATAAGCGGGTATCTACCCGCAATATAGGGTATATACCCGTAAAATATCGGCCGCGGCCGCTGGAAAGGGAATTTGAACATGCTCTCCACACGCCTCGCCAGCTGGATGGCCGGCAGAAATCTGCATTATGGCTGGCTCGTTGCTGCAACCACCTTTTTGACCATGCTGGCCACCGCCGGTGCGATGGGATCCGCCGGGGTGATGATCCAGCCGCTGCATCAGGAATTCGGCTGGGATATCGCCGATATTTCCTCCGCAATGGCCGTCAGGCTGGTGCTTTTTGGCCTGCTCGGACCTTTTGCCGCCGCCTTCATGAATCATTTCGGCGTCCGGCAGGTGGTTTCGACCGCGCTTGCCCTGATCATGGGCGGCATTGTCGCCTCCTTCTTCATGACCGAGGTGTGGCAATTGCTGCTGCTCTGGGGCGTGGTGATCGGCGTCGGCACGGGCATGACCGCGCTGGTGTTGGGCGCTACCGTGGCGACACGCTGGTTTTCCAAGCGTCGCGGACTGGTGATCGGCCTCATGACGGCGAGCAACGCCACCGGCCAGCTGGTTTTCCTGCCGCTGCTCGCGGCGCTGACGGAAGCATACGGCTGGCGAACCGCCTTGACCCTGTCCGTTGCGGTAATCGCCACCGCCATGGTTCTCGTCCTGCTTTTGATGCGTGACCATCCTGCCGATGTCGGCCTGCCGGCCTATGGCGAGACGGCGGTGGCGAAGCCGGTCAAGCAGGATCACAATCTTCTCGCCACACTGGTATCGCCGCTGGTGACCCTGAAGAGCGTATCGGGCAACCCGGTGTTCTGGGTGCTTTTCGGCACCTTCTTTGTCTGCGGGCTTTCGACCAATGGTCTCATCCAGACACACTGGATTTCGATCTGCGGCGATTTTGGCATGGCTGCGGTGACGGCGGCAGGCACGTTGGCGGTGATCGGCATTTTCGATTTCTTCGGCACGATTTTCGCCGGCTGGCTTTCCGACCGGTTCGACAATCGCTTCCTGCTGTTCTGGTTTTACGGTCTGCGCGGTCTGTCCCTGCTTTATCTCTCATTCTCAGGGTTCAGCTTCGTGGAGCTATCGGTCTTCGCCGTCTTTTACGGTCTGGACTGGGTGGCGACCGTGCCGCCGACGGTGAAGCTCGCTGCCGAGAATTTCGGGCGCGAAAAGGCCGGTCTCGTTTTCGGCTGGGTGTTTGCCGGCCATCAGCTGGGAGCCGCCACAGCCGCCTTTGGCGCCGGTTTCTTCAAAAGCGACTTCGATACCTATATGCCCGCGCTGCAGATTGCCGGTCTGATGTGCATGATCGCCGCCGTCTCGGTTCTGCTTCTGCGCAAGCCGGGCTCCGCAACCCTGACGCCCCAGGCCGCGTGATAGACGTGATACACTGGAAGGAGGCCTGCATTTGCAGGCCTTTTTCGTATTTTTCCGGCATCTGCCGGCGCGTTGTGCACGAGCTCCACGATCGCCGGACGGCACTTGTTGCGTAATTGTCACAATCCTTGCCGGTTAATCGTTCCGATCCATGATCGGCGTTCCGGTTTGATCCATCTCAATCGGCCCGCCTCTCCCTTCGTCATAGTGGCCCCAAGCGGTTGCGGCAGGCGAAGATTCGCGAAAGCCCGCCGTCATCAGCCGGTTCCGGGGACTTGCCCGGCTGCGGTGCGCTATAGGAGAGATGGAATGACGAACGGAAACAAAAAAACCGCCTTGCTTGCCAGTGTCGCAGTCGGTGTCGCGGCCATGCTGGTATCCGCCAATGCGATGGCTGCCGATCTGGCCCAGGCAGCGCCGGCCCCCACCGCCGAAGAGGCGATTGCAGCGGCAAGCCCGTGGATGCTGCGCGTGCGCGGCCTCGGCGTCATCACCCATGACAGCGGCAGCGTCGACGGTGTGCCGGGAGCGGGCCTGTCTTATTCGGACACCGTGATCCCGGAACTCGACATCAGCTATTTCTTCACCGAAAACTTTGCCGCAGAGCTTATCCTCGGCACCACCTATGCCAAGATCAACGGCGAAGGCGTGCTGGCCGGCACGCCGGTCGGCAAGACGTGGCTGCTGCCACCGACATTGACGCTGCAATATCACTTCACCGATTTCGGTGCTTTCAAGCCCTATGTCGGCGCGGGCGTGAACTATTCGCTGTTCTATAACCAGACGGAAAAGCCCGGTTTCAGCAATCTCGATGTCAAGAACAAGGTCGGTGCAGCCGTGCAGGTCGGTTTCGACTATATGCTGGACGAGCATTGGGGCGTGAACTTCGACGTGAAGAAGGTCTTCCTCAAGACCGACTGGACGGCGGAACTCGGCGGCACGCCGATCAGCGGCAAGGCGAAGCTCGATCCGTGGCTGATCGGCGCGGGTATCACCTATCGCTTCTGATTGCGGGGGTGCCGGGCGCTCCCTTTGACGGGCGGCGCTTTCTAAGCTATAGGGACGGCCACGGGCAAAGAGCCCCGGCCGTCCGCAGGCGTTTGCGCCCCTGGTGAAGCTCTTTCTTTAACAACGGTCATCCCATGTTTTGCATGTCGTCGATGGCAACGCGGACCCCCTTCGGAATAGTCGGCATGCGCATGTTGGAGAACCGTTATGAACGTGTCCAAACCGTTTCCCGCACTTGAGGGGCTGAAAGAACAGGCAAAACGCCTGCGCGCCGCCCTTGAAGGTGAGGGGCAGGCAATCACCCATTCGAAGGCGCTGGAACTCATCGCCGCGCAATATGGCTTCCGCGACTGGAACACCCTCCACGCATCGGCCGGCAACCGCCCCGCCTTCAACCCCTATCTTCTGGGCTCAAGGGTGGAAGGTTTTTACCTCGGCCAACCCTTCGTGGCTTCGGTGCTGGGCGTGCAGGCGCTCGGCGGCGATCCCGAACGCTACCGGCTGACCCTGCATCTCGACGATCCGGTGGATGTGGTGACTTTCGAAAGCTTTTCCGCCTTTCGCCAGCGCGTCCACTGCAATGTCGACACATCCGGCCGTACGGTGGAGAAAACCTCTAATGGCCGGCCGCAGGTGGAACTGGTGTGGTAGGTTGGCGCACCCTTTGATTGGTCGTTCTTCGGGGAGGCGACGCACGGGATTTCAGGCTTTTGAACCCCTTTTCATTTGAAAACTGAATGGGGGTTCAGTCGAAATTTGCGATGTTCACCGCATTTCTCCGCATCGCCCCCTTAATACACGTCAGTGCTCGTCCGAGTATATATGATAGATTTTTTGGTCGCGCTTGTGTCTTATTAATAGTATTTATTGCATATTTGTTTTGCAAAGTGATATCTGTTCTTGTATATAATAGTTGGTATATAAATATTATTTTCTGCTTATATTTGAGGGATTTTATGAGCGATACGCAGTGGCTGGAATGGGGCAGGAAAAACCCATATTACGGCGTGTATTCCGAAGACCGATTTCACACTTCAAATATCGAGGCAACGAAGGGCGAATTCTTCGCTACAGGGGAAGCCAATGTCTCTTGGATGCTGGGTCGTGCGGAACAGTATTTCGGGCCGTTGGGTAAAGGGCGTGTTCTTGAGTTCGGTGCCGGGGTGGCTCGAATGAGCATACCGCTTGCGTCTCGTTTTGAAACCGTAATCGGCGTTGAACTATCTCCAGACATGCGTGCCGAAGCCGCTAAGAATTGCCAGTTATACAATGTCAAAAATGTCGAAATGGTCCCTTCAGACGACGATTTAAGTCACGCTTCGGGCGAATATGATCTCGTCCTCAGCTATATCGTTCTCCAGCACGTAGATGCCAAGAGGGGAGTCATGCTGATCGACAAGTTGCTGTCAAAGGTCGGCCCCAGCGGTGTTGCCATTCTCCAAACGAGCGTCAAAAGGCCTCAACGCCGCTTGTCAGACCGCCTACGCTATCACCTGCGCCACAATGTGCCAGTGCTGGCGGCAACATATAGATTCCTGCGTGGAAAAGGCTGGAATACACTTTCAATGCGAATGTCGGAATATGATCCTATCGCCATCCTCGCCGCGTTCAGTCGGAACGGAATGAAGGACGTTTTGCTTTCCGAGCATTATCAAGGTGATGTCCTTACCTTTCATTTTACAGCGAGAAAGGGCGGCTAACACCACGGGACGCCATTACTTAGATGCTGGACGTCGCAGTAATGGCATCCCGCAGTGGCTTAAATGCGCGTCCCCGCAGAATCGAACAGGTGAAAATCCTTCGCCTGGGCGGCGATCTTCAGTGTTTCGCCGATGCGCAGCTGCGAGCGGCCGTGTACGCGGAAGACGATTGTGGTGCCGTCGGCGAAGGAGCCATGCACATAGCTTTCCGCACCCACCAGTTCCACGGCGTCTACCTGCACGGTGCCGGTGAAGGCGGCGTCTGCGGGGGCTTCATCGGCAAGGGTGATGTCTTCGGGGCGGATGCCGAGCGTGGCGACGCCCTGCGGCAGTGCCGCGGTTCCCTGCACCGACCAGCCGGAAGAGCCGTTTGCCGATGTCGCACCATGGCTCAGCAGGTTCATGGAAGGCGAGCCGATGAAGGTGGCGACGAAGGTGGTTGCCGGCTTTTCGTAAAGCTCGATCGGCGTGCCCATTTGCTCGATGCGGCCGGCATTCAGCACCACCAGCCGGTCTGCCAGCGTCATGGCCTCCATCTGGTCATGGGTGACATAAACGCTGGTCGTGGCGAGTGAGCGCTGCAGGCGGCGGATTTCGACACGCATCTGCACGCGCAGCTTGGCATCGAGATTGGAGAGCGGCTCGTCGAACAGGAAGGCTGCCGGTTTGCGCACGATGGCGCGGCCCATGGCCACACGCTGGCGCTGGCCGCCGGAAAGCTGGCGCGGCTTGCGCTCCAGGAACTGTTCGATCTCCAGCGCCTTTGCCGCCTCGGTGATGCGCCGCTCGATTTCTTCCTTCGGCGTGTTGCGGTTCTTCAGGCCATAGGCAAGGTTCTGGCGAACCGTCATATGCGGATAAAGCGCATAGTTCTGGAACACCATGGCGATATCGCGGTCGGAGGGTTCCAGATCGTTGACGACACGGTCGCCGATGACGATCTGGCCGCCGGAAATGCCTTCCAGCCCGGCGATCATGCGCAGCAGGGTGGATTTTCCGCAGCCGGAGGGGCCGACCAGCACGATCATTTCGCCGTCGGCGATATCCATCGATACGCCCTTGATGGCCTCGACATTGCCGCCATAAACCTTGCGGACGTCTTTCAGCGCAATTTTTGCCATTACTTTTCGGTCTCCACCAAACCTTTGACGAACCAGCGCTGCATCAGCACCACAACGATAATCGGGGGGATGATGGCGAGGATCGCCGTCACCATCACATAATTCCAGGGCGTCGAGGCGTCGGTGAAATCCACCATGCGCTTCAAGCCGATGATGATCGTGTTCATCTTGGCGTCGTTGGTCACGAGCAGCGGCCAGAGATACTGGGTCCAGCCATAGATGAACAGGATCACGAAAAGGGCGGCGATATTGGTTCTCGACAGCGGCAACAGAATATCCCGCATGAAACGGAACGGCCCTGCGTTGTCGATGCGCGCCGCCTCGACCAGTTCACCGGGAATAGTCAGGAAGAACTGCCGGAACAGGAAGGTTGCCGTCGCAGATGCCATCAGCGGCAGCGTCAGTCCCGCATAGGTGTCGATCAGCCCAAGATCGACGATGACCTTGTAAGTGGGCAGGATGCGCACTTCCACCGGCAGCATGAGCGTGATGAAGATCATCCAGAAGAAGCCCATGCGGAAGGGAAAGCGGAAGAAGACGATGGCGAAGGCCGACAGGAACGAAATGACGATCTTGCCGATGGCGATGGCGAGCGCCACGACGAAGCTGTTGAACAGCAGCCGTTCGAGGCTGACGCCGACCACTCTTTCGACACCGCCGACCATGGCCTCGGTGTAATTGGCGCCAAGATGGTCGCCGGGCAAAAGCGACATGGGCGGGCGGATGATATCCGTCGACGTCATGGAGGAGGCGACGAAGGTGTAATAGATCGGGAAGGCCACGATGATGATGCCGAGTACCAGCATCAGATGGGCGATCACGCGGGCGACCGGGCGATTTTCAATCATTGTGAAATCCTCAGCCGTAATGCACGCGCTTCTCGACGAAGCGGAACTGGAAGGCGGTGAGCGCGATGACGATCACCATCAGGATCACGGATTGCGCGGCGGAAGAGCCGAGATTGAGGTTCACGAAACCATCATTATAGACCTTGTAGACCAGCGTTTCCGTCGCCTTGGCCGGGCCGCCGCCGGTGACAGCATGGATGATGCCGAAGGTATCGAAGAAGGCGTAAACCGTGTTGACGACCAGAAGGAAGAAGGTGGTCGGCGCGAGCAGTGGGAAAACGATGGTCCAGAAGCGCCGCGAACCGCGCGCGCCATCAATGGAGGCCGCCTCCAGCAATGATTTAGGAATTGCCTGCAAGCCTGCGACAAAAAACAGGAAATTATAACTTATCTGCTTCCACGCAGCAGCCGCGACGACGAGCAGCATGGCCTGATCGCCGTTGAGCAGCGGGTCCCACATGATGCCGTTGCGGCGCAGAATGTAGGAGAACGTGCCCATGGCAGGGTTGAACATGAAGAGCCACAACATGCCGGCTACCGCAGGGGCGACGGCATAGGGCATGATCATCATGGTGCGGTAAAAGCCCTTGCCGCGCACCACGCGGTCCGCCGCCGTCGCCAGAAGCAGCGCCAGTCCCATGGAGACGAGCGCGGTCAGGATGCTGAAAATGACCGTGACCTGCAGCGAGTTCAGATAGCTTTCATCCGAGAGCACGGCGGAAAAATTGGCCAGCCCGACGAAATTGCTGCTCAGCCCGAAGGCGTCCTCGCGCATGGTCGACTGGTAGAGCGCCTGGCTTGCCGGCCAGAAGAAAAAGATCACCGTGAGGATGATCTGCGGCGCGACCAGCAGATAGGGCAGGATCTTGTTGGGGAATACGACGCTTTGCACGGCGATCTCCTGATGAGATGGGAATGCCGCCCGCATCCTGTTGAGGATGCGGGCGGGGCAGGGGATCGTTTAGTTGCCGGCAGCCTGTTTGATGGCCGCATCGCCGCGCTCTACGATCTTGTCGAGGGCGGCTTTCGCGTCCTGCTTGCCGGCCAGCATCGCCTCGAATTCCTCATTCATGATGTCGCGCACCTGCGGCAGGTTCACGAGACGCACGCCCTTGGAGTTTTCTGTCGGCGGCTTGCCCATCATCTGCAGCAGCGGCGTTTCACGGGCGGGGTTCTTGTCATAGAAACCGGATTTCTTGGTTTCCTCATAGGCCGCGATGGTCACGGGCATATAGCCGGAGACCTGATGCAGGCGCGCCTGAATCTTGGTCTGGGAGAGGAAGTGGAAGAACTCGGCCACGCCCTTATATTCGGCATCGCTCTTGCCGCCGAAAACCCAGAGGCTGGCGCCGCCGGGAATGGTGTTCTGCGGACCATGGCCCTCATAATAGGGAAGCTGACCGATGCCGTAATTCATGCCCGTCTTGACGATATCGCCAAGGCCGCCAGAGGATTCGGTCAGGATGCCGCATTCGCCGGACATGAACAGCTGCTTAGCTTCGGAGGTGCGGCCGCCATAACGGAAGGTGCCGTCCTTGGCGAGATCGGCAATCGCCTGGAAATGCTCGACGAAGAGCGGCGCATTGACCGCAAGTTTCACATCTGTGCCGCCAAGGCCGTTTTCATTGCTGCCATAGGAGACGTTGTTCCAGGCGGCGAAGTTTTCGGTCTGAATCCAGGTGAGCCAGGTGGAGGTGAAACCGCACTGCGCGGCACCGCTGGTCTTGATCTTCTTGGCAGCTTCGAAAACTTCCGGCCAGGTCTTCGGCGGGTTGGCGGCGTCGAGGCCGGCCTTCTGGAAGACATCCTTGTTGTAATAGAGGATCGGCGAGGATGAATTGTAAGGGAAGGACAGCATGGTGCCGTCCGGCTTGGAATAATAGGCCACGATGCCGGCCAGATAATCGGCCTTGTTGAAGGTGTAGCCGCCTTCCTTCAGCACGTCGGCCACTGGCTTGATGGCGCCGGCAGCACCCATCATCACGCCCGAACCGGCGTCGAAGACCTGAATGATCGCCGGCGGCTGCTTGGCGCGGAACGCCGCGATACCGGCATTCAGCGTTTCCGGATAGGTGCCCTTGAAGACGGGCGTGATCTTGTATTCTTTCTGGCTATCGTTGAATTCTTTGGCAAGCGTATCCACGACCTCGTTATTGGCGCCGGTCATGGCGTGCCACCATTGAATGTCCGTTACTGCATATGCATTCGATGTGACAAAAAACGAAAGCGCGGATGCCGCGGCGAGGCGGTAGCTGAGTTTTTTCAAGGTCATTCCTCCCATTATGAAAACAGTAAAAGATACAGCCCCTTATTGCAGTGGTTCCTCCTCGATCCGGCTGCGGGCGATCTTCTCTGTATTAGCATTACTGATTAAAAGCGAACTCTAACGAAAATGCAAGAGAACGTGGAACGATTAAAACGAAAGTGAAGGAAACGGATTTATTATTCCATTTCCTTCGTTCCATGGTTTTTTCATGCGCCCGCCCCTCAGGGGCATACAGGCGCAGGATCAGCTCCCGCCGGAAATCCAATAATCGCCATTGATATGTTATTACATTACGTATTATGGTTCGGCGAATTTATGAATGTCGAAGGTGCGGATGTGTTCGGAATGAAGCGGAAGAAAGCGGTCGATTCCAGGGACGATTCGGCCGTCGCGCCACCTGTCCGCACGGTGCCGGTTACCCTGCTGACCGGTTTTCTGGGCGCGGGCAAGACGACGTTGCTGAACGCGCTTCTGACTGAGCCGGCCATGCGCGATGCCGCGGTCATCGTCAACGAATTCGGCTCGGTGCCCATTGATCACGGTCTGGTGCGAACGGGTTCTGAACGATATTTCAGAACGACGACGGGCTGCATCTGCTGTACGGCCACCAGCGATATCCGCACCTCGCTTTACGAGCTGCATCAGGCCTTTCTGGAGGGGATGATGCCGCAAGTATCGCGGGTCGTCATCGAAACCACCGGCCTTGCCGATCCCGCGCCGATCATCAACAGCCTGATCGCCGGCGGCACGCCGGCGCTTGGCCTGCGCGATCACATCGTGGCCCGGCATTTCCACCTTTCAGGCGTGGTCACGGCTTTCGACGTTGTCGCCGGCCCGGCGATGCTCGACAGCTTTATCGAAGGCTGGAAACAGCTTGCCTTTGCCGACCATATCGTTCTGACGAAAACCGATCTTGCCGATGCCGCTGCCGTGGACCGGGATAGCCTCGCCGATCTCAATCCTGCGGCCTCGTTTCATGACCGTAATGCCGTCGATTTCGATCTGATGTCATTGTTTGCAGCCTCGGATTATTCGCTTAGTGGCAAGCCGGAGGATGCGCCGGGGTGGCTTGCGGCCGACAGGCTGAGCCTTCATGCCGCCCACCAGCACGATATCAACCGCCATGGTGTCGGGATCGAGGCTTTCGATCTGACCTTTGAAGGCGCTTTCGATCCGCAGGCGATCGTCACGTTTCTGGAACTCGTCACCAGCAATGTGCATTCCGGCCTGCTGCGGCTCAAGGGAATTTTCGGCGCGACGGATGATCCGGAGCGGCCGGTTGTCGCCCATGCGGTGCAGCACCGGCTTTATCCATTGACCCGCCTGGAGCGCTGGCCGGATGGCAATCGTTCCACGCGCATCGTGCTGATCGGCATGGACATGCCGCAGCAGCCGATCCGCGCTCTCTTCGAGACATTGGCCTCGCAGGCGGGGCGAAAGGGCAGGGCATGAACAATCCGCTTGCGCGCAGCGGCTCGGCAATCGTCTCGCGGGCCCGACTTCTGAAGCAATGGTCCCGCGATCTGCTGCATCTCCGCCCCGAAGACATTATCACCGTCAGTGAGCTTTCCTGCGCCCTGCCGGATTGCCCGCCGCGCGAAACGGTGATCGTCATCCTGGCGGCTTCCGGTACAAGCCGGCAACTATCCATCCACAAGCCGCTTCTCGCGGTGGATCATGACGATATCGTGCACGCCATCGCTGCGAATTCGGCTTGAGAACCCGTTTTCAGGCTCAAGATGCGCTTGACCGCTGACGCCCTCATCCGCCACTTCAGGGGCAGCGACAGGATTCACGGATGATGAAGGGCGGGCGATGGCCGATCTGGCGGTATATGCGGGTTTGTTCCTGACGGCGTTTATCGCGGCGACCATTCTGCCCATGCAGTCGGAGGCCGCACTAGCCGGCCTCATTGTTCTGAAATCACAGCCCGTCTGGCTGCTGGTCGCCGTGGCCAGCGCCGGCAATGTCGCCGGTTCCTTTGCGAACTGGCTGCTTGGCCGCGGTATCGAGCGTTTTCGGCATGAACGCTGGTTTCCGGTCGGGGAGGCGGCGCTGGAGCGCGCCCAGAACTGGTATCGTCGTTACGGCAAATGGTCCCTGCTCATCAGCTGGGCGCCGCTGATCGGCGATCCGCTGACGGTCGCCGCCGGCATCATGAAGGAACCGCTGCCGGTCTTCCTGCTGCTGGTCACCATCGCCAAGGTCGGGCGTTATCTCGTTCTGGCGCTGGTGACGCTGAATTTTCTATAAAGCCTCTCCTCCGTCATGCCGGACTGGATCCGGCATCCAGCCACGGCGCGTCTGCGCCGTGAAAAGAGTCTCTCGCGATCAGGTACTTGATCGCGCTGGACCCCGGACCTAGTCCGGGGTGACGGCTTACAGATGCTTCGCATCGGTAGCTATCGATCAAGCCGCCTGCCTGTCCCAGCTTGCGAAAGGATCTGGTAGGTGCCGCCATGCATCCGGTGTGAATGCCTCGGTATCGATCAGGCAGGCGTCGAGCTGCGCGCGGATGCGCGCCTCGTTCATCGGGTCGGAGCCGATGAAGACGATTTCCTGTCGGCGGTCGCCGAAGACCGGATCGAGATAGGGCTTCATCATATCGAGGAACTGCTTTTCGCGCGGCCATTGCTCCTTCGGCACGGCGGACCACCACAGGCCCATCTTGCCGGTGCGCACCAACGCGCCGGCCTGGCTGATCTCGCCGACATAACGCGGACGCGTCGCCAGCCAGAAGAAGCCCTTGGCGCGCACCACGCCGGGCCAGGCGCGGTCGATGAAACGCTGGAACAGCACGGGGTCGAAGGGTTTCTGGGCGCGGTAAACGAAGGAGCGGATGCCATATTCCTCGGTTTCGGGAATGTGGTCCTTGAAGCCGTGCAATTCCTTGAACCACAGGGTGTGTTCTTCGGCCCTGGCGAAATCGAAACGGCCGGTGCCGAGAACCTCCTTCAGCGCCACCTTGCCGAAATCGGCCTCGATGAGCTTCGCATCCGGGTTCAGCCCGACGATGATCTTGCGGGCGGCGTCCCGCTCCTCCGGCGTCGCGGTGCCGATCTTGTTGAGGACGACGACATCGGCGAATTCGATCTGCTCCACCAGAAGGTCGACGATGGTGCGGTTGTCGCCATCGCCCGCCGTTTCGCCCCGGTCGGCGAGAAAATCGGACGAGCCGTAATCGTTGAGAAGATTGGCGGCATCCACCACCGTCACCATGGTGTCGAGACGCGCAACATCGGAAAGGCTGCGGCCGTTTTCATCGCGAAAATCGAAGGTCGCCGCGACCGGAAGCGGCTCGGCGATGCCGGTGGATTCGATCAGAAGGTAATCGAAACGGCCCTGTTCGGCCAGCGCCCGCACCTCCGTCAGGAGGTCGTCGCGCAGCGTGCAACAGATGCAGCCATTGGTCATTTCCACCAATTGCTCCTCCGTGCGGGAGAGGTTGGCGCCGCCATCGCGCACCAGTGCGGCGTCAATATTGATCTCGCTCATGTCATTGACGATCAACGCCACGCGCAGACCATCGCGATTGGCGAGAATATGGTTGAGAAGCGTCGTCTTGCCGGCGCCGAGAAAGCCGGAAAGTACGGTGACGGGAAGTTTTTGCGACATATGGACCTCGTTCTTTGGCAACGCTCGCGTCGACCTCATGGCGGCCACGGACACGATCTGGAAATGACGGGTTCGATGCTGCCCCGTCTTAGTTTTGTAACGTAATAACATTGCATATTGGCCGTCTGTCAACGGGCGACAGAAAAAAAGCGTTCCGCAATGTGGGGGCTGTGGCTTACGCGAAGAGCAACGTATCTTTCCGATAGTTAATGTTATTTCATTACATATTCGTTTGACGAATGTAATAACATTACATATCAAGGGCCATCGAATGACATCCTGCCCCGGAGGGATCGATGAGCGATCCGTGCCTCGCCTTCAAAAACCTGACGCTTGGATATGCCGGCCGCGCGGCCGTGCATCATCTGAATGGCGATATCGCCAAAGGCTCGCTCACTGCGGTGGTCGGCGCCAATGGCTCGGGAAAATCGACGCTGATGAAAGGCATTGCCGGCATTTTGAAGCCGCTCGGCGGCGAATGCCGGGTAAGCCCAGATATGTCCGTCGCTTATCTGCCGCAGCAATCGGAACTCGACCGCTCTTTCCCGGCGCAGGTGCGGGATCTGGTGGCGCTTGGTCTCTGGCCGAAACGCGGCCTGCTTGGCCGCCACCGTCCCGAGGACCGGGCGGCGATGGGCTGCGTGATGGAGGCGGTCGGGCTTTCCGGTTTTGAAAAGCGCAATATAGATTCGCTGTCCGGCGGCCAGATGCAGCGCGCCCTGTTTGCCCGCGCCATGTTGCAGGATGCGCAGCTGATCCTGCTCGACGAACCCTTCAACGCCGTCGACGAGCGCACCGTTTCCGACCTTATGGTCCTCATCAAATCATGGGTGGCGGAGGGGCGCACGGTTCTGGCCGTCCTTCATGATTTCCAGCTCGTGCGGCAGCATTTTCCGGAGACCCTGTTCCTTGCCCGAAAGCTTGTCGGGCTGGGTCCGACGGCCGAGGTCCTGCAGGCGGAAAACATCCGGCAGGCGCGGCATTTCCACGAGGCGTGGGAGGAAAATGCGCCCTGGTGCGAGCCGGCCGAGGCGCCTTCGCCGCAGATCGTCGGGGCAAGTCCGCAGGCGGCATCCGCCCATTCCCATGCCCACTCCCACGCGAATTCGAATGTCCATGGCTGATATCTTCATCCAACCCTTCGTCCAATATGTCTTCATGCAGCGCGCGCTTGCCGGTGCGCTGATCCTTGCCATCAGTTGTGGCCCGGTCGGTGTGTTTCTGATGCTGCGCCGCATGAGCCTGACGGGCGACGCCATGTCCCACGCCATCCTGCCGGGAGCGGCGGTCGGGTTTCTGTTCTATGGGCTGGAAATCCTGCCCATGACCATCGGCGGGCTGGCCGTCGGCCTCCTAGTCGCGCTGGGTGCCGGTGCTGTGTCACGCTTCACGATCCAGAAGGAAGATGCGTCGCTTGCGGCCTTTTATCTCATCTCGCTGGCGCTTGGCGTGCTGCTCGTCTCATGGCGCGGTTCCAGCGTCGATCTCATGCATGTGCTGTTTGGCACCGTGCTGGCGCTGAATAATGAGGCGCTCGGCCTGATCGGCGGCATCTGCATCGTAACGTTGGTGGTGATGATCAATTTCTGGCGGGCGCTGCTGGCGGAATGCCTCGATCCCCTGTTCCTGCGTTCGGTCAGCAACTGGGGCAGCCCGGTGCATTTCCTCTTCCTTGCCATCGTCGTGCTCAATCTGGTCGGCGGCTTTCAGGCGCTGGGAACGCTGCTTTCCGTCGGGCTGATGATGCTGCCCGCAGCCGCCAGCCGTTTCTGGTCCAACCGTGTCGCACCCATGTGCTTCATTTCCATCGGCATCGGCATGGTGTCCTGCTTTGCCGGTCTGCTTTTGTCCTATCACGCGTCGCTGCCATCCGGCCCGGCGATCATCCTTTCCGCGGGCGTCATCTATGCGCTCTCCATCCTCATCGGCACGCGCGGCGTGCTCAGCGATCTTCTCGGTTCCGGCCGTCACAGGACGGCCTGAAAACAGCGTTCGAAAAAGGAGAACCTTCATGTTCAAAAGCCTCCGTCTGGCCACCTGCGCCAGCCTTCTTTCCCTCTCCCCGGTTCTGATGGCGCAGGCTTCCGCCGCCGAACTCAAGGTCGTTGCCAGTTTCTCGATCATCGCCGATTTTGCGAAGAACGTCGGCGGCGACCGCGTCGAAATCACCACGCTCGTCGGGCCGGATGGCGACGCCCATGTCTATGAACCCCGCCCGGCCGATGCCGTCGCCGTCAGCAAGGCGGATGTGGTGCTGGTCAACGGTCTGGAATTCGAAGGCTTCCTGAAACGGCTGATCGACACCAGCGGCACCAAGGCGCCGGTGGTGGAGCTGACCAAGGGTGTGGAGCCACTCAAGCTTTCCGAAGAGCCGGCCGGTCACGCCCATCCGGAGGCCGAGGAAGAGGAAGGTCACGACCACAAGGCAGAGGAAGCTGGCCACAGCCATGAGACCGCCGAGGCCCATGATCACGACCACGGCCATGAGGGACATCACCATCACGGCGAGTTCGACCCGCATGCCTGGCAGTCGATCAAGAACGCCGAAATTTACGTAAAGAACATTGCCGGCGCCTTTTGCGAGGTCGACAAGGCCGGTTGCGCCACCTACACCGCCAATTCGGACGCCTATATCGCCAAGCTTGCTGCTCTGAACGAAAAGGTGAAGACCGAGATCGCCGCCATCCCGCCGGAAAAGCGCGTCATCATCACCTCGCATGACGCCTTCGGTTATTTCGAGCATGCCTATGGCCTGAATTTCCTCGCACCTGAAGGCGTATCGACGGAATCCGAAGCCTCAGCCGCCGATGTCGCCAAGCTGGTGGATCAGGTGAAGCACGACAAGGCCTCGGCGATCTTCGTCGAAAACATCACCGATAAGCGGTTGATCGACCAGATCGCCAGCGAAACCGGCCTGAAGGTTGGCGGCACGCTCTATTCCGACGCGCTTTCGACTGCCGACGGCCCGGCTGCAACCTATATCGACATGATCAACCACAATATCGAGACGATCACGGCGGCTGTGCTCGGCCAGTAAGTTCGACCATCTCGCTGTAAGTTCGGGGAGGGTGGCCTGTGCCGCCCTCTCTGCTTTTGTGTTTATGCCATGGCCCTGGAACTCTTCCTTTAGCGATTTCCATATCGGTGCTAAAAAGCCTCCTCATGTCCGATGCGCTTCACATCTTCACCGACGGTTCCTTCGACGATGCTTCCAGCTCCGGAGGATGGGCGTTCGTGGTTCATGAAGCGGGCCGCCAAGTTCATTCCGCTTCAGGCAGGACTGTCGGCACATCGAACAATACTTTCGAGGTCCTCGCCGTTCTCAACGCACTATCCTGGATTGCCGCCGAGGCGCCAACACGGGCTGTCACGCTCTGGACGGATGCCGTTCATGTCATCGAAGGCTGCCGCCGATATAGGGCAATCTGGCGCAACAACGGCTGGAAGCGGATCACGCCCAACCAGCGCACCCGCCGAAGACCGATCCCCGACAGGGACATCTGGCAGCAGCTCGACAGCCTGCTGGAGCGGCATCCCCATGTGGTTGTAGAATGGTGCAAAGGGCATTCCGGCACTGTCGGCAACGAGCATGCCGATGCTTTGGCGCGGGGAGTGGCCCGCGCGACGGCGATTTAGCCGGCAGCCATCAGTCGTCGTGATTCGGCGCTTTAACCTCTTCACTTCAGCCATCCCGTCTTGACCTTTTCCCGTATCGAGCTTGCGACGGTACTCTTTCGCGACTCCAACCGCATGGTGTGCACGCACGGCCGCTTGCCGGTTGACAATCGACATCCCGTTTGAAATGGTAAGATGTCAGACCAATTTAGAGGGTGCGTCTTGGACAGGTCCAGCCGGGAACTCATGCAGCCGATTCCGCCGAGCGACCGCGTGCGCCAGGTGGAGGCTGCGCTTTCCGACTATGTGGAGCGGGCGGGGCTGAAGGCGGGAGACCGTCTGCCGGCGGAGCGGGAGCTGATGGCGGCGCTGGGTGTGGGGCGGTCCACCATCCGCGAAGTCATCCGCAAGTTTCAGGCGCTCGGCGTTATCGACAGCCGCAAGGGCAGCGGCAATTACCTCTTGAAGCCGATTTCCGCTGCCACCGTGCATATGCCGATTTCCATCGATGCCGAAAGCCTGCGCGATGCGCTGCTGATGACGCTGGAAGTACGGCGCGGCATCGAGGTGGAAGCCTCCATGGCCGCCGCGCGCCGTCGCACGCCCGAGGATATCGCCACCATGGAAGCGCGGCTCGATGAGATGGAGCGGGTGCATCTGGCCGAGGGAACCTCTGGCAAGGCGGACCTCGCCTTTCACCTCTCTATCTATGACGCCACGCATAATTCGCTCTTCAAGCAGCTATTGGAACAGATGCGCGAGGGTTTTGAACGCTTCTGGTCGAAGCCCTTTGATCGGCCGGATTTCGCCAGCCGCTCCTTTCCCTTTCACCGCACGCTGTTCAACGCGATCGCCGCCGGGGATGCGGAAACGGCGCGGGAAGAAACATTGAAAATCCTCGCTGTCGTCGAGGAAGATATCAAGGACATGTCGAAATGAACCATGGCAACGATCTCTTCGATCCCGCCTCATTTATCGTTGCGCATGACGAGGCCCACGCCTTCGAAGCCGTGGTGCCGCCCATCGTGCAGACCTCGCTTTTCACCTTTTCCAGCTATGACGAGATGGTCTCCACCTATCGCGGTGAGAAGGTGCGGCCGGTCTATACGCGGGGGCTGAACCCCACGGTGCGGCTGTTCGAAGAGATGCTGGCGAAGCTGGAAGGGGCGGAAGATGCGCTCGGTTTTGCCAGCGGCATGTCGGCCATTTCCTCCACCGTGCTCTCCTTCGTTTCGCCGGGCGACCGGATCGTCGCCGTGCGCCATGTCTATCCCGATGCGTTCCGCCTGTTCGGCACCTTCATGCAGCGCATGAATATCGAGGTGACCTATGTTGACGGCCGCGATGAGGCGGCGGTTGAAAAGGCGATGCCGGGCGCAAAGCTGTTCTACATGGAAAGCCCGACGAGCTGGGTGATGGAGGCGCATGATGTCGGCGCGCTCGCCGCCATCGGCAAGCGGCATGGCGCCGTCACCGTCATCGACAATTCCTGGGCAAGCCCGGTCTTCCAGCAGCCGATTTCGCTGGGCGTCGATCTCGTCGTGCATTCGGCATCGAAATATCTCGGCGGCCACAGCGACGTGGTTTCCGGCGTGGTTGCCGGTTCGAAGGCGATGATCGACCGCATCCGTGCGGAAACCTATCCCTATCTCGGCGGTAAGATGTCGCCTTTCGATGCCTGGCTGCTCATCCGTGGCTTACGCACCCTGCCACTGCGCATGAAGGCGCATCAGGCCTCGGCTTTGGATATCGCAACGCGTCTTCACGCGCTCGATGTCGTGGAAACCGTCTGCCATCCCGGGCTGGCGAACCGCCTGCCGCCGGGTCTCAACGGCACGTCGGGCCTGTTTTCCTTCATCTTCAAGGAAGGCGTGGATGTGCGCGCTTTTGCCGACCGGCTGAAGCTTTTCAAACTGGGTGTTTCCTGGGGCGGGCACGAAAGCCTGATCGTCCCCGGCGAAGTGGTGCTTGAACAGAAGGCGCAGCCAAACTCCGCCCACACCTTCGGCATCAGCGCGCGTTCGGTGCGCCTGCATGTCGGGCTGGAGGGCACGGAAGCCCTCTGGAACGATCTCGAACCCGCGATCAAGGCGGCCACCGCCGCCTGACGTGTTTTTAAACTGACGACAAAAAAGGGGAGAACGACATGAAAAAACTGGTAACAGCAGCAATCTTCACCGCCCTGATGACCGGAACGGCGCTGGCGGACACGACCTTGAAACTGGTCGAGGTCATCACAAGTCCCGAGCGGACGGAAACGCTGAAAGGCATCGTCTCGAAATTCGAGGCCGCCAATCCCGGCACCAAGGTGGAAATCATCTCCCTGCCGTGGAGCGAAGCCTTCCAAAAATTCGCCACCATGGTCTCGGCCGGCGATGTGCCTGACGTGATGGAAATGCCCGACACATGGCTGTCGCTTTATGCCAATAACGGTATGCTCGAGAGCCTTGAGCCCTATCTTGCCAAATGGGAGCACACCGCGGGCCTGAGCGAGCGCACGCTCGAACTCGGCCGCGATGTCAAGGACACGGCCTATATGCTGCCCTATGGTTTCTACCTGCGCGCCATGTTCTACAACAAGAAGCTGCTGGAACAGGCAGGCGTGAAGGAGCCGCCGAAGACGCTCGACGAATTCGCCGATGCCTCGAAGAAGGTCGCGGCCCTTCCCGGCAAATATGGCTATTGCCTGCGCGGCGGCCCCGGCGGGCTGAATGGCTGGGTGATGTTCGGCGCCTCCATGGCCGGTTCGAACGAGTTCTTCACCAAGGACGGCACCTCCACCTTCGACAGCCCCGGCTGGGTGAAGGGCCTGACCTATGTGATCGATCTCTACAAGAGCGGTTACGCGCCGAAGGACAGCGTCAACTGGGGCTTCAACGAGATCGTTGCCGGCTTTTACTCCGGCACCTGCGCTTTCCTCGATCAGGACCCGGATGCGCTGATCGCCATTGCCCAGCGCATGAAGCCGGAAGATTTCGGCGTCATGACCATGCCGAAGGGACCTGACGGCAAGACCTTCCCGACGATTGGTTTTGCTGGCTGGTCGATGATGGCGAAGTCTGAAAACAAGGACCTTTCCTGGAAGCTGATCGAGACGCTCGAAGGGCCGGAAGGCAATATCGAGTGGAACAAGAAGACCGGCGCGCTGCCGGTGCACAAGTCGGCGGAGAAGGACCCTTTCTATGCCAGCGAGCAGTTCAAGGGCTGGTTTGACGAACTGGCGGACAAGAACGCCGTGCCGACGAAAATGCCGACCTATCTTGAGGAATTCGCTTTCTTCAAGGATTCGCTTGTGATCAAGACGTCGCAGGAAGCGCTTCTCGGCGATATCACGCCGGAAGACCTTGCCAAGCAATGGGCTGATTACATGACCAAGGCGCAGCAGAAGTTCCTGGCCTCGAAGTAACGACATTGACCGGCCGTGCGGGCGCACATGCCCGTGCGGCGGTCTTGCCGGCCTTCGCTGCGACAGGCCTTTTCATAGAAATTTTTTGGATCGGTAAGCCGAGAGGCTGGAAAACCCGTCCGTTCCGTCGTCCGATCAGGGAGCGATACAATGTCCTATGCCCATGGCGCCGGGCCGGTGGCTGCGCGCAAACCGGCTGGCAAGCCCGCGATGCGGCGGTTTGCCGATTGGGCCGAACCGTGGCTTTACAGCGCGCCCGTGCTGGTGCTCATTGTCGCCGTCATGCTGGTGCCGCTGGTGCTTGGCCTCTCCTATGCATTTCGCGATGTGCAGCTGCTCAATCCGTTTTCCGGCGGTTTCGTTGGCCTCAAACATCTGGAGACGCTCTCGCAGGATGCGGCCTTTTACCGGGCGCTGAAAAATACGTTGTGGTGGACCGGCGCTTCCGTGTTCCTGCAATTCTTCTTCGGCCTCATTCTGGCGCTGCTGCTCGATAAACCCTTTGCGGGCAGGGGGCTGGCGCAGGCGCTGGTATTCCTGCCATGGGCCGTGCCGACTTTCCTTGCCGGTCTCAACTGGGCGTGGCTGTTCAATCCGGTCATCGGGCCGCTGCCGCACTGGATGGTCTCGGTCGGGCTGTTATCCGCACCCAACAATATCCTCGCCGATCCGCAGCTTGCCATGTGGGGGCCGATCATCGCCAATGTCTGGTGGGGCATTCCCTTCTTCGCCATCACTTTGCTTGCGGCACTTCAGGCCATCCCGCGCGATCTTTATGAGGCGGCGGAAATTGACGGGGCAAACCCGCTGCAGCGCTTCACCTCCATAACCCTGCCGTTTCTGGCGCCCACCATCGCCATCACCATCCTGTTGCGCACCGTCTGGATCGCCAATTTCGCCGATCTCATCATCGTCATGACCAATGGCGGGCCGGCCGACCGCACGCAGATCGTCGCCAGCTACATCTTCACCCAGGCCTTCAGGCGGCTGGATTTCGGTTATGCCTCGGCCATCGCGCTGGTGCTGCTGGTGCTGCTGCTTGCCTATTCCATGCTGATCGTGCTGCTGCGCCAGCGCCTGATCGAGAAGGACTGACCGATGACATCAAGGATATTTCTCACCCTTGCCCATCGTCTGGCGATCCTTGCCTATATCGCCTTTGCGCTGTTCCCACTCTTCTGGCTGCTCAAGGTGTCCGTGACGCCGAATGACCTGCTCTATAGCGAAGGTGTCAGGATGTGGCCATCGCGGGCGACCTGGGATCATTATCGTTTCGTTATAGAAAACAGTGCCTTCCCGACGTTTTTTAAGAACAGCGTCATCGTCGCGGGCTCCACGGCAATTGCCGTAACGATACTCTCCTCGCTGTCGGGTTACGCGCTGTCACGCTTCCGTTTCAAGGGCAAATACTGGATCGTGGCGCTCATGCTGATCACCCAGATGTTTCCGCTGGTCATGCTGGTCGCGCCGATCTTCAAGATGCTGTCGCCCCTCGGCCTCACCAACAGCCTGACGGGCCTCGTCATCGTCTATACAGCCTTCAACGTGCCCTTCGCCACCTTCCTGATGCAGTCGTTCTTCGATGGCATTCCGAAGGACCTGGAAGAGGCGGCGATGATCGACGGGGCAAGCCGGTTTACGGCCTTCCGCCAGATCATCCTGCCGCTGACGCTTCCGGGCATTGCCGCGACGCTCGGTTTCGTCTTCACCGCCGCGTGGAGCGAGCTTCTGTTTGCGCTGATGCTGATTTCCGGCAACCAGAGCGCCACTTTCCCGGTTGGCCTTCTGACCTTCGTTTCGAAATTCTCCGTCGATTTCGGGCAGATGATGGCGGCGGGCGTTCTGGCGCTCATTCCGGCCTGCCTCTTCTTCCTGCTCATTCAACGTTATCTCGTGCAGGGCCTCACGGCCGGCGCGGTGAAAGGATAATCCCATGGCTTCCATCGAGTTGAAGAATGTCGGCAAGACCTATGGCGACCTCGCCGTGCTGCATGGCGTCGATCTTGATATCAGGGATGGCGAGTTCATCGTGCTCGTCGGTCCCTCCGGCTGCGGAAAATCGACGCTGCTGCGCATGATCGCCGGCCTTGAAGAGATAACGTCCGGCGACCTGTCCATCGACGGTGAACGTGTCAATGATCGCCGGCCTAAGGATCGGGATATTGCCATGGTCTTCCAGTCCTATGCGCTCTATCCGCATATGAGCGTTGCCGACAATATGAGCTATAGCCTGCGCCTGCGCCGCAGCCCGAAGGAAAGCATCGCGGCGGCGGTCGCCGGTGCTTCGACAAAACTCGGCCTCGATCCCTATCTCGCCCGCCGCCCGAAGGCGCTCTCCGGTGGCCAGCGCCAGCGCGTCGCCATGGGCCGCGCCATCGTGCGCCAGCCAAAGGCCTTCCTGTTCGATGAGCCGCTATCCAACCTCGATGCCCGGCTGCGCGAGCAGATGCGCGCCGAGATCAAACGCATGCATGCCGATCTTGGCGCAACCTCGGTTTACGTCACCCATGACCAGATCGAGGCGATGACGCTTGCATCCCGTATCGTCGCCATGAATGCCGGCCATGTGCAGCAGATCGGCGCACCGCTCGATCTCTATGATCGCCCCGCCAATCTCTTCGTTGCCGGCTTTATCGGCTCCCCCGGAATGAATTTTCTCGAAGGGCGGCTCGGGCAGGAGAACGGCGGCAGTTTCGTCGTGCTGGGTGACGGCACGCGCCTTGCGCTTGGCCGGGAAGTGGACCTCGCCGATGGTGAGCCGGTCACGCTCGGCATCCGCCCGGAACATGTGATCGTCGCGCCGGCTGAAGGCGGTGTGGAAGCGACGGTTGATCTGGTCGAGCCGACCGGCCTCGGCGTTATCCTGCACCTCACCGTGCATGGATTGCCGTTCAAGCTGTTTTCTTCAGACCGGGCATTGTTGCAGCCAGGCAAGTCCCTGCGGGTCGATTTCCCGCAGGAAAAGCTGCATGTCTTTGATCGGAATGGCGTCAGGATCGGGGAGGCGTGAGGCTCAGGCCGATATCGCCACACCCTTCTCATCGAACCTGTGGATCTTGGTCTCATCGGGCGTGATGAAGACGGTATCGCCGTGTTTGCACTCGAACTCGCCATCGGTCCTTGCGGTAATCGGCCCGATGCCGTTCACCTCGAGATGCAGGAAGGTATCCGATCCGAGATGTTCGGCGACGGTGACCTTGCCCTGCCACAGTCCGCTTTCCTTCGACAGCACCAGATGCTCCGGCCGCACACCGGCGGTGGTGGCTCCCTTTTGGCGGGCATAATCGCCGGTCACCAGGTTCATGCGCGGCGAGCCGATGAAGCCGGCGACGAAGAGGTTGGCGGGGGAGCGGTAAAGCTCCATCGGCGAGCCGACCTGCTCGATATTGCCGCGGTTGAGCACGACGATCTTGTCGGCCATGGTCATGGCTTCCACCTGGTCGTGGGTGACGTAGATCATCGTTGTCTTCAGCGTGTTGTGCAGCTCGGAGATTTCCAGCCGCATGGTGCCGCGCAGCGCCGCATCGAGGTTGGAAAGCGGCTCGTCGAACAGGAAGGCGGAAGGTTCGCGCACGATGGCGCGGCCGATGGCGACACGCTGGCGCTGGCCGCCCGACAGCTGCGAGGGCCGGCGCTCGAGATAATCGGTAAGGTTCAGCACCCGGGCCGCGTCTTCGACCTTCTTATCGATGATCGCCTTGTCGAGCTTGGCCATCTTCAGCGGGAAGGCGATGTTGTTCCTGACACTCATATGCGGATAAAGCGCATAGGACTGGAACACCATGGCAAGGCCGCGCTCGGCCGGCGCCTTTTCGGTGACATCCTTGCCGTCGATGACGATCTTGCCGCCGGAAACATCTTCCAGACCGGCGATGAGGCGCAGCAGCGTGGACTTGCCGCAGCCGGAGGGACCGACGAAGACGACGAACTCGCCGTCGTTGATATCGAGATCGATCGACGGGATGACCTTTGCCTCACCGAAGAGCTTGGACACGTTCTGAAGGGAAATGCTGCCCATGTTTGTCGTTCCTTATTTCACGGCGCCAAAGGTCAGGCCACGCACGAGTTGTTTCTGCGAGAACCAGCCGATGACGAGAATGGGGGCGATCGCCATCATCGAGGCGGCCGAGAGTTTTGCCCAGAACAGCCCCTGCGGGCTTGAGAAGGAGGCGATGAAGGCCGTCAGCGGGGCGGCATTGGTGGTCGTCAGCCGGATGGTCCAGAAGGATTCGTTCCAGGCGAGGATGACGTTCAAGAGCAGTGTCGAGGCAATGCCCGGAACCGCCATCGGGGTCAGTACATGGACGATCTCGTTCCACAGCGATGCGCCATCCATGCGGGCGGCTTCGAGAATCTCGCCGGGGATTTCCCGGAAGTAGGTGTAGAGCATCCAGATGACGATCGGCAGGTTGATGAAGGTCAGCATGATGGTGAGCCCGATGCGGGTATCGAGCAGGCCGGCATTGCGGAAGATCAGATAGATCGGCACCAGCACGGCGACGGCCGGCATCATCTTGGTGGAGAGCATCCACATCAAAATGTCCTTGGTGCGCTTGGTCGGCGAGAACGCCTTGGCCCAGGCGGCGGGAATGGCGATGATCAGCGCGATGATCGTCGAGCCGAGCGACAGCACCACCGAGTTCATGAACGGCTTGAAGTAATCGCGCTGGGTCTGGACCGTCACGTAATTCTCGAGCGTGCCCGACGGAATGAGGCTGAAGCCGGCGATTGCCTCGGGCTCGGTCTTGATCGAGGTGAGGAAGGCGTAAAGGATCGGGAAGAACAGCAGCAGCGCCACGGCCCAGGCCGCGATGGAAAAGCCGATCTTTGCGCGAGTGGTTGTCTTGCGGGCCATGATTAGACCTCCCCTGAAGCGATAGCGGCAAAAGCACGGCGCTGTTTTTGTGTGGAGACGGAGACATCCGCTCCACCCTCATCCCTGTGCTTGTCACAGGGATCCAGCCAGCCCAAGTCTTTGGGCTGAGAAAGAGTCTTCCCGCCGCGCCGACGCACGTCGGCTGGATTCCTGTGACGAGCACAGGAATGAGGGAGGTTGGAAGGCCGTCCAGAGAACAAAACCATGGTCATATCGCGCTCCCCCTACCGATCCAGATTCTTGCCGACGGCGCGCATCAGGAAGATGGCGACGATATTGGCGAGGATGACGGCGATGATGCCGCCGGCCGAAGCGCCGCCGACGTCGTAGCCCAGAAGTGCTGTGCGATAGATGAGGAAGGCGAGGTTGGTGGAGGCGTAACCGGGGCCGCCATTGGTGGTGACGAGGATTTCCGCGTAGACGCCGAGCAGGAAGATCGTCTGGATCAGAATGACGACGGTGATGGCGCGCGACAGATGCGGCAGCGTCAGATAGACGAAGCGGTTGACGAAGTTGGCGCCATCCATCTCGGCTGCTTCCTTCTGTTCGCCATCGAGCGACTGCAGGGCGGTCAAGAGGATCAGCGTCGCGAACGGCAGCCATTGCCAGGCGACGATGATGATGATGGACAAGAGCGGAAACTGCGCGAACCAGTCGACCGGCTGGAAACCGAAGAAGCGGGAGAGATCGGCCAGCACGCCGTAACCGGGATGCATGATCATGTTCTTCCAGACCAGTGCGGCCACCGGCGGCATGACGAAGAAGGGCGAGATGATCATGATGCGCACGATGCCCTGGCCGAAAATGTCATTGTCGAGCAGAAGCGCAATGGCGATGCCGCCAACCACCGTGATGAGCAGCACGCCGCCGACGATCAGAAGCGTGTTCCAGATCGACTGGAAGAAGGCCGGGTCGGTATAGAAATACTGGTAATTGAACAGACCAGCGAAGCTGACATTGGCCGGATTGAGGAGATTGTAGTTCTGGAACGAGAACCAGAGCGTCATCGCCAGAGGCACGATCATCCACACCAGCAACAACAGCACCGATGGCGCAAGCATGACCCGCGCTAATCCGCTCGTGTTTCGGGTTGCCATGAGTTTCCCCTCCCTGACCGATACCCGCAACGTCTCCCGCCGGGGCATCCCAATTTAACGATTGTCTTAGTGACGATCTTCGCCGGTTGCCGCATGGTAGGTCGCCAGCACCTGATCCACTGCCGCGACCAGAACCTCCTCCATATCCTTTCCTGCAACTGCCGCGAGCGGCAACTCGCCGAGATACTGGCGCAGCAGGGGTTCGGGAATTGTCTTCCCATCCAGCGCCTTATGCAAGGCGGAAACGGCCGCAAGCGCTTCCGGCCGCGTCCAGTAATAGCGGATACGGTCGCTGTAGCTGTAGTGGCGCTGCAATCGCAGCGTGATGTCATCGCCATGGTAATGTCCGCGCCAGTCGCCGGGTGAGGAAAGCATCAGCTCCTCCATGGTGCGCGCCAAAGGACGGTCGCCATAATCGCCGATCATCTCGGAGGCGATCATGTCGAGAGCGTAAAGCGCCTCGCGATAGGCGAAGGTCAGGCCGGGGCCCACTTTCAGGATGGGATATCCATCGCATACCAGTGTCGTGAGGGCGGCCTGCGTCTGGTAATCGGTGGAATGGGCCTCGAAGACCAGTTGCGGTTCGGCGTCCAGCACGGCGCTCAAGGCGGTGGCCGCTTGCGGGTCGTAAGCGACGACATTGTCGCTGCCGAATTCCACGCCGGGCTGCACGACAAAGGCGATGACCCGCTCGAACGCATCGGAAAGGCCGTGTCGCGCGAATATTTCGCGGTGAAGGTCGATGGTTTGGCGCGCCGCCTGCGGCTGCGTCGGTGCGACGGTGTCGAGCACATGGTCCGCACCCCCCGGCACCGGCACCTCGGTGCCGAGAATATAAAGCGGTCTCGGCAGGCCGGCAGCCGCGGCCGCCTTTTCGGCGACGGTTGCAAGCTTGGCGGCGCGGTTGGCTATCGTGTCGTCGTCCAGCGCCGCCGGTTCACCGGCGCAGCCCATCGAGGCATCGAGATGGATCTTGCGAAAACCCGCCGTCACATAGGCCTCGACCATGGCGGCGGCTTTTGTCAGCGCTTCCTCGGCCGTTTCCCTGCGCCAGGGATTGGGGCCGAGATGATCTCCGCCAAAAATCACCAGTTCGCGGGGCAACCCTTCTTCCTCGGCAATGCTGTTGACGAAGCTGACGAAGTCCCGTGGCGTCATGCCGGTATAACCGCCGAGATGATTGACCTGATTGCAGGTCGCCTCGATCAGCACCGGTGTCTTGCCGGCGGCGGCACGGCGGATTGCGGCGCGCAGAACCACGGGATGGGCGGAGCAGACGGAGGTTATGCCGGCGGGCTTGCCGGAGCGGCGCGCGGCGGCGAGATTTTCGAGTATACCGGTCACAGGATTTCCTCCGACAGTTGCGCGGCCAGAAAGGCGTCGAGTTCGGAAAGGCTGGCGGCGCCCTCCATCGGGCCACGGCGGGTGACATTGTGCGCGCCGGCGGCATTGGCATAGGTGAGCGCCTTTTGCGGATGCATGCCGAGGCGGCGGCAGGTGAGATAGGTCGCACCGAAACAGTCGCCGGCACCGGTCGGGTCGATTTCGCGGACCCGCAAGCCGGGGACGTCGATGCGCCCATGGGCGCGGCTGAAATGGCTTGCGCCATCCGCGCCGCGCTTCAGCACGATTTCGCCGATACCGGAGGCAAGCAGCTTTTCAATCGCCGCCTCCTCGTCATTCAGCCCGGAGGCCGCCTGAAGTTCCTCGCCGGAAGGCAGGAGAAGATCGGTAACACCAAGCAGATCGTCGATCAGCCTGCGGCCGGCATCGCCCTGCGCCAGTTCCTTGCGGATGTTGGGATCGAAGGAGACCGAGCCGCCGCGCGCCTTGACGCGTCTGATGGCTTCGAGAATGATTTCGCCAATGCCGGCAATCGCGAAGGCCGATCCCATGACATGCACATGGCCGGCTTTTTCGATGAGAGCCTGCGCTTCAGCCGTCATATGCGTTTCGCTGGCCGCCGAATGGGCGATGTTGAAAACGAAGTCCCTTGCGCCGTTTTCCCGGTAACGCACGAAGGCGCTGCCCGTTGGCCGATCGGGGATGGTAGCGATGGCTGAGACGTCGACGCCGTCGCCGCGCAGCCTCTCGACATTGAGACGACCGAAATCGTCGTCACCCACTGCCGCAATGATGCCGGCGGCTCCGCCGCAGCGCGCCACCTGATCGATGAAGATGGCGGGTGCGCCGCTCGGGAAGGGGCCGATCAGCGCCTGCGGCTCGAGAAAGCCGCTTCCCACCGTCGTCGCCATGATCTCCACGAGGATTTCGCCGGCCGTGATGGTCGGGCCTTTCGTGTGCGGCGCCAGTGCGGATGTCTGCCTCATCGTCTCCTCCATATGCATTCGGCTCCCGTCCTTTTGGCGGAGGTAATCCCGCCGTCCCGAGGGCTTCTGGTTTTCGGATATCATTCAAAAATTTACGCGCGTCAATATATGAGATGACGAAAATTTTGTTGCATCGCAGCAAGAGGAACGCCTTGGGAAATAATTTTTTATGATATTATCCGTTTTAAAACAGTGAGTTACTGGTGCTGGCGACGATGTCTCCATGCTCCGATTTATTTTCGGACGTTGACAAGAGCGCGGATTTTGCGAGATAAAAAATTTACGCATGTATTGTTATGCGTGGACATCCGTAAAGGAGGAGCGGGTCTCATGAGCAAATTAACTGGAATTCTGTCATCGTCCGTGGTTGGCATCGGCCTTTTCGCCGGTCTGGCGCAGGCAGAGGAAATCAACATCGCCACCGTCAATAACGGCGACATGATCATCATGCAGAAGCTTTCCAGCGCCTGGGAGAAGGAGACGGGCAACAAGATCAACTGGATCGTGCTGGAAGAGAATGTTCTGCGCGAACGCGTCACCACCGATATCGCCACCAATGGCGGCCAGTTCGACATCATGACCATTGGCGGTTACGAAGCGCCGATCTGGGGCAAGCAGGGCTGGCTGGCGTCGGTCGACGATCTCGGCGACGATTACGATTACGCCGATCTGCTCGATCCGATCAAAAAGGGCCTGACTGTCGATGGCAAGCTTTACGCGGTGCCGTTCTACACCGAAAGCTCGTTCACGCTTTACCGCAAGGATCTGTTCGACGCCGCCGGCCTGAAGATGCCGGATAATCCGACCTACGACCAGATCAAGGATTTCGCTGCCAAGCTGACCGACAAGTCGAAACAGCAATATGGCATATGCCTGCGCGGCAAGCCGGGCTGGGGCGAGAACATGGCCTTCCTCGGCACCATGATCAACACCTATGGCGGCCGCTGGTTCGACATGGACTGGAAACCGCAGCTGACGAGCGAGCCGTGGAAAAAGGCGATCTCGGATTATGTGGCGCTGATGAGCTCCTACGGCCCGCCCGGCGCGGCCGCCAACGGCTTCAACGAGAACCAGACGCTGTTTTCATCCGGCCGTTGCGCCATGTGGATTGACGCCACCTCAGCGGCGGGCCGCGTTTATGACCCCAAGCAGAGCCAGGTTGCCGACAAGACCGCGTTTACGCGTGCTCCGGTCGAGGCAACGCCGAACGGGTCGAGCTGGTCGTGGTCCTGGAACCTCGCCATTCCAAACAGCACGAAGAAGCTTGAAACCGCCAAGTCCTTCGTCAAATGGGCGACCTCAAAGAACTATGTGAAGACGGTTGGTGAAAGCGAAGGCTGGGTGGCCGTGCCGCCGGGCACGCGCAAATCCACCTATGAGTTGCCGGAATACAAGAAGGCCGCGCCTTTCGCGGATACCGTGCTGAAGGCGATCATGTCGGCCGATCCGTCCAAGCCGACCAAGGATCCGGTGCCCTATACCGGTGTGCAGTTCGTCGCCATACCGGAGTTCCAGTCCATCGGTACGGTTGTCGGCCAGCAGATCGCGGCAGCCCTCTCCGGCCAGCAGACCGTCGATGCGGCGCTCGAAGGCGCACAGAAACAGGTCGAACGTGACATGACCCGCGCGGGCTACATCAAGTAGCCGCGTCCTCCCGGCGTGCCGCCCGTTCGTCACTTTGGCGGCGGGCGGCATGGGTGGGGCTTTCGCACCCGTCTCCTCATTCCTGTGCTTGTCACAGGAATCTAGCCAGCCCAAGTCCTTGGTTTGGAAGGACTCTCTTGCCGCGTGAGAGCCGTGTCGGCTGCATTCCTGCAACAAGCAGGAATGAGGGGAGTGAGGAAAAGCATCGAACAACAAAAGAGCATGGCCAGATTACCCGCCATGCATCATGGAGATCGACATGAGATTGAAGAACAAGGTCGCGCTGATTACCGGCGCCGCCCGCGGCATCGGCCTTGGTTTTGCGCGGGCTTTTGCCGATGAAGGCGCGAAGGTGATTATCGCCGATATCGATATTGCCCGCGCGACGGCTTCCGCCGCGGCCATCGGCCCTGCCGCCAAGGCCGTGAAGCTGGATGTGACCGATCTTTCCGAGATCGACGCCGTGGTGAAGGCGGTAGATCAGGAATTCGGCGGCATCGACATTCTCGTCAACAATGCCGCGATCTTCGACATGGCGCCGATCAACGGCATTACCGAACGGAGTTATGAGCGGGTCTTCGACATCAATCTCAAGGGACCGCTGTTCATGATGAAGGCGGTTTCCAATGTGATGATCGAGCGGGCGCGCGGTGGCAAGATCATCAATATGGCAAGCCAGGCCGGCCGTCGCGGCGAAGCGCTCGTCACGCTTTATTGCGCTTCCAAGGCGGCGATCATTTCCGCCACGCAGTCGGCGGCGCTCGCGCTCGTCAAGCACGGCATCAATGTCAACGCCATTGCACCGGGCGTGGTGGATGGCGAGCATTGGGAAGTGGTCGATGCGGAATTCGCCAAATGGGAAGGCCTGAAGCCGGGTGAGAAGAAGGCGGCGGTGGCGAAATCCGTGCCGATCGGCCGTTTTGCGACGCCCGATGACATCAAGGGTCTCGCGGTTTTCCTCGCCTCTTCCGACAGCGACTATATTCTCGCCCAGACATATAATGTCGACGGCGGCAACTGGATGAGCTGAAAAGCCGGAGATGACCATGCATGCCATTCAATTCGTCGAGAAGGGACAGGCCGTTCTGGCGGAAGTTCCCGTTGCCGATCTGCCGCCTGGCCACGCGCTCGTGCGGGTCAAGGCTTCGGGGCTTTGCCACACCGATATCGACGTTCTCCACGCGCGTTACGGCGACGGTGCCTTTCCGGTCATTCCGGGGCATGAATATGCCGGTGAAGTTGCGGCCGTGGCCGCCGATGTGACGGGCGTAAAGGCCGGCGACCGGGTGGTGGTCGACCCCAATCTACCGTGCGGCACCTGCCCGAGTTGCAGGAAGGGGCTGACCAATCTGTGCAGCACGCTGAAGGCCTATGGTGTCTCCCATAACGGTGGTTTCGCGGAATTCAGCCTGGTGCGCGCCGATCACCTGCATGGCATCGGCTCCATGCCCTATCATGTCGCGGCGCTGGCCGAACCGCTTGCCTGCGTCGTCAACGGCATGCAGAGCGCGGGTATCGGCGAGAACGGAACGGTGGCTGAAAATGCGCTGGTTTTTGGCGCCGGTCCCATCGGCCTGCTGCTTGCCCTGTCGTTGAAAGCGCGCGGCGTCGAGACGGTGACGATTGCCGATATCAACGAAAGCAGGCTGGCTTTTGCCGAAGGTCTCGGGCTTAAGGTGGCGGTTTCCGGTTCGGAAGCGCTGCTGCGGCAACAGAAGTCTTTCGATGTCGTGGCCGATGCCACCGGTATCGCCCCCGTTGCGGAAGCGATGATCCCGCTGGTTGCCGATGGCGGCACGGCGCTGTTCTTCGGCGTCTGCGCGCCGGATGCCCGCATTTCGGTCGCACCCTTCGAAATCTTCAGGCGTCAGCTGAAGCTTGTCGGTTCGCATTCGTTGAACCGCAACATACCGCAGGCGCTTGCCATTCTGGAAACGGATGGCGATGTCATGGCGCGGCTCGTCTCGCACCGGCTGCCGCTTTCGGAGATGCTGCCGTTCTTTACGAAGAAACCATCCGATCCGGCCACCATGAAAGTGCAATTTGCAGCCGAATGATCGTTTGGTGGTTGATAACCGCAGTCGACCGGCTTTTCGTGCGAAGGCCGGTCGATATAAAGTACCACATGTAATATTTCATGGGGGCAAGCACTTTGGCCAAATCTATCAGGACGATGGAAGAGTTTTCGGAATTCGTCGGCCTTTCGCGCCCGACTGTTTCGAAATACTTCAATGATCCGGCCTCGGTCCGCAAGAAGACCCGGGACGCCATCGAGGATGCGCTGAAGAAATCGGGCTTCAGGCCTAATATTTTCGCCGTCAACCTCAACCGCCGCCGCTCCAATATCATTGGCATCATCATCCCGAATTCCACCGATCCGTTCTATATGGCGCTGACGAGCCGTATCGAGCTCATCGCCAACGAGGCGGGCTTCCTTGCTTTCGTGCTGTCATCGGATGGCAAAGCGGAAATCGAAGACCGCGCCATCCGCACTTTCAAGTCGATGAATGTCGCCGGCGCGATCATCGCGCCGCTGGGCGTCAAATCCCACCGCGCCACGCTGGAGCAACTCGCCGCCAGCATTCCGATCGTTTATGTCGATTCGCCGCTCGACGAGACCTCGGCCTTTGTTGGCACCGACAACCGCCAGAGTGTCGGGCTGATGGTGGATTATCTCTGCCGCTCGGGCGAGCCGCCCTGTTTCTTCGACATGCCGCAGGTCAATACCAATGCCGCCACGCGTCGCACCGCCTATGAGGAGGCCATGCGGCGCCTTGGTTTCGAGCCGCAGGTGATCAAGGTTCCGGACATTGTCACCTGGGATTTCGAGCGTTTCGCCTTCGATGAGGCGGGCCGGCTGCTGGAAGGGGCGGGTTCTCTGCCATCGCGCACCATTCTATGCGCCAACGACCGTATCGCCTTCGGCGTCATCGCAGCCGCCTTCCAGAAGGGCCTCAGGGTCGGCCATGGTGCGGATTATGACCTCAGGGTGGCCGGCCATGACGATCATCCGCTGTCGCGTTATGCCTGTCCGCCGATTACCACCGTGGCGCAGAATTATAACGAGATCGGCAGGCTGTCGATTGAGCTTCTGTTGCAGAAGCTGGACGAGGAGGCGGATGACACGACGCGGATGCGCGAGCGCATTCTCCTCAGCGCCGATCTGATGCTGC
Source organism: Agrobacterium sp. CFBP 3001 (assembly GCF_027871605.1). Taxonomy (NCBI): domain Bacteria; kingdom Pseudomonadati; phylum Pseudomonadota; class Alphaproteobacteria; order Hyphomicrobiales; family Rhizobiaceae; genus Agrobacterium; species Agrobacterium sp. CFBP 3001. The sequence goes on from NZ_JAQAHD010000004.1 coordinate 179,858, forward strand.
GCAAATCGGCCTGATGATCTGTTAGATAAGCTAAACAAAGAATCTGATTTTCTAAATAGAACTAATATTTGAACGCTCCTACTCTGTTCTCAAGGTTGCTTTGGGAGGCGACCGCGAGAGCCGGCGCAAAGGCGTGCCGGGATCCGGGAGGAACGCAGAAACGTCATGTGGCCAGCGCCGCGAGGGGTGAACCTTCGCAGCCTTGGTATCGCATGGCCTTCGCCGGGCAGTCTGGACATTCTCGCCAGCAATTTCCCCAGCGAAGGATGTCAAAACATGAATCTCTATTCTCTTCTGTCAGCGCGTGCAGCCGGCGGCAAACCCGTGCGGGTCGGCCTCATCGGCGCGGGCAAGTTCGGCTCCATGGTGCTGGCGCAGGCGCAGCGCATTGCCGGTTTCCATATGGTCGCCGTCGCAGACCTCAATGTCGGCAAGGCGAAGGAATCGCTGGATCGCGTCGGCTGGCCGAAGGAGCGTTACGATGCGAAGAGCTGCGCCGAGGCGCTGAAGAGCGGCAAGACCTATGTGACCGACGATGTGAACGAGCTTTTCGCCTGCGGCGAGATCGAATGCGTGATCGAGGCCACCGGCCATCCGCTGGCCGGCGCGCGCCATGCGCTGGGCGCCATCGACCACAACAAACATGTCGTCATGGTCAATGTCGAAGCCGATGTCATGGTCGGGCCGATCCTTGCCGAAAAGGCCCGCGCCAAGGGCCTGATCTATTCGATGGCTTACGGCGACCAGCCGGCGCTGATCTGCGAGCTGGTCGACTGGGCGCGCGCCACCGGTTTCGAGGTCGTTTCCGCCGGCAAGGGCATGAATTTCGAGCCGCGTTACCGTTATTCGACGCCGGACACGGTCTGGGGTTATTTCGGCTGGACGGACGAGGAAGTGGCCAAGGGTGACTTCAATCCGAAAATGTACAATTCCTTCACCGACGGCACCAAGGCTGCCATTGAAATGGCGGCCGTCGCCAACGGTACGGGACTGGATTGCCCGGATGACGGTCTGGCTTTCCCGCCGGCCGGCCTGCACGATCTCGCCCGTGTTTTCCGTCCCGCCGCCGATGGCGGCCGCATGGCGCGTTCCGGCCTCGTCGACATTGCCGCAAGCCAGGAGCCGGATGGACGCGAGGTGTTCAATAACATCCGCTATGGTGTTTTCGTCACCTTCAAGGCCCACAATGAATATGCCCGCGCCTGCTTCAAGCAATATGGCCTGCTGACGGATCCGTCCGGCTGGTACGCCTCCATGTGGCGTCCGTTCCACATCATCGGGCTGGAAACCTCGATCAGCGTGCTTTCCGCCGTGCTGCGCAACGAAGCGACCGGTTGCTCCAAGGAGTTCCGCGGCGATGCCGTCGCCACGGCGAAGAAGGATATGGCACCGGGCGAGATGCTGGACGGCGAGGGCGGATACGCGGTCTGGGCTAACGCCATTCCGGCCACCCGCAGCCTCGATATGAAGGCGCTGCCGATTGGCCTTGCCCATAATGTCAAACTGAAGCGCGCCATCAAGAAGGACCAGATCGTCAGCTTCGACGATGTGGAGCTGGTGAACGACCTCGATGTGGTGAAGTTGCGTCAGGACATGGAAAACCGCTTCCGTCCGCAAAAAGACGCAGCTGCGTAATGGACGGAGAACGGAACATGTCGAAAGGAGCTTTCGTGGTGATCGCGGAATTTCGGGTGAAGCCTGACGCGATGGATGCCTTTCTCGACGCCGCACGCGATGACGCCCAGCATTCGGTTCAGGATGAACCGGGTTGCCGACAATTCGACGTGGTGCGGCCGGAAACGGGGAACAATGTGGTGTTTTACGAGGTCTACGACGACCGGCAGGCTTTCGACGATCATCTCAAAACACCGCATCTCGACCGGTTTCGGGAAGCATTTCCCGCCCTTATCGAAGAAGAACTGCCGGTGCGTTTCCTGAACCGGCAATGGCTCTGAAAGATGGAAAAGATGGCTGACATTCGCCGGATCGCCGTTATCGGAACGGGTATCATGGGTGCCCCCATGGCGGGGCGTCTGGCGGAGGCCGGGTTTTCCGTCAAAGCCTGGAACCGCAGCGCTGAAAAAGCTGCGGTTCTGGCGGCAAAAGGCGTGCAGCCGGCGGCCACTGCTGCCGAAGCCGTGGTCGAAGCCGATGTCGTCATCTGCATGCTGAGTTCCGGGCCGGTCTGTGACGAGGTTCTGCTCGGTGCCTCGGGTGTCGTTTCCAACATGAAGCCCGGTGCTATTCTGCTGGTGATGAGTTCCATCCCGGTCGACAGCGCACGGGAACAGGCAGAGGTGGCCAAGGCTTATGGCGTCGCTTATGTCGACGCACCGGTTTCCGGCGGTGAAAAGGGAGCGATCGAAGGAACGCTCGCCATCATGGCCGGCGGCGAACAGCAGGATGTGGATGCATTGCGGCCACTCCTCAATTGCCTTGGCCGCGTCACCCATGTCGGGCCGGTGGGCTGCGGCTCATTGGCCAAGCTCGCCAACCAGCTGATCGTCGCCTCGACAATCTGCGCCGTTGCCGAAGCGTTGACGCTGGTTGAAGCGGGGGGAGCCGACCCGGCGCAGGTGCGCCAGGCTTTGCTGGGCGGTTTTGCCGAATCCACCGTTTTCCGCCAGCACGGCAAACGCATGGTGGAAGGCGATTTCCGTCCCGGCGGGCCGGCGAAATATCAGGTGAAGGATACGTCCACGGCGCTGGCCTTCGCCAGAAGCCGGGGCCTCAGACTACCGGTCGGCGAGGAGGTTGACCGGCTGTTCCGCTCCATGGTCGAGCATGGCGCGGGCGAGCTTGATCACAGCGGTGTGATCCTTGAGATTAAGCGCATGAATGCGTTCGGAGGAACGCTCGAAACTGTTTGAGAGACGACAAAGGGAGGAACACATGAAAATTTCAAAACTTTACGGGCTGGCTCTGGCCGCCACCATGCTGGTCGCATCCATCGCGCAGGCCGAAACGCTGACGCTTTCGACGCCCGATGCGGATACGTCCGAAATCACGCTTGCCGCCAACAAGTTTGCCGAGATCGTTTCGAAAAAGACCGATGGCAAGCTCAAGATCAAGGTGTTTCCGAACGGCACGCTTTATGGCGGCGACCCTTCAGCGGGTGTCAAGCAGCTGGCCGGCGGTTCACTCGACATGCTGTTGAACTCGACCTCGCTTTACGCGACCTTCAATCCCAAGTTCACGGCCATCGCCATTCCCTACCAGTTCCGCGATATCGACCAGCTCCGGGTCTATCTCGACAGCGATCTCGGCAAGGAACTTTCCACCGATCTCAGCAAAATCGGCATTCTCGGGCTCGATCTCTGGTCGCGGCCGCTGCGCCAGATCACCAATTCCAAGGCGCCGATCAAGTCGCCGGCCGATCTCAAGGGCATGAAGCTGCGGGTGCCGAACAATCCGCTCTGGGTCGAGTTCTTCGGCGCCATGGGCGCTGCTCCGACGCCTATGGCCTTTGCCGAAGTCTATAACGCTCTTCAGCTGAAAGTTGTCGACGGGCAGGAAAACCCGGTCAACGTGCCGGTCAGCGCAAAGCTTTATGAAGTGCAGAAGTATCTGACGATCAGCAATCACATCGCTGACGCCTGGGTGCTGGGCATGAACCCGGCCCGCTTCGAAGGTCTCGATGAGAACTTCAAGGTCGCGCTGAAGGAAGCAGCCACCGAGACCGAAGCCTGGAAGGCGCAGAACGACGCTGCCGATATCGACAAGTCGCTCGAAACGCTGAAGAAGAACGGCATGGAGGTCAACACGCTGACCGATGACGAACGCAAGGCCTTCGTAGAGGTCGCAGCCGGGCTTTCGGCGAAGTTCTCCGCACTGGTGAAAGATCAGGCGTTCTTCGACAAGACGCAGGCTTTCCTCAAGACGAACTGACGTTTTCGCGCAGGGAAGGCCGGATCTCGGTCCGGCCTTCCCCAACGTCAGCAAGGGTTGCTTTGCCGCAGAGGCAGGGTGGCATTCGTTTTACCGGATATCCGGTTTCAGCAGTGGAAGGGTATTGTCATGAACGATACGAAACCTTCGGTGCTCGGCACCATCGTTAAACTCATCGCCGATGTGGCCGCAGGGGCAGCCTGTGCCGGCATTCTCATCGTCGTTCTTCTTCAGGTCATTGGCCGCCTTGCCGGCAGCCCGCTTCCCTGGACCGAGGAGGCGACCCGCTTTCTTTTCATCTGGATGGTCTTCCTTGGCCTTGCGGCCGGTTTCCGCACCGTTGAAAGCGCCCGTGTCGTGGTGTTTCTGGTGCTGTTTCACCGCTTCTTCCGGCGGCTGGCGGTGCCGATCTATGTCGGTTCCTCGGTGTTCTTTTTCGGCATGATGGGCTGGACGGGCCTCACTTTGGTGCGCCAGCAGATCATGATGAACGAGACCGCCGCCACCCTGCCGATCCCCATGTGGACCATCGGCATTGTCTTGCCGGTTTCCGCCGTCATCGCAGTGCTGGCCATCATCGAATCGCTGCGCAGCCGCCGGGAGCTTATCGCGCTTCCCGAGCTTGGCCTGCCGGCGGATGAGATCGCCCATGCCGATATTTCCATTTCAGCAGGACATTGAGCCATGTCGGTCTTTCTTCTCGTCGCCTTTTTTGGTCTCAGTATGCTCGGCGTGCCGCTTGCCATCGCGCTCGCGCTCGCCAGTGTCGGCACGCTCTGGCTCTTCACCTCCATGCCCATGGACCTGCTGTCGCAGACGATGTTCTCGTCGATGAACTCCTTCCTCCTCGTCGCCGTGCCGCTGTTCATTCTCGTCGGCACCGTCATGGAACGAGGGCGTGTGGCGGAGCGCATCTTCGATTTCGCCGAGGCCATGGTCGGCTGGCTTCCCGGCGGTCTCGGCCATGTCAACGTCATCTCGTCGGTCATCTTTTCCGGCGTCTCCGGCTCGTCCGTCGCCGATATCGCCTCGGTCGGCGCCATCGAGATCAAGGCCATGGAGCGCCACGGTTTTCCGAAGGGTTATGCCGTCGGCATGACGCTCTGCACCTCCACGCTCTCCTCGATCATTCCGCCGTCGATCCTGATCGTGATTGCCGGCTCCATCGCCAATGTGTCGATCGGCACGCTGCTGATCGCGGGTCTGGTGCCCGGCCTCTTCATCGCCTTCGCCTTCCTCGTCTTCAACCACTTCTATTCGGTGCATTACGGTTACAATCCGCCGACACCGTTCAATTTCCGTCTGGTGGTCGTCACCGGTCTGCGCGCAATCCTGCCGATGCTGACACCGCTGATCCTCATCATCGGCATTGCCAGCGGCCTGTTCACGCCAACGGAGGCCGCTGCCATCGCGGTGGTTTATGTCGCGGTGCTCGGCGTTATCGTCTATCGCACGCTGCCGGTGCGGGAGCTGCCGGAAATATTGATCTCGACGGCGCGCATTTCCGGCACCATCCTGTTCATCGCCGCTACCTCGCAGCTTGCCGCCTGGGTCTTCACCTTCGATGGGCTGCCCGAACAGGTGGCCGAGCTTTTGAAGGCCATGAACCTTGGCCCGATGACCGGTATGCTCGTCATCTTCGTCTTCCTGCTGATCATCGGCATCTTCATGGAAGCGATCCCTGCCATGTTCATCCTCATCCCCGTGCTGATGCCGCCGGTGGAGGCACTGGGCATCGATCCGATCCATTTCCTGATCGTGACTGTCATGACGCTGACGCTCGGGCTGGTGACGCCACCGGTGGGGGTCTGCTTGTTTGCGGCGGCACAGGTGGCGAACATGAAGATCGAGGATGTCATTCGCGGTTCGCTGGCGCCGATGACGGTGCTGACGCTCGCCATCTTCGCGCTGGTGCTGTTCCCGGTGCTGACGCTCGGGCCAATCCGGCTGATGGGGCTTTATTGACGCGAAAACGGATTGCCTGAAACATCAGACAACGCGACGGGCTTGCCACTCGTCGCGTTGTTTTCGCATCCACTCCAGAAAAAGCGTCACTTTTCTCTGCCGCAGATGGGAATGCGGGCAGACGATCCATTGGGTGACGAGCTTGATGCGCGGCGCGTCCGTCACGGCCGGCACCAGCATTTTGTCCTGAAGCTCCCGCTCCATCATCAAGGTGCTTTCCAGCGCCACGCCAATGCCGAGAACGGCGGCATCGATGGCCATGTGGCTGCGGTCGAACAGCACCCGCCGCCAGTGCTTTTCGGCTGTCACGCCGGCCAGAGGGAACCAGTGGTTCCATTGCGCCTGCGCCTTCACCGAATGGATCAGCCGCTGGTTCTGCAATTCCTCGGGCAGAAATTTACCCGCACCCTTATAATTCGGCGAACAGACCGGCAGGAATTCCTCCTCCACCAGCCCTTCCACGAAGAGGCCCGGCCAGCGGCCATCGCCATGGCGCAGCTCTATATCGACGAGTTCCTGCGAAAAATCGGTGGGCTCGTTGGTGCCGTCAAGGCGCACTTCCAGTTCAGGATGCTCCTCCAGAAACGAGCCGAGACGCGGCAGCAGCCATTTGTTGGATATGGTCGGCGTCGCCCGGATCGTCAGCGTGGTGACAGAGCGGAAGCCGCGAATACTGTCGGTGGCGTCCGATATCTGCTCGATCTGGGCGGTGATCATCGAGAAATAGCGCTCGCCCGCTTCCGTCAATGTCACCTTGCGGCCGGTTCGCGCCATCAGGGTCGTGCCGAGCTGGCCTTCCAGCAACTGGATCTGCTGGGAAACGGCCGAAGGTGTGACACTCAGTTCCTCCGCCGCCCGTGAAATACTGCCCGCCCTTGCCGCGGCGTGGAAAACGAGGATCGATTTTATCGGGATTTGCATGGGTAGGGCTTTGCTCAACGGAATACGGCGGTCACCTGAGTATCACAGGTGACCGCCGTGTTGAAAAGCGTTGAACGCGAGGCTTTTAACGGTGGCTCGGCAGTTTGGGCAGGAACACCGTGAGCAGGCCGAGCAGCGGCATGTAGGAGCAGATGCGGTAGACGAATTCGATGCCTTCCTTATCCGCATAAACGCCCAGAACTGCCGCCCCGATGCCGCCGAAACCGAAGGCGAAACCGAAGAACATGCCGGCGATGAGGCCGACGCGGCCCGGCACCAGTTCCTGCGCGAACACGACGATGGCCGAGAAGGCGGAGGAGAACACGAAGCCGATGACGACGACGAGAATGGCTGTCCAGAACAGGTTCGCATAGGGCAGCAGCAGCGCGAAGGGAATGACGCCGAGGATCGAGAACCAGATGACGATGCGCGAGCCGAAGCGGTCGCCGATTGGGCCGCCGAAGAACACGCCCAGTGCCGAAGCGCCGAGGAAGAGGAACAGCAGAACCTGCGCGTCCTGAACACCAAGACCGAACTTGTCGATGGTGTAGAAGGTGAAGTAGCTGGACAGGCTGGCGAGATAGGCATTCTTGGTAGCGGTCAGAACCACCAGCACCAGAAGCGTCATGATCACCGTGCTACGGGCAAGGGGAAGGGTGCGGCTGGCCGGAGCCTTGCCGACCGTTGCGCGGCGATGGCGGGTGTACCAGACGCCAACCCAGGAAAGCACGCCAAAACCGACGAGCGCGATCAGCGAGAACCAGCTGAGGCTCGTCTGACCGAGCGGGATGACGATGAAGGCGGCGAGCAGCGGGCCGATGGCCGTGCCGGTATTGCCGCCCACCTGGAAGAATGACTGGGCCAGACCATGGCGGCCGCCGGATGCGAGGCGCGCGACGCGGGAAGCTTCCGGATGGAAGATCGCCGAACCGATGCCGATGAGGCAGGCGCCGATCACCAGAACCTCGAAACTATGGGCGAAGGCGAGCGTGATGAGGCCGGCGCAGGTGGACAGCATGGCGACGGGCAGGGAGAACGGCATCGGCCAGCGATCCGTCACCATGCCGACAACGGGCTGCAGCAGCGAGGCGGTGACCTGAAAAGCGAAGGTAAGCAGGCCGATCTGCACGAAATCGAGCGCGTAATTGGCTTTCAGCAGCGGGTAAAGCGACGTCAGCAGCGATTGCATGATGTCGTTCAGCATGTGGCAGAAGCTGGCTGCTGCGATGATTGAAAACGCCGTGCGTTGCGGGTTGAACCCGGTGCTGGTGCTGGCGCTGGTGACAGTGGCCATGATGACGTCCTCTCCGGTTCCCGGCGGAAGGCGGGAAACATGTCTTTATTTCTTCCCGCTTTTATTCATATTGTTTCTGGCCTGCATCTTTGCTCTGGACGATTTTCTTTGTGAGTGGGCCAAATGGCAAAAAACAATTCCATGATCTTCGGCTCCTTTTCTGCCGAAGACCACAACTACATGCTGAATTTGATCGATGGCACCAACGAGCCGGTGCTGGCGATTTCCCGCACCTATGCCAAGGGACATCGCGCACCGGTCCACAGCCATCTGCGGGCGCAGATCTGGCATGCCCGCCGGGGCGTGGTTCTGGTCAGCACCGCCGATGGTCGCTGGATGATACCGCCCGGCCATGGGCTGATTATTCCCGCCGGCCTGGAACACGAGTCGGAAACCATATCGACGGTGGAAATGCAATCGATCTATGTGCATCCCGACCTGTTTCAGGCCGAAGTGCCGCGGGTGGTGGAAATCACCGATCTCGCCTCCAGCCTGATTGCCGAATTGCTGGGCGAAGAGCATGAGCCACCCGCCTTCCATCGGCGCGGTCTGGTGCGGGCGCTGTTGCTGGACGAGATCAACCGTCTGCCGGACCGACCGCTCGGATTGCCTTTTCCCGATAACGAGCGGCTGGCGGCGCTGTGCCGCGATTTCCTGAAAAAGCCGGTGGCGCGGGTGGAGATCGATGACTGGGCGGTGGCCATGGGCATCAGCCGCCGCTCGTTTACGCGGCTGTTCCGCAAGGAATTGGGGTTGAGTTTCGTCACCTGGCGCCAGCAGGCCTGTATCTTCGCCTCCCTGCCGAGGCTGGCAGCCGGCGAGGCGGTGACGAATGTGGCGCTGGATGCCGGTTATGAAAACATCCCGGCTTTCACCACCATGTTTCGGCGAATGCTGGGCAGTTCACCAAGGGCCTATCGGCAGGCGGCGCGGCAGCGCAGCGCCGCTTTCGCCGATAATGAAGACTAAGCCGCCGCGGCCCGCATGTCGCGACGAAAATCGGATGGAGACATGCCGGCAATCTGGCGAAACGCCTTGTTGAAGGCGCTGACCGAGCCGAAGCCGCTTTCCATGGCGATCTGCAGGATATTGTCCTTGCCGGTCATCAGCATCGCCTGCGCGCGGGAGAGCCGGAGCAGGGTCAGATATTTGATCAGCGTCATGCCGGTGGATTTGCGGAACAGGTTCATCGCATATTTCGGGTGCAGCGAGGCGGCGCGGGCAATTTCCGTCGCGTCGATATCGTCGAGAAAATTGGCGGCGATGAAGTCGCACATGCGCACCACGCCGATGGACGGCGCCATGCCCTCCTCATCCTGTCTGCGTTTTCCATCGAGAGCCGAGGATATGACGGAGTAGGGCTCCAGAAACATCCGCTCGACCCGCAGCAGCAGTTCCTCGACCGCGTGCTGGGCTTTTGCCGGATCGCCCGAGGTGACGTAGCGGAACCAGCGGCCGAAATTTTCCGCATCAGCCCTGTCCGTCTCGGCACTCACCATCGTCGCACCGCCCATCAACTGGCTGGAGACGGCGGCCGGCAGGCGCATGCGGAAGAAATGCACCAGCGGCAGATGCGCGCCTGCATAAAAGGAATCGTCGGAGGAGTGGTCCATCTGATGCGGCTGGCCGCCCCAGAAGATGCACATCTGGCCGGCGTTGAGCGTCATGTCATGGTCGCCCATGCGGTAATGCACCGATCCCGACATCACATAATTCACTTCCACCTGCGCGTGCCAGTGGGGCCTGAGCATGATGGGCGGATGATTGTGAAAAAGCTGAAGCGTTGTCGGCATGCCTTCGATGCTGCTCGCACCCGGCTGGTAGAAGGCTCTTTCGGCAATCTTACTTTCCGCCAAATCGATGTTCCCTTTTTACGAGACAGATTTCCTGTCCCCGCTAATGTGCCCATGTTCGCTGAAGAACGGCAATTGAAAAAGGGAGGTTTTCAATGTGCTTGAAATTTCTTGGCGCGTCTACGGCCATGCTGCTTCTCGCAGCCCCGGCTTTCGCGCAAACCGAGACCGTTACCATCTGGAGCTGGAATGTCGCGGCTTCCGCGCTGAAATCCACGGTAGAGGGCTTCAACAAGCAGAATCCGGATATCAAGATCGTCGTTGAAGACCTTGGAAACAATCAGGTTTTTGACAAGACGCTGGCTGCCTGCGCAGCCGGGGGTGATGGTCTTCCTGATATCGTCACCATTGAAAATTTCGAAGCGGAACTGTTCTGGAGTCGTTTTCCCGATTGTTTCGCCAATCTGACCGAGCTTGGCTATACGCCTGAGAAACAGGCGCTTTTCCCTGATTTCAAGCGCACGGAACTGGAGGTTGACGGTGTCGCCTATGCGGTGCCGTGGGATTCCGGTCCGGTGGCGGTATTTTATCGCCGCGACTTCTATGAGAAGGCAGGCGTCGATCCGGCCACCATCAAAAGCTGGGATGATTTCATCGCCGCCGGCAAGAAGGTCATGGCCGCCAATCCCGGCACCGTTATGGCGCAGGCCGATTTCAATGGCGATAGCGAATGGTTTCGCATGATCGCCAATGAGCAGGGATGCGGTTACTTTTCGACCGATGGCCAGAACATCACCATCAACCAGCCTGCCTGTGTCGCGACCCTTGAAAAGGTCAAGGAAATGAAAGACGCCGGCATCATCACGGCGGCGATCTGGGATGAGAAAATCCAGGCCAATACGGCCGGCAAGGCCGCCAGCCAGATGTATGGCGCCTGGTATGAGGGCACGGTTCGTTCCGGCTCTCCTGATCTTTCCGGCAGATGGGGCGTCTATCTGATGCCGAGCCTGACGTCGGATGGCCCGCACGCCGCCAATCTCGGCGGTTCGTCGCTGGCGATCAGCTCGACCTCGGAACACAAGGAGGCCGCGTGGAAATATATCGATTACGCGCTCACCACCAATGAAGGTCAGGTGACGATGCTGAAATCCTTCGGCCTCGTTCCCTCACTGCTGTCCGCCATCGACGATCCTTTCGTCAAGGAAAAGCAGCCCTATTGGGGCGGACAGGCGGTGTGGACCGATATTCTCGCCACCCTGCCGAAGATCGTGCCGAGCCGCGGCACGGCGTTCCAGTCGGATGCGGATGCGATCTACAAGGCGACGCAGACGAAATATTTCGCCGGCGGTTATCCCGATGCGAAAGCGGCGCTCGATGATGCGGCCAAGCAGATCGAAACGGCGACGGGGCTCCCCGTCGGGCAGTAAGCCGGTGGCCAGGACCGGGCGGGTGCCACAAATTTCTTCTCCCCGAGGGGGAGAAGTCCGCGGCAGCGGGATGAGGGGGCGACGTTAGTGATATCCGGAGAGCCAGCCCCCTCATCCGACCCTTCGGGCCACCTTCTCCCCCTTGGGGAGAAGAAATATGCGGCACCGTTTTGCGATGGCGTTTTCCCTGAAAAACAGGGCGGGCCTTTCTGAAGCTTTTCCATTTATCCGGCCATCGTCCGGCATATGGAGGTCGTCATGCCGTCCAGGAACAGGATCGCTTATGCGTTTCTTGCGCCCTATCTCCTGATTTTCGCCACCTTCTGGGTCTGGCCGATCATCAGCTCGTTCATGCTGTCGTTCCAGAACACGCGGATCAATCCGTGGCGGTTCGCGCCTTCCATGAACTGGGGGCGGCTGGTTTCCGATCCGGCCTTTTATAATGCGCTCTATAATACGCTGATCATTCTGGTCATTCAGGTGCCGGTGATGATCGCGCTCGCCACCGTCATGGCGGTGCTGCTGAACTCGCCGCTCCTGAAAGCGCGGCCGCTTTATCGTTTTGCCTTCTTCGCACCCGTCGTCGTTGGCGAGGTGGCCTATGCGGCCGTCTTCCGGCTGATGTTCAGCGCCGATTTCGGCATCATCAACAAGCTCATCACCTCAGTCGGCCTTTCGTCCATCTCGTGGTTCGACAATGCCAGTGCGGCCATGGCACTGGTCATCATCGCGGTTACCTGGCGCTGGGCGGGATATAACGCCATCATAATTCTGGCCGGGCTGCAATCGATCCCCGGCGATGTCTATGAGGCGGCGACGCTGGACAAGGTGAGCAAGCGCCAGCAGTTTTTTCATATCACGCTGCCGCTCCTCAAGCCCATCATCCTGTTCTGCGTTGTCCTGTCGGTCATCGGCACCATGCAGCTGTTTGCCGAACCCTTCCTCATCACCAACAGGGGCGGGCCGGGCGGCGGCACGGAGACGCTGGGGCTGTTCCTTTATCGGCAGGGCTTCACTTCGCTCAATTTCGGCTACGCCTCGGCCATTGCCTACACCATGGCGGCGCTCGCCATCGCCATTTCACTCCTCAATCTCTGGGTCGGGAGGGAGCCGAAATGAGATCGAAATCGAGATCGCTTTTCTGGCAGAAGATCGCGCTGCATGCGGCGCTGACGCCGCTTGCCATCATCTGGCTGTTTCCGCTGTGGATGATGTTCGTGTTTTCGACCATGCCGGATTACGGCATTTTCAGCCCGGATATCGTGCTGATGCCGTCCACCAACTTCGTCGAGAATTTCAACAACCTGCAGGCGGACACCAATTTCCTCAGGGCCATGTTCATCTCGATCACCGTCGCCGTCATTTACACCGTGCTTTCGGTGTTCCTGACGTCGATGGCCGGCTGGGCGCTGGCGCGTTACCGTTTTGCCGGACGCGGGGTGGTGATCGCCATCATTCTCGGCACCATCACTTTGCCTTTCGCCGTTGTCGTCATTCCGCAATTCATCATGGTGGCGCGGGAATTCAAGCTTGCCAACACCTGGGTGGCGCTGATCGTGCCGCCGCTGTTCAACTCGCTCGGCGTGCTGTTCATGCGGCAATCCTTCTCGATGATGCCGACGGAACTTTTCGACGCGGCACGGGTGGAAGGCGTGAAGGAATGGCAGATATTCCTCCTCATCGCTTTGCCGCTGGCGCGGCCCACCATGGCGGCGCTGTCGATCATTCTCTTCCTGGCCTCGTGGAACAATTACCTCTGGCCGCTTCTCATCAATTCCCGCCCAGGAATGATGACCGCACCCGTGGCGCTTGGCACCCTCATCGGGCTGACCAAAGTGTCATGGGGCGGCATCATGGCCGGCGCGGTGCTGCTCACCGCACCCATTCTCGTGGTTTTCGTGGCGTTGCAGCGTCACTTCATCGCCGGCATTTCCGCCGGGGCAGTCAAGTAAGGGGGCCGCATGGCGGAACTTTCGCTCAACAACGTGGTCAAGCGTTATGGCGCGCTGGAAGTGATCCATGGCGCAAATCTGGAGGTAAAGGACGGGGAATTTGTCGTTTTCGTCGGCCCCTCCGGATGCGGCAAATCCACGCTTCTCCGCATGATCGCCGGGCTGGAGGATATTTCCGGTGGGGATATCGTGATCGGCGGCAGGACGGTGAGTGATGCCGACCCGGCCGATCGCGGCATTGCCATGGTGTTCCAGTCCTATGCGCTTTATCCGCATATGACGGTTGCCGAAAACCTCTCCTTCGGCCTCCGGATGAACGGCAACCCGAAGGCCGATACGCAAAAGCGGGTCAACCGCGCCGCCGAAATCCTGCAGATCAACGAGTTGATGCAGCGCCGGCCGAAGCAGCTTTCCGGCGGCCAGCGCCAGCGCGTCGCCATCGGCCGCGCCATCGTGCGCGAACCGCAGGTCTTCCTGTTCGATGAGCCATTGTCCAACCTCGATGCCGAATTGCGGGTGCAGATGCGCGTGGAAATCTCGCGCCTGCACAAGCAGCTCGGCACCACGATGATCTATGTGACGCATGACCAGACCGAGGCGATGACGCTGGCCGACAAGATCGTTGTGCTGCGGGCGGGCAATATCGAGCAGGTCGGCGCGCCGCTCGATCTCTACGATGATCCCGCCAACCGCTTCGTTGCCGGTTTCGTTGGGTCGCCGAAGATGAATTTCCTCGACGCCACCATCATCGGTAGCGGCGCCGACAGCGTCACGCTCGCTCTCGACAGCGATCCTGCGGTGCGGCTGACGTTGCCGATAAAGGAAGGCGTCAACGAGGGGGCCAAGGTCTCGCTTGGCATCCGGCCGGAGCATTTTGCCGATGCGGGCGGGGGCGATGCCGATCTCACCGTGCATGTCGATGTCGCCGAACATCTTGGCAATACCAGCTATGTCTATGCCCGAACCGAAGGCGGCGAGCAGCTGATCATCGAACGGCCGGAATCGCGCGATGTCGGCAATCGCGACCGGCTGACGGTTGGCCTTTCCGCCCGCCGGGCTTTCCTTTTCGATAGCAAGGGTGAACGCCTGCGCTGAACCCTTTCCCAAGCACCCAAGACTGATATGAAAGACGAGGATTTCATGACGACCGTACAACCGATCCGCTGGGGCATCATCGGCCCGGGCACCATCGCCAGAACTTTTGCTGACGGTATCGCCCATTCCCGCACCGGCAGGTTAGAGGCCATCGCCACCCGCAACCCGGACAAGCCGGGCCTTGCCGAAGCTTTTTCCGGTGCGCGCATTATCAAGGGTTACGACGCGCTGCTTGCCGATCCCGATATCGACGCCGTCTATATCGCCACACCCCATACCGGCCATGCCGAATGGGCGATCAAGGCAATCCGGGCGGGTAAAAACGTGCTGGTGGAAAAGCCCATCGCGCTTTCCGCCTATGATGCCGATGCCATTTTCCACGAGGCGAAAAAGGCCGGTGTCTTCGCGGGCGAAGCCTATATGTATCGCCTGCACCCGCAGACGTCGAAATTGCTGGAACTGGTGAAAGCCCGGGCGGTGGGCGATGTCCGGATCATCCGCTCCAGCTTCGGTTTCAACATGGGCTCGTTCCGGGCCGATCACCGGCTGTTCGCCAATGAAACGGCGGGCGGCGGCATTCTCGATGTCGGCGGTTATCCGGTTTCCATGGTCCGGATGATCGCCGGTGCCGTGGACGGCAAACCCTTCGCCGAACCGGAAAAGGTGGTGGGCGTCGCCCATCTCGGCCAGTCGGGCGTCGATGAATGGGCCTCGGCGGTGCTGAAATTCGCAAACGGCATCGTCGCCGAAGTCTCGTGCTCGATCATGGCGGCACAGGACAATGTGCTGCGCATCATCGGCTCGGAAGGGCGCATCGAGGTCAAGGATTTCTGGTTCGCCGCCGGCCACAAGGGCGGCACCGGGCGGATCGATATCATCAGGGGCGACAAGGTGGAAACCATCGAGTTGCCGGAGGATCGCTGGCTTTATTCCTTCGAGGTCGACGCGGCCGGCGAGGCGATCCGGCAGGGAAAAAAGGAATTCGATGCACCCGGCATGGCCTGGGCGGACAGTCTCGGCAATCTGCGTGTCATGGATCAATGGCGGGCTTCCGTCGGGCTCGAATACAGCATTGAAAAAGCAACGTCGCGCGTTGCCAATATTGCCGGCGGCAAGGTCGTGGCCGGAAACGCAGTGCCGAAGCGGCAGATACCGGGCCTTGCCAAGCCCGCTTCGGTGGTCGCGCTCGGTTTCGAGTTTTTCCCCAATTTCGCTTCTGCATCCCTGACGCTCGATGCGTTTTACGAGGCGGGCGGCAATCTCTTCGATACGGCCTATGTCTATGGCGGCGGCAAAACGGAGGCGATTTTCGGCGACTGGCACACCAGCCGCAAAGTGCCGCGCGAAGAGATCGTGTTGATCGGCAAGGGCGCGCATTCGCCGCTTTGCTATCCTGACATGATCGCCAGGCAGCTCGACCAGTCGCTGGAACGGCTGAAGACGGATTACGTCGATGTTTATTTCATGCATCGCGATAATCTGGAGGTTCCGGTCGGCGAGTTCGTCGATGCCATGGATGCCGAAGTCCGGCGCGGACGCATTCGCGGCATTTTCGGCGGCTCCAACTGGACGCGCGAGCGCATGGATGAGGCGGCCGCCTATGCTGCGAAGAATGGCAAGCAGGCTCCGGCCGCGCTCTCCAACAATTTCTCGCTGGCGGAAATGCTCGATCCCATCTGGGCGGGCTGCGTTGCTGCATCAGACGATGAGTGGAAGCAATGGCTGAAATCGCGCCAGATTCCCAATTTCGCCTGGTCCAGCCAGGGGCGCGGATTTTTCACGGACAGGGCAGGGCGCGACAAGCATGACGATGAAGAAATCGTCCGCGTCTGGTATTCCGACCGCAACTTCGTCCGCCGCGACCGGGCGATCGAGCTTGCGCAGAAACTCGGGCGCCACCCGATCCATATTGCGCTCGCTTATGTCATCGCCCAGCCTTTCCCGGTCATTCCGCTGATCGGGCCGCGCACGATTGCGGAGCTGGAAGACAGTCTTTCGGCGCTGGATATCAGGCTGACGCCCGAGCAGGTGAAGTGGCTGGAGGCGTGAAAGACAATGAGACGGCGGATTTATCCGCCGCTCATTCGGATAGGGCAAGGCGTTGCGGCATATTTCTTCTCCCCGCCGGGGAGAAGGTGGCCCGAAGGGTCGGATGAGGGGGCAAGCTCTCGGTTTATCTCTATCCTTGCCCCCTCATCCCGCTGCCGCGGACTTCTCCCCGGCGGGGAGAAGAAACAAGGGGCATCCGCTTGCTCCAACTGACGAATCTCAGGATGGAGACATCATCTTCTACCTTCATTCCTCTCCCGGCGACTGCTAAAGCGTAGGTTCATAAACCGTGCGGCCTGGCATTGCAGGCAAATGATCTACCGGGGTTCCCATGAGCGATATCGACCGAAGCCGTGCCCAGCAGCTGATGCGGGAAGCGGATATCGAGGCGCTGGTGCTGTTCCAACCAGAAGCCTTCCGTTATGCGGTCGGCGCCCATGCCGGTGTCGCGACCATGTGGGGCAGGGCGGGTTCGGCAATTGCGCTGGTGCCGGCCGATGCCGATGCGCGGCTTGCGGCCATCGTCAGCGATCATGCCGCCCCGCTTGTCAGAAGGGCCGCGCCGGATGTCGATCTGCGCTGCCATCGCATCTGGATCGATTTGGTCGATCTGTCGGGCGCCGAAACCATCGCGCAGGTGGACGACGCCTATCGCCGCAACAATTCCGGTGGCCCTAGGCCGGAAACATTCGACCGCGCCGCCTGTTTCGTCCTTCTGGCTGACCTGCTGCGGGAGCGCGGGCTGTCGGCGGCGCGCATTGGCGCAGACCTCGAATTCATGCCCGCCGCCGATTTTCTGGCGCTGCGTCAGGCGCTGCCCGATGTCGACTGGGTCGACGGATCGGCCGTGCTGCGCCGTCTGCGCGCCGTGAAATCCGAGCGTGAGATCGAGCTTCTGAGGCGTGCGGCGACTGCTGCGGAGGCCGGGCTGGTCGCGATGACTGCTGCCGTGAGACCCGGCGCGGCGCTCGGCGGGCTTTCCGCCGCCTGGAAGGCCGGCGCACAGGCCCATGCCGCGAAATCCGGGTTTTCGCTGAGCGGCCATTGGGATTACATATCCGTCGGACCCGCTTTGTCGGATATGGCGGCGGTTGTTACGCCGGGTGCGCTCATCAAGGCCGATGTCGGCACGCTGGTCGACGGTTATTCATCGGATGGCGCGCGGAGTTTTTCGTGGGGGCCGGTCTCGCCGCTGGCCGCCGATGTTTTCAGCGCCCTGGAAGCGGCCTTTGCCAGCGGGCTGGAAGCGATTCGTCCCGGCAATACATTCGGTGCTGTGCACGCCGCCATGCTGGCCTCGATGCGCAGGCAAGGTTTCAGCGAATATTATCGCGGCCATTTCGGCCATTCCGTCGGCAGTGGCGTGGGCATTGAGGAATGGCCGTTCTTTTCCCATGACAATCCGGAAATCATTCTTCCCGGCATGGTCGTGGCGCTCGAAGCGCCGTTTTATGGCGAAGGGCTGGGCGCGCTGATGATCGAGGACCAGTTCCTCGTCACCCCCTCCGGCGCGGAATGCATGAACAGCCTGCCGCGCAGCCTGCGGGATTTATCGGCGGACTGAGCGCCGGATCAGAGGAAATCGTCGCGGCGCGGGGTAAAGCAGTCGATCAGCTCGCCCTCTTCCAGACACAGGCAGCCGTGCTCGATATGGCCGGGAATGACGAGGCTATCGCCCTTCTGAAGGTCGTAGGCTTCTCCGTCGCGGTAAAAGCGGAAGCTGCCGCTGGCGACGTAGGTGGATTGCACATGCGGATGGCTGTGCAGCCTGCCTTCGGCGCCGGTATTGAAGCGGAAGGATACCACCATCAGTTCCGGCGCTTCGGAAAGCACTGTGCGCTCCACGCCATCGTCGGGGGAAACGGTGGGGAAGGTCGGAAGCTGCTGCATATCGTTCTCCTCAGTCATGCAATGCGGTTTAAACAGGTAGTCTCAGCGCGGCGCGCGCAGCATGGAGCGATAACGCGTCTGGCTGCTTTTCAGGTGGCTGCGCATGGCGCTGCGCGCCGCCTCCTCGTCGCCGTCCTGTATCGCGATCAGGATCGCTTCGTGTTCACCGACGAGCCGGGCGAGATCGGCGGGCGAAAGCACGGTTTCCGTGCCGTTTTCGGCCACCGCGCGGCGCGGAATGAGGGTGGGGCCGAGCACCTGCAGAAACTCGCTGAAGCGGGGATTGTTGGTCGCTTCGGCAATGGCGAGATGGAATGCGAAATCGGCCTCTGCTGTCGGCACGCCCCTGGTGGCGCTGGCGCGGAAGGCATCGAAGGCCTCGATGATCTTTTCCTCCTGCGCCGGCGAGCGGCGAATGGCGGCGAGACCGGCGGCGTCACCTTCCACGGCGGTGCGCAATTCCAGCATTTCGATCAGCGACGAGACGCGCGCAAGATCGACATTGTGGAAGGGGCGCCGCTCAGTGGGTGCGGGTTCCAGTACGAAAACACCAGCGCCCTGACGCGGCTCGACCAGACCGTCGGATCGCAGCGAGGCGATTGCCTCCCGCACCACGGTACGGCTGACGCCGAATTCCTGCGTCATCTGCGCTTCGGAGGGCAGGCGCTCGCCTGTCTTGTAACGACCCTTGGCGATCTGGCCGCGGAGTTCCTCCGAAACCTTCACCACAAGCGTTCTGCCTTGGGGGGCTGCCGGTTCGAAGCTTGTCGCTTTTGTCATCTTGGTCGCCGTTCTAAAAAATGTCGGTTGCGTGCACCGTTCCTCGATACGTCATTCGCGGCCTGGCATGCAATCCCGCCTTTTTCGCGGGAAAGGTCCGTGCGACATTTCACGTCTCCTTGAAGATCGGGTTGTCGACAAACACGCCACCCTGAAAGCGGATTACCGCGTCGCTCCGGTCCGGTTTGGGAACTGTCCGGGCGATGTGCTCCCGGAAGGCCTCGGCATTGTCCTTCGGCTTCCATCCCAGAAAGCCGAGATGCGAATTGTCCCACCAGCTTGCATCGTTGGCGGAGGCCCCCCAGACGACCGGGCAGCCGAGAACGGGTGCGCGGAACGCCGCTTCGATCAGCGACACGAAATCGTCATGCGAAAACCATGTGGACAGCATGCGGTAATTGTTGGGTTCCGGCGTGCAGGAGCCGATGCGCACAAGCGCCGTCTCCTGTCCGAATTTCTCAAAATACAGGCGGGCGAGGTTTTCGCCGAAACATTTGGAAACGCCGTAGAGGCCATCCGGGCGGAAGGGAACGTCGGGACCAAGCCGTTCGGTCTGGGGATAATAGCCGATCGTATGGTTGGAACTGGCGAAAATAATTCGCGGCTGGCCGTGGGCGCGGGCGGCCTCGTAGAGATTATAAAGCCCGATGATGTTGCCCTGAAGGATTTGTTCGAAAGGCTTCTCCACCGATATGCCGCCGAGGTGAACGATGCCGTCGCAACCGGCAACCATGGCATCCACGGCGTCTGCATCCGCAAGGTCGCATTGCATGCATTCCTCGTTCGGGCCTGCCGGATCGAGCGGGGCGAGATCGGCAAGGCGAATGGTCTCGGCCATCGATGCAAGGCGTTTGCGCATAACGCGGCCAAGCTGGCCCGCAGCACCGGTAACAAGAAGCCGTTTCATTGCCATTCTCCCTCAGCGTTGCACGTCCCTGGCGTGGTCGAGATATGCCTATGCCTCTTGACCTTGTCATACAGATCGTACAAAAAGCGGATAACATATATTATGTGCCATACGCAACAATCATGAAGGATGAGTTTGATGCTGACCGTCGAAACAAGGCAGGCCGTGAACCCGGAATATGCAAAAACGCTGGATACCGAAGGGCTCCGCCGGCATTTCCTCGCCAACGACATGTTTCGTTCCGGCGAAATCAGGCTGATCTACACCCATTATGACCGCTTCGTGATGGGCGGCGCGGTGCCGAACGGTGCGCCGCTGACGCTGGACAAGGTGGAAGAGACCAAAACGCCGTCCTTCCTCGACCGGCGCGAGATGGGCATCGTCAATGTGGGCGAGACCGGCACGGTCAGCGCCGGCGGCGAGACCTATACCCTCAATCGCGGCGATGTGCTTTATCTCGGCGCAGGCAGCGGTGCGGTGACCTTTGACGGGGCAGGGCGATTCTACATCACCTCCTGCCCGGCGCATCGCAGCCTGCCGGCGAAGCTCGTGACACTGGCCAATAGCAAGGAGGTCAAGCTCGGCGCGACCGAAACCTCCAACAAGCGCACCATCAACCAGTTCATCCATCCGCTGGTCATGGAAAGCTGCCAGCTGGTGCTGGGGTATACGACGCTGGAGGACGGCTCGGTCTGGAACACCATTCCTTCCCACATTCACGATCGCCGCATGGAGGCCTATCTCTATTTCGGCATGGATGAGAAGTCGCGCGTGCTGCATCTGATGGGTGAGCCGCAGGAAACCCGGCATCTGTTCATTTCGAATGAAGAGGGTGCGATTTCTCCGCCCTGGTCCATCCATTCCGGCGCCGGCATCGGTTCTTACACCTTCATCTGGGCCATGGCGGGAGACAATGTCGATTACACCGACATGGACTTTATCCAGCCGGGGGATCTGAAATGAAGAATCCCTTTTCGCTTCAGGGGCGTAAAGCGCTCGTCACCGGCGCGAATACGGGGCTTGGCCAGGCAATTGCGGTGGGGCTCGCTGCTGCCGGGGCGGAGGTGGTCTGCGCCGCCCGCCGCGCGCCGGATGAAACGCTGGAGATGATCGCCAGGGACGGCGGCAAGGCCAGCGCATTGTCTATCGATTTTGCCGATCCGCTGGCGGCGAAGGACAGTTTTGCCGGAGCCGGTTTCGATATTCTCGTCAACAATGCCGGCATTATCCGCCGTGCCGATTCCGTCGAGTTTTCCGAACTCGACTGGGACGAGGTGATGGACGTCAATCTCAAGGCGCTGTTTTTCACTACCCAGGCTTTTGCGAAAGAGTTGCTGGCGAAAGGCAGGTCCGGCAAGGTGGTCAATATCGCTTCGCTCCTCTCCTTTCAGGGCGGCATTCGCGTGCCGTCCTATACGGCGGCGAAACATGGCGTCGCGGGCCTCACCAAGCTTCTGGCGAATGAGTGGGCGGCAAAGGGCATCAATGTGAATGCGATTGCGCCCGGCTACATCGAAACCAACAATACCGAGGCGCTACGCGCGGATGCGGCCCGTAACAAGGCCATTCTCGAACGTATTCCGGCCGGCCGCTGGGGCCATTCAGACGATATAGCCGGGGCGGCGGTTTTCCTTGCCTCGCCGGCGGCGGATTATGTGCATGGCGCCATTCTCAATGTCGACGGCGGCTGGCTGGCGCGCTGATCTGTTACAGATTTCAACAATTCATCATACAACATGTATGATGAATTGTTGACAAGCATGCGGCAACCGGGTTAGGTGGCTTCCAGTCAATGAATTTGCAAAGGAATACCAAACATGAACCCTGAACAAATCAAGGCGGCGCTCGGCTCCGGCCTCTTGTCTTTCCCGGTCACCCATTTCGATGCCGATGGTCGTTTTGCGGCCGATAGCTACAGGGCGCATGTCGAATGGCTTGCCGGTTATAAAGCGCCGGTGCTGTTTGCCGCCGGCGGCACGGGTGAGTTCTTCTCGCTGAAGCCGGACGAAATTCCGACCATCGTTTCCGCCGCCAAGGATGTGGCCGGTGAAACCGCCATCGTTTCCGGCTGCGGTTACGGCACCGAGATTGCCGTTGATATCGCCCGCTCGGTCGAAAAGGTCGGCGCGGACGGCATCCTGCTTCTGCCGCATTATCTCATCGATGCGCCGCAGGAAGGCCTTTACGCCCATATCAAGAAGGTGTGTCAGTCGGTCGGTATCGGCGTCATGGTTTACAACCGCGACAATTCCGTGCTGCAGGCGGATACGCTGGCGCGTCTCTGCGACGAATGCCCGAACCTCGTCGGCTTCAAGGACGGCACCGGCGATATCGGTCTCGTTCGCCAGATCACCGCAAAGATGGGTGATCGCCTGATGTATCTCGGCGGCATGCCGACGGCGGAACTGTTTGCCGAAGCCTATCTCGGCGCCGGTTTCACCACCTATTCCTCGGCTGTCTTCAACTTCGTGCCGGGCCTTGCCAATGAATTCTACGCCGCGCTGCGCGCCGGCGAACGCGCCACCTGCGAGCGTATCCTGACGGAATTCTTCTATCCGTTCATGGCGATCCGCAACCGCGCCAAGGGTTATGCCGTCTCCGCCGTCAAGGCCGGCGTGCGCCTGCAAGGCTTCAACGCCGGTCCGGTGCGTGCGCCGCTGAAGGACCTGACCAATGAGGAAATCGGCATGCTCGACGCCTTGATCGGCACGCATAAGCGCAAAGCCTGATTTGGAGGCCTGATCGAGACAAGCGGGAGGGGAGCCATGAAGATCACAGCGGTGCGCACGCATCTGCTCGAACACCGGCTGGACACGCCGTTCGAAAGCGCATCCATGCGTTTTGACCGCCGCGCCCATATTCTGGTGGAAATCGAATGCGACGACGGAACCGTCGGCTGGGGCGAATGCCTCGGCCCGGCGCGGCCCAACGCCGCCGTGGTTCAGGCCTATTCCGGCTGGCTCATCGGCCAGGACCCGCGTGAGACCGAGAAGATCTGGGCCGTGCTTTATAATGCCCTGCGCGATCAGGGCCAGCGCGGCCTCAGCCTCACGGCCCTGTCCGGCATCGATATCGCGCTGTGGGACATCAAGGGCAAGCATTATGGCGCTTCCATCTCGATGCTGCTCGGCGGGCGCTGGCGCGAAAGCGTGCGGGCCTATGCCACCGGCAGCTTCAAGCGCGATGGCGTCGACCGCGTTTCCGACAATGCCTCCGAGATGGCGGAGCGTCGGGCGGACGGCTTTCATGCCTGCAAGATCAAGATCGGCTTCGGCATAGAGGAAGACCTCCGCGTCATCGCCGCCGTGCGCGAGGCGATTGGGCCGGATATGCGGCTGATGATTGACGCCAATCACGGCTACACCGTCACCGAGGCCATCGCGCTCGGCAACCGCGCCGCCGAGTATGGTATCGACTGGTTCGAGGAGCCGGTGGTTCCCGAGCAGCTCGATGCCTATGCCCGGGTGCGGGCCGGCCAGCCGATCCCGGTTGCGGGCGGCGAGACCTGGCACGGGCGTTATGGCATGTGGCAGGCGCTTTTCGCCGGCGCCGTGGATATTCTCCAGCCCGATCTCTGCGGCTGCGGTGGTTTTTCCGAAACGCAGAAGATCGCGGCGCTCGCCACGCTGCACGGCGTGCGCATCGTGCCGCATGTCTGGGGCACCGGCGTACAGATTGCCGCCGCCCTGCAATTCATGGCGGCGATGACGCCCGATCCGGTGCGGGTCAATCCCATCGAGCCGATCATGGAATTCGACCGCACCTATAATCCGTTCCGGCAGGCCGTGCTGCGCAAGCCGATAGAGGCGGTAAACGGCGTTGTCACGATCCCGAACGGCCCCGGCCTCGGAATAGAGATCAACCGCGACGCATTGCTTGAATTCAGGATGCCAGACCCGTGAGCGAACTTGTCAGAAAACTGAGCGGCACAGCGCCCCGGCCCGCTTTCCCGAAAGGCGCCGTCGATACGCAGATGCATCTCTATCTGCCCCACTATCCCGCCCTGCCGGGTGGACCGGGCCTGCCGCCGGGCGCTCTGCCTGGACCGGAGGATTATCGCAGCCTCATGCAATGGCTCGGCATCGACCGGGTCATCATCACCCAGGGCAACGCCCATCAGCGCGATAACGGCAACACACTCGCCTGTGTCGCGGAAATGGGCGAGGCGGCCCGCGCGGTGGTCATCATCGATGCGGGAACGACCGAAAAGGACATGGAAAAGCTTGCCGCCGCAGGGGCCGTCGGTGCGCGTATCATGGATTTGCCGGGTGGTGCGGTAAACCTGTCCGAGCTGGAAGCCGTGGACGAGCGCGCCCATGCGGCCGACTGGATGGTGGCGGTGCAATTCGACGGCAATACGCTGCTCGATCACCTGCCGCGCCTTCAGAACATCCGCTCGCGCTGGGTGTTCGATCACCACGGCAAGTTCTTCAAGGGCATCAGAACCGATGGCCCGGAAATGGCGGCCCTTCTGAAACTCATCGACCGCGGCAATCTCTGGTTCAAGTTCGCCGGCGTCTACGAAAGTTCGCGTGAGAGCTGGCCCTATGAGGACGTCGCCGCCTTTTCGCGCGTCATCGCCGCCCATGCGCCGGAGCGCATCGTCTGGGGCACCAACTGGCCGCATAATTCCATCCGCGAGACGGCGGCCTATCCCGACGATGCCCGCCTTGCGGAACTCATACTCGGCTGGCTGCCGGATGAAGCGGCGCGGCATCGCGCGCTGGTGGAAAATCCGGAAGCGCTGTTCAAGCTGCCGCCAGTCACGGCGGGATAGGTCAATCGGGGATGGCTGGGGAAGGGAGGTCCCCATCGTCCTTTTAAACTGAAAGTCTTTGCATGCCGGCCCGGATGGGCGTGAAAAAATCGGTCCGATAGCCTTGGAGGGGCTGGATCGTTTCAACAATGGAGGAGGAAAGCATGAAAAAGATTGCAAGCATGATGTGCGTCGCGATGGGGATCGCGCTCGCCGGTGTTTCCGCCAAGGCGCAGGAAATCACCTTGCGTTCTGCCGATATTCATCCCGACGGTTATCCGACGGTCGAAGCCGTGAAATATATGGGCGAGCTTCTGGCCGAGCGCACCAAGGGTCGCATCAAGATACAGGTCATGAACAATTCCGTTCTCGGCGGCGAGAAGGATACCATCGAGCAGACCCGCTTCGGCGTCATCGACATGAACCGCGTCAATGCCGCGCCTTTCAACAATCTGGTCAAGGAAACCACCGTTCTTGGCCTGCCTTTCCTGTTTCGCTCGACGGAGCACATGCACAACACGGTTGACGGCCCGATAGGCGATGAGGTTCTGGCGGCCTTCGAACCGCACGGCCTCATTGGTCTCGCCTTTTACGATTCCGGCGCACGGTCCTTCTACACCACCAAAAAGCCCATCGAAAAACTCGCGGACCTGAAGGGCCTGAAAATCCGCGTGCAGCAGTCGGATCTGTGGATTTCGATGATGCAGGCTTTCGGCGCCAACCCGACGCCGATGCCGATGGGCGAGGTCTATTCCTCGCTTGAAACCGGCGTTGTCGACGGTGCGGAAAACAACTGGCCTTCTTACGAATCCGCCCGTCACTACGAGGTCGCGAAAAACTACTCCCTGACGGAACATTCGCTGAACCCGGAAATCCTCGTCATTTCCAAGGTCTCTTACGACAAGCTCTCTCCGGAAGATCAGAAGCTCTTGCGTCAGGCGGCCAAGGATTCCGTCGGCAAGATGCGTGAACTCTGGAGCGCCCGCGAAAAGGCATCGGAAGAAAAGGTCCGCGCCGGTGGCGTCAATGTCATCAAGGTCAACAAGGAGGAATTCGCTGCCGCGATGGGTCCGGTCTACGACAAATTCGTCACCGATCCGAAGATGAAAGACCTTCTGGAACGGGTGAAAGCGGTCAAGTAATGCGCGGAAAACCGGCCCTGGGAACAGGGCCGGTTTTCTTTTGTCGCCGTTGACGCGGAGGAACAGACAATGCGAAATTTCATGCGGGCCATTCGCCCCTTTCTCGGCGCGCTCAGCCACGCGTCGCTCTATATTGCCGGTATCGGCATGATCGCCATGACGCTTATCGTCGGCTGGCAGGTCTTTGCGCGGTATATTCTCAACGATTCACCCAGCTGGTCGGAGCCGCTGTCGCTGCATCTCATGTCGTGGTTCATCATGCTGGGGGCGGCAGTGGGCGTGCGCGAGAGCGTGCATCTCGGGCTCGATATTTTGCGCTACATGATGCCGCCGCGCGTGCAGAAGGGCATGGACCTGACAAGCCTTGCGCTGATCTTCTTCTTCGGTGCCGGCATGGCCTGGTATGGCACCTCGCTTTCCATGGGCACATGGACGGCGACAATCCCGGTTCTCGGCTGGCCGGGCGGCACGGATTTCTTTCCGCTGATCGGCGGCGGTTTCCTCATTGCGCTGTTTGCGGCTGAACGTTTCGTCGATCTCGCCATCGGCGAGGAGATTGCGGCCGACGTGATCGTGCAGGAGGCCGCATAAATGGCTTACACCATTCTCTTCGGGGTCTTCACCCTGCTCATGCTGATCGGCACGCCGATCGCGTTCTGCCTCGGCATCGCGTCCTTCGCCACGGTTCTTTATCTCGGCCTGCCGCCCATTGTGGTGTTCCAGCAGATGAATTCCGGCATGAACGTGTTTGCGATGATGGCGATACCGTTTTTCATCTTCGCCGGCGACCTGATGGTGCGCGGCGGCATCGCCCATCGCCTCATCCGCTTTGCGGCCGGTCTCGTGGGACACCTGCGCGGCGGTCTCGGCCAGGTCAACATCGTGGCCTCGACGCTGTTCGGCGGCATTTCCGGCTCGGCCGTGGCCGATGCCTCGGCCGTCGGCGGGCTGATGATCCCGCAAATGGCCAAGCGCGGTTATGACAGGGACTATGCGGTCAATGTCACGGTCAATGCGGCTATCATCGCGCTGATGATACCGCCGTCGCATAACATGATCCTTTATTCCATCGCGGCGGGCGGCAATGTTTCGGTGGCCGATCTCTTCACCGCCGGCATTGTTCCGGGTTTCCTGCTTGCAGCGGCGCTGATGGTGACGGCCTATATCGTTGCCCGGCGCAAGGGTTATCCTTCCGAGCCGTTCCCTGGCTTCTCGAAGCTGATGTATTATCTCCTGGCTTCGTTCCCCGGCATCCTGTTGATCGGCATCATCTTCGGCGGCGTGCGTTCGGGCATCTTCACCGCGACGGAAAGTTCCTGCATCGCGGTTCTCTACGCCTTCCTCGTTGCCATGCTCGTCTACCGCGAGCTGGACTGGAGCGGTTTCGTCGAGGCGGTGATGGGTGCGGTGCGCACGACGGCCATGGTTCTGCTGGTCATCGGCACGGCGGCGTCCTTCGGCTGGCTGATGGCCTTCCTGCAGGTGCAGACGCTGATGATTGCCGCAATCAGCGCGATTTCGGACAATCCGATCATCGTGCTGCTCGTCATCAATGTCATCCTGCTGTTGCTCGGCACCTTCATGGACATGGCGCCGATGGTCATCATCTCCACGCCGGTGCTTCTGCCCGTCGTGAAGGCCTTCGGCATCGACCCCGTGCATTTCGGCGTGGTGATGATCCTGAACGCCGGCATCGGGCTCAACACGCCGCCGGTCGGAACGGTGCTTTTCGTCGGCTGCGCGGTGGGCGGCATATCGATACGGGAAGCGATGCGGACGATCTGGCCGTTCTTTGGAGCCAGCATCGCGGTGCTGCTTGCCGTCACCTATATTCCGTCGCTGTCCCTGTGGTTGCCGTCACTGTTCCGGTAATTCCAGCGCTTTCAACCGAGAAGGCCCCGCTATGCCGGGGCCTTTTCCGTTTCAGTGGCAAGCAGCCGCTGCTGTTCGTGTTCGTCAAAGGCCATAAGATTGCCGTGCCGGCTGCGGCGTATGCGGTTCATATGGTCGCGCGGGCTTAACCCCAATGTCCGTTTGAACATGCGTGAGAAATAATAGGGGTCGCCATAGCCCACTTCGGCCGCCGCCGCCGAGACCGAAAGCCCCGCCTCGAGAAAATGCATGGCGCGTTCCATGCGTTTGAACTCCTGATATTTGCGCGGCGTCCGCCCCACCCGCTTCTGGAATTCCCGCAGAAAATAATCGCGATTATAGGGAGCCGCCTCGGTCGCCCGGCCGGCAATGTCGGGGTCCAGTGGATTGGCCGAAATCATGGTGATCGCCTTCATCACCGCAAGGTCGAGGCCTTCCGTGCCCTCCGGCTGGAAACTCGGGCGGTCCACCCATCCGAGGAAGGCGTCGTCAATGAAGGCGATGAGAAGCACCATAAAGAGATGATGCTGGCCAAGCGTGACGGAGGAGGGCGGGGCGCTCTGCCGGTAGTGGCGCACCAGCGGTTCCAAGAGCGCCCAGCGGCTCAGCCTCACTTTCGGCTTCAGGTCCATCTGCGCGATCAGGTTGTGGCGGCCGTAAATATCCAGCGTGAAATGCTGCGCCACCCCGCGATAGGTGACGGCCTGCTCGTTCCAGCCGACAAAGCGCTGCCCCCGGAAAATCAGCATGGCGTCACCCGGCTCCAGCACCCGCGCCTCGCCATCAACGAGATAATGCCCGCGCCCTTCCAGACAGATGATGAGGTCGTCCACCTGGTTGGATTTGTCGATCTGCCAGGTGCGCGAATGCTCCATCTTGATCGTTGCGCGCGTCAGGTTGAGGTTGAGCGCCGCAGGTGGAACGGACGATAGAATGCCACCTTCGATTTCGTCCATCTTTTTCCTCGTCTTTGTTAATTCACCTTGGCGCGGAAATTTGGTTTTGTCACCGCATAAATTGCTTTTACGCGCCGTATCAATGAGGGAGGAGACCGGTCGCGGCGGGAAATTGCGCCATCACGCGCCCGCCGCCGGCCGTTCCGGGAGAATCACTTGTACGAAATTGTATTCTGTCATTCGCGTTCCACTGGGACGCGGGGAGGAGCGTTATGAAATCTCAGCGCTTCCTCGGGCTGGGATATCTGACGCCTTATATCGTCGGGCTTCTGGTTTTCACGGCCATCCCGTTTCTCGGCTCGCTCTATCTCAGCTTCACCCGTTACGATCTGATGAGCGATCCCAGCTGGGCGGGGCTGGCCAATTACGAGCGGCTTTTCACCCGCGACCGCACCTTCATGAAATCGCTGAACGTTACCCTGTTCTACGTGTTTCTGACGGTGCCGCTGAAGCTTGCCTTCGCGCTGTTCATTGCGGCCATACTCAATTATAAGCTGCAATTCATCAACTTCTTCCGCACCGCCTTTTACGTGCCGTCCATTCTCGGCGGCTCCATCGCGATTGCGGTTCTGTGGCGCTACATCTTCGCAAGCGAGGGGCTTGCCAATATGGCGCTGGCCGCCATCGGCCTGTCGCCGGTGGACTGGTTCGGCGATCCCGGCAACGCGCTTTTCACCATCACGCTGCTGCGTTGCTGGCAGTTCGGTTCGGCCATGGTGATTTTTCTCGCCGCCCTGCAATCCATCGACAAGTCGCTTTATGAGGCCGCCGCCATCGATGGCGCAGGCAAGGTGAGAACTTTCTTCTTCATCACGCTGCCGTTGCTGACGCCGGTGATCTTCTTCAACCTCATCATGCAGATGGTTCAGGCGTTTCAGGAGTTCAACGGGCCTTACATCATCACCCAGGGCGGGCCTTTGAAGTCCACTTATCTCCTGCCTCTTTACATCTATGACGAGGCCTTCAAGAAGTTCAACATGGGCTATGCCTCCGCCATCGCCTGGGTGCTCTTCACCATCATCACCGTGCTGACCCTCGTGGCCTTCTGGTCGTCGAAGAAGTGGGTCTATTACGCCGGCGACAAGCGGAACTGATGCCATGACCGATATCGCAACCCTAAACGACATGCAGGCGGCCCGCCGGGCGCGGCTGAGGCTCGTTTCCACCTCGGTCCGTTACGTGCTTCTCTTCGCGGTCGGTCTCGTCATGCTCTATCCGCTGATCTGGCTCGTGGGCGCAAGCTTCAAGACCAATTCGGAAATCTTCTCCGGCGCCGGTTTCATTCCCGAAAACCCGACTCTGGACGGCTATATCCGCGGCTGGGAAACCTCGACGCCCTATACGTTCGGCCGGTTCTTCTGGAATTCGTTCCTGATCATCCTGCCGAAAGTCATCGGCACGGCGATTTCCTGCACCATGGCGGCCTATGCCTTTGCCCGCTTCGATTTTCCGCTGAAGAAGATCCTGTTCGGCTCGGTCATCGCCATTCTGCTGCTGCCGAATGTCGTTACCCGCATTCCGCAATATATCCTGTTTCGCGATCTCGGCTGGCTGGACAGTTTCCTGCCGCTCTGGGTGCCGTCCGCGCTCGCCGGCGATGCCTTCTTCGTCTTCATGCTGGTGCAGTTCCTGCGCTCACTGCCATCGGACATGGAAGAGGCCGCCAGGGTGGATGGCGCCAACAGCCTGCAGACGCTCATCTACATCGTCGTGCCGATGCTGGCGCCGGCACTGATCTCGGTCTGCCTGTTCCAGTTCATGTGGACGATGAACGATTTCCTCGGGCCGCTGATCTACCTGTCATCGGTCGACAAATATCCGGTGAGCCTCGCGCTCAAACTCTCCATCGACACTACCGAAGCCTTCGAATGGAACCGCATCCTGGCAATGTCGGTGCTGACGATCGCGCCTGCGCTGATCGTGTTCTTCGCGGCGCAACGGTATTTCATTGAAGGGATCTCGTCTGGCGGGGTCAAGGGCTGAAAATGGCAAGCGTTCAACTTAAAAATCTCGAAAAAATCTATGGCGGCAGCTTCAAGGCCGTGCACGGCATCAATCTCGAGGTCGAGGATGGCGAGTTCATGGTGTTCGTCGGCCCCTCCGGCTGCGCCAAATCCACGACGCTGCGCATGGTGGCGGGGCTGGAGGAAATCACCGGCGGTGAAATCCTGATCGGCGACCAGCGCGTCAACGACCTGCCACCCGGCAAGCGCTCCATCGCCATGGTGTTCCAGAATTACGCGCTTTATCCGCATATGAAGGTGCGCGGCAATCTCGCCTTCGGCCTGAAGATCGCCGGCGTCGCGAAGCCCGAGATCGAAAAGGCAATCGACAATGTCGCGCGCATTCTCGAAATCGAGCCGCTGCTCGACCGTCTGCCGAAACAGCTCTCGGGCGGGCAGGCGCAGCGTGTGGCGCTGGGCCGCGCGCTCATCAAGAAGCCCGGCGTGTTCCTGTTCGATGAGCCGCTGTCCAATCTCGACGCAAAGCTTCGCGCCTCCATGCGGGTGCGCATCACCGATCTGCACCGTCAGTTGAAGGCGGAAGGCCTGTCCTCGACGGTCATTTACGTCACCCATGACCAGACGGAGGCCATGACCATGGGCGACCGTATTTGCGTCATGCAGGCGGGCCGTATCATGCAGGTCGCGACGCCGAAGGAGCTTTATAACCATCCCGCCAATCTTTTCGTCGCCGGCTTTATCGGCACGCCGGAAATGAACCTGGTGGATGTGGCAATCGACGGCGCTGAGTTCGTCATCGCCGGCCAGCGCCTGCCCATCGGTGCGCATCTGGAGCAACGGCTATCGGCGAGACCCGCAGATGCCGTCATCGGCATCCGCCCGCAGCATCTTTCGCTGGCGGGAGAAGCCGATGGCCCGGCGCTGCAGGCGAAACTCACCAATGCGGAATTCATGGGCCACGAGGTCTATCTGCACGCCGATCTCGGCGGCCAGAAGCTGGTGAGCGTGGTCGGTGCGGCAGAGTTCGAGGCGCTTGGGCGCGACGGCATCCTGCGGCTGAAGCCGGACCCCGAGAAGCTGCATATTTTCGACAAGGCCGATGGCCGCAACGTCTCGCTGTGAGGAGGGGACGGACGTGCCTGATTTTTCGAGGAGGAGAAGAACAATGAAGACGATGACAAGAATGATGGCGATGCTCGCCGGCGCCGCTTATGTGGCGATGGCGACGGCCCCGGCGGCGGGTGCTGCGGAACTGCGCATGTCGTGGTGGGGCGGTGAAAGCCGCCACGTCGCCACCCAGAAGGCCATTGCCGCCTGCGGCGAGAAATACGGCCACACGGTGAAGGGGGAATTCACCGGCTTCGACGGCTATCTGGAAAAGCTCACCACGCAGATGGCAGGCAAGACGGAGGCCGATATCGTTCAGGTCAACTGGCCGTGGCTGCCGCTGTTTTCCAAGAACGGAGAAGGTTTTGCCGATCTGCGCCAGCTGAAACCGCTCGATCTTTCGCAATGGGCGGAGAGCGATCTGGACGCCGGTTCGATGAATGGCGTGTTGCAGGGGCTTTCCGTTTCCACCACCGGCCGCGTCTTCTTCTTCAACGCCACCACCTTCGAAAAGGCCGGCGTTGAAATTCCGAAGACCTGGGACGAGTTTTTCGCGGCAACCAAGACCATCAAGGAAAAGCTCGGCAAGGACTATTACACCTTCAATGCCGTGAAGGAGACTGCCCAGCTGCTGGTGACGCTGGCTGTCGTGCAGAAGACCGGCAAGGATCTGGTCGACCCCAAGACCAACCGCGTGGCCTGGACGCCGGAGGAGCTGGCCGAGGGCATTTCCTTCGTCGGCAAGCTGGTCGAAACCGGATCGATCCGCTCGCAGAAAGAGGAAGCGGCCGATGGTAACGTCAATCTTTACGAAAAGCCGTCCTGGTCCGAAGGCCGGATTGCCGGTTCCTATGAATGGGATTCGACCTATTCGAAATATGCCGATCCGCTCAAGGAAGGGCAGGTTCTGAAACCGTTCCCGATGCTGAAGCTTGCCGATGCCGTGACCGAAGGCGTCTATCGCAAGCCTTCCATGGTGTTTTCGATCTCGAAAAACTCCAGGAACCCGGAAGCGGCCGCGCAAATCCTGAACTGCCTGCTGAACGAACCTGAGGGCATCGATGCGCTCGGCACCTCACGCGGTCTGCCCGCATCGAAGGCTGCGGCGGCGCGTCTGGGGGACAAGGGCGAGCCGGAAGTGCGGGCCGCCAACGCCATCGTCATGGCGGCATCGGGACCGGTGGTGTCACCCTTCAACGAGCATCCTGAAATCCGCTCGGGCTTCATCGATACGCTTGAGGAATATGCCTATGGCCAGCTGACGGCGGAAGAAGCGGCCGAGCAGATCATCGATACGACCAACGATGTTCTTGCCAAATTCGATTGACGACGATGGCCTGCCGCCTCAATGGCGGCAGGCTCCCTATCCGGCTGCCGGATGATGTAAGGCATGTCCGCCAAGGGTTTGGCCGGACAGGCACCAAAGACGAGAAAAGAGCATGAACGAACCCCTTATCATCGCGTCTTCGGCGCGAACGGCAGTGCTTTGCCTTGCCGTGCCCGGCGCTCGCTATTTCCTTCCGTCCAAAACGGCATGGCGTTTGACGTCGGCGGATGGCGCCGAAAGGAGAGGCGAAACCGCGACCGTGGCGACGCCGTTGCATGATCTCTCCCCGGATACGCGCTATGTCTTCGAAGCGGAGGGGTTTGGACGGCTGGAGTTCAGAACCGCCCCCTGTGCCGGGCTTGTCGAGGCTGCGGAATTTTCCCTGATGCCGGGTGTTGCGCTCGATGATGAGACACGTGCGCGCGCCAATGCACAGGCGCTGGAAAGGGCCGTGGCTGCGGTTCCGCAGGGTGGCACGTTGCGTCTCGGGGCCGGTCTCTGGACAGCCTTTCCCGTTCGCCTGAAAAGCAACATGACCTTCCACCTTGCCGAAGGAGCCGTGCTGCGCGCGCCCTCCACCCGCAGGGGCTGGCCGATCCTGCCTGCCCGCGATGAGGCAGGCCGTATGCTCGGAAGCTGGGAAGGCTTGCCGGATGCCTGTTTTGCCGCGCCGGTTCATGCCATCGCGGCAGACAATCTCGTCATCGAGGGCAGGGGCGTTCTCGATGGTTCGGGCGATAGCGGCGACTGGTGGAGCTGGCCGAAAGAAACTCGCGACGGCGCGCGCCGGCCGCGTGGCCTGCATCTCGTTTCCTGCCGGAACACAAACCTGCTCGGTTTCACCATCCAAAACGCCGCCTCCTGGACGATCCATCCGCAGGGCTGCGAAGACTTAATCGCCGCCGGCCTCAGCATCGTCGCACCGCATGACAGCCCGAACACCGATGGTTTCAACCCCGAAAGCTGCCGCAACGTTACGATATCAGGCGTGCGCTTTTCCGTCGGCGACGATTGCATCGCGGTGAAGGCGGGAAAGCGCGGCCCCGATGGCGAGGACGATCATCTCGCGGAAACGCGCGGCATTCGGGTGCGCCATTGCCTGATGCAGCGCGGCCATGGCGGGCTGGTGATCGGTTCGGAAATGTCCGGCAGTGTGCATGACGTGGCGGTCGAGGATTGCGACATGGTCGGCACGGATCGCGGCCTGCGCCTCAAGACACGGCGCGGGCGGGGCGGAACAGTCAGCAACATCGCCATGCGCCGGGTGCTGCTGGATGGCGTGCACACCGCGCTTTCCGCCAATGCCCATTACCATTGCGACGCCGATGGACATGACGACTGGGTGCAGTCGCGAAAGCCTGCGCCGGTCGATGGCGGCACGCCCTTTATCGACGGTATTACCGTGGAGGATGTCGAAATCCGCAATCTCTCCCATGCGGCCGGTGCTTTTCTCGGCCTTGCCGAAGCGCCCATCCGCAACATCGCCATCCGCAATCTCACCATTGTCTCGCGTGATCCTTCGGCCACCGCAACGCCGCCGATAATGGCCGACCGGGTGCGCCCCATGCGCCATGAGGCGATTGTTTTCGAGCAGGCGCATATAGTCAGCGATAATCCCGCCCTGTTGAGCGATGCTTCCGTTTCCATTGTGTCAGATTTCGATTGAGAAAACCGATGAAAGCCACTGAATATTTTGATCAATTCTCCAGTCGCTATAAACATTACAAGGGCGGAAGCTGGTGTTATGAGGATGGGTGCGTCTATCGTGGCCTGCAGCAGCTGTTCGACGCGACCGGGGAGGCACGCTGGAACGAGCATCTGCATCGTCTCGCTGATGCGCAGATAGCGCCAGACGGCACGCTCGCCGGGTACGATCCGCAGGAATATAATATCGACCATATTCTCGCCGGCCGTATCCTCTTTCCCCTTGCGGCGGAAACGGGCGATCCGCGTTACCTCGCTGCGGCGGAGCATCTGGCGGGGCAACTGCGCAGCCATCCGCGCATCGCATCCGGGAATTACTGGCACAAGAAGCGTTATCCGCATCAGGTCTGGCTGGACGGGCTTTATATGGGGCTTCCGTTCCAGATCGAATATGCGCAGGCGACGGGCCGGGCGGAACTGATCGACGATGCGCTGCGGCAGTTTTCAGCGGCACTCGCGGCGACCGAGGATAGCGGTGGGCTCTATGCCCATGGTTACGACCACAGCCGCAGCCAGCGCTGGGCCGATCCTCAAAGCGGCAAGTCTCCCGCCATATGGGCGCGTGCGGTCGGCTGGCTGGCCATGGCGCTGGTGGACGCGCTGGCCATTCTACCGGAGGACGGCGCGACGGCGGGGCTTCGCAACAAGACGCAGTCGCTTCTGGCCGGCATCATCGCACGGCAGACCGTGACAGGGCTCTGGATGCAGGTTCTCGACAATCCGGACCTTGCGGGCAATTATGGGGAAACATCCGCCTCGGCCATGTTTGCCTATGCCTTGCTGCACGCAGTGCGGCTGAAGCTCGTGCAGGGCGAAGAGGCGAATGCCGCCCTTTCGGCGGGTCGCCGCGCGCTTGAGGCGCTTCTTGAAACCCGGCTGAAAGCCGATGAAGAGGGCGTGACCCGCCTCACCGGAATCGTGCATGTCGCAGGCCTTGGCGGCTTTGAGGGCAATTATCGCGATGGAACGCCGGAATATTATCTGACCGAGCCGGTGGTGTCCGACGATGCCAAGGGGGTCGGGCCGCTGATGATGGCTTATGCCGAAAGCCTGCTTCTGGCCAAGCCGCAGGCGCAGGCTGTTTCAGCGGCGTGACGTCACGCCGCCCTTGCGAAGATCACGGTCTGGATCAGGCCCTGTTTCTTGTGGTTGGCAATGGTGATCGTGCCGCCGAAGCGCTCGATGATTTCCCTGGCGATGGCAAGACCAAGACCCACGCCGGGGATTGATTTACGCCGCGCGAGGTCCACCCGGAAGAAGGGCTCGAAAACCCGCCCGATCAGTTCCTGCGGAATGCCGGGGCCTTCATCCCTGATCGTCACGACGACTTCGCTCTCGTCTCCGGTCAGATCGATATGCGCCTTCTTGCCATGGGTGACGGCGTTCAGGATGAGGTTGCGCAGGGCTCTCTTCAGCGCCAGTGGGGCCGCCCTTATGGTCATGGCGGCTTCCGGCTCGATGAAGTCGAGCGCACCCGCATGGCCGAGATCGGAAACATCGCTGACGATCTCGCTGAGAAGCGTACCGATGTCGATCGTCTTGACGCTATCCTGGCTGACCTCTTCCCGCACCAGAAGAATGGCGCTGTCGGCGATGGCGTCCAGCTCCTCGAGGTCCGCCAGCCATTTCGCCCGTTCCTCGTCGTTTTCGATGAATTCCGCCCTCAGCCGCATGCGGGTCATCGGAGTTCTGAGATCGTGGCCGGCGGCGGCGACGAGGCGCATGCGGCTTTCCATCGCCGCCTTCAGGCGGGTCGCGAGTTCGTTCAGCGCCCGCGCGGTGGCGCGGATTTCGCCCGGTCCGGTTTCCGGCAGGTGCGGCAGCGAACCGTCAGGCCCGATGCTGGCGGCGGCATTTTCCAGCATGTCGAGCGGGCGGGTGATCTTGCTGGCGGCAAAGATCGAAACGGCGGCACTGCCGAGGATGATCAGCCCGATCCACATGCCGAAAATCTTCCAGCCGCCCGGCGGCGGACCCATATGCGGAATTTCCGCGACCAGCCAGCCACCTTTTTCCAGCGCGATAGCCGCCACGGGGGCAGGATTTCCCGGTGAGCGGATGACCATCGCGGTGCGCGGCTCTCCGACGCGGGCCAGCGCCTTTTCCAGAAATTCCGAGAGCATGCCGTCGAGATCGCCTTGCGGCGGCCTCTGTTCTATCTGAAAATAGCCGGGCTGCTGCAGGGAAGGATCACGCTCGGCCATGGTCACGGCAAAGGCGAGGCTGCGGGCCAGCGGCTCGATGGTGGCGTCGGGCGGCGGCGGCTGCAATGTCCGGTCCGCCACAAAAGTCGCAAGCGCGATGACGGCGATGATGGAGACGATCATCAGCGCCGTGATGCGGTTTTTAAGCGAGCTCATCGCTGCACCGGCAGGGTTCTGACTTGAACCGTCATCTGGTAACCGCCATTGCGCACGGTCTTGAAGATCGGCGTGTGTGTGTCGGCGTCCAGCTTCTTGCGCAAGCGGCTCATCAGCACGTCGATGGAGCGGTCGAACGGGCCGCGATCCTTGCCCTGCGTGAGATCGAGAAGCTGATCGCGGGAAAGCAGCCGGCCGGGCCTGTCGAGAAAGACTTTCAGAAGATCGAACTCAGCTCCCGTCAAATCTATCTTTTCACCGCTGGCGCGGATGACGGAGCGCTGCTCGGGATCGGCGGTGAAATCCGCAAAACCATAGGCGGCGGATGAGGGGCGGGGAGCCTCCTGCGGCGTGGCGCGGCGGAGCACGGCCTTGATGCGCGCGGTCAGTTCGCGCGGATTGAAGGGTTTGCCGAGATAGTCGTCGGCGCCGATTTCCAGCCCGACGATGCGGTCGACATCTTCCTTCAGCGCCGTCAGGAGAATGACCGGCGTGCGCGGCCGGCGACCCTGCAGATCGCGGCAGATATCGAGGCCGGAGCCATCGGGCAGCATCACGTCGAGCACGATGAGATCGGGATCGGAGCTGGCGATCTTTTCCTCGAACTCACGCCTGTCGGCGGCCATCGACACGCGAAACCCCTGCGAGCCGAGATATTTCGCGAGCAATGTGCGTATTTCCGGATCGTCATCGACGATCAATATATGTGTCACCGAAACTGTCGTCATATCGTCCAACCTTTTGATGCCACTATACATAAGCGCTGAAAAGAAACGGCGGATTTTTGCAACGAAAGCTTTCCGTGGCCGTTCTGGCAACATTCGGTTACAAATAGGCGGTTTGCGGAAGCAGCCGGGAAACATTCGGACCAAAGCCGGAAACGCGATGCTCCTATCGTCCTTTCATGTTGGAAAACGGAAGGAAGGTAAGATGAGAAACTCGCTACTGGCCGCCGCCATCGCGACAGCAACTATTGGCGTTTCCGCCGCCACGCAGGCAGCGGAAGAGAATGCGCCCGCACCCCAGGCGACCGAACAGGCTGCGCCGCCGCCCGCCAATCTCGATCTCGGCCCGGACATCGGCCCGGATGAAAGGCCGCTGCCGCCGCATGTGCGCAGAATGCCCGGCCCGGATGTTCTAGGGCTGGCGACGAAGCTTTCGGCGGCCGAAATCTATCTCGGCGTCACGCCGGAGCAGCTCGGTGCATGGCGCGCCTATACCACGGCGCTGATCGATCTCGTTTCCCCCGGTCCGGAGCGCAATCCGCCGCCGCCGGCGCCGGGTGAAAGCAAGGCCAAGCCCGAGCCGCGTCTTGCGGGAGAGGAGCTGGCAGGCATCATCGCGCAGAAGGCGGAAAAGGCCAAAGCCCTTCAGGACGCCATTGCGGCGCTGAAACCGAAGCTTTCGCCGCAGCAGGTGCTGAAGCTTGCCGAGCTCGAGCGTGCGCTGATGCCGCCTCCGCCTCCCGGCCCGCGTCATGGCCCCGCAGACCGCGGCGGCTTTGCTCTCCCGCATGGCGATATGAGGCCGCCGGTTCCCGAGGCGGAACGAAGCTGAGGCAACCTTTCGAAGTTTCCTCCTTTAATCTGCCCCCCAGTAAAGGAGGAAATCAGCCGGCGACGGCTGGAGCCGGGGGATCGCACGCCTGCGATCCCCCGCGTGATTGTCAAGCAGGAAGATGATGATGAGATATTTCTATCTGGTGCTGGCAACGGCTTTTGGTTTGAGCTTTGCCTGGTCGGTGGCGGTGGCAAAGGACAAGCCCGTGCAACAGCCGGCGGCCAAATCCCGGCAGGATGAACAACGGCGTCAGCCCGCCTGTGCGAAGGATCAGCGCGAAAAGATGGATTCGAGACGTCTTCGCAGCACCTGCCGCAAGGCCGCGGCGCGAAAATCGGCCTCTGCCTATGAATGGATCGAAGCGGAGAGGGGTTTCATCCTCGTAAAACACGAGATGACGCCGGTTTCTTCCTTCGAGTGAACCGGCTGGATAGGACATCGATATGAAAACGGCACGCAAGGCAGGTGCATTGCTGGCGGTTGTCGCTCTCGCCGTGGGCGGCTACTGGCTGTCCTCGCAATATACGCGGGCGGCCACACCCGGCTATATCACCGCACCGGTGACGCGCGGCGATATCGAGCAGACGGTGCTGGCGACGGGAACGCTGAAGCCCGTTCGCCTGGTCGCCGTCGGCGCTCAGGCCTCGGGCCGCATCACCGCCGTCAAGGTGGCGCTCGGCGATACGGTCAAGGCGGGCGATCTGATCGCCGAAATCGATTCCGTTACCCAGACGAACAGTCTGCGCACGGCGCAGGCGGCCCTGGCGAATGTGAAGGCGCAACGGGTGGAGAAGCAGGCGACGCTTCTTCTCAACCGCCAGAGCCTTGCCCGTCAGCAGGAGATGGTGTCAAAGAACGCGGCCTCCCGCGCCGATTTCGAAAGCGCCACCGCAGCCCTTGCCGTCACCGAGGCGCAGATCGAAGCCATCGACGCCCAGATCGAGGAAGCGCAGGTCGCGGTGGAAACGGCCGATGCCAATCTTGGCTATACGAAAATCACCGCGCCCATCGAAGGCACGGTTCTGTCGATCGTCAGCCAGGAAGGGCAGACCGTCAACGCCACCCAATCCGCGCCAACCATCGTCATTCTCGGCCAGCTCGACCGGATGACGGTGCGCACGGAAATTTCCGAGGCGGATGTAACGCGGGTCAGGCCGGACCTGCCGGTCTATTTCACGGTGCTGGGTGAGCCGCAGCAGCGTTACAACGCGACGCTCGCCTCGATAGAGCCGGCGCCGGAATCGGTGCGCAGCGATTCCAGCTTCAGTTCCTCGACCTCTTCATCCTCCAGCTCGTCCTCTTCCAGCACGTCGTCATCCGAGGCGATCTATTATAATGGCGTATTCGAAGTGCCGAACCCGGACGGCAAGCTGCGCACCTACATGACGGCGGAGGTCCATATCGTTCTCGGCGAAGCGAAGAACGTGCTGACCGTCCCTTCGGCAGCCCTTGGCAGCATGGACAGCGACGGCAGCTATGCCGTGCGCGTGGCCGGCGCCGATGGCAGGGTTTCCGAGCGCAAGGTCGAAATCGGGCTCAACAACAAGGTCACGGCGGAAGTGCGTTCCGGCCTTGCCGAAAGCGAGCGCGTGGTGACCGGCGAACGTTCCACCGACACCACCGCAAACGCCATGCCGGGGCCGGGCGGCCCGCCGATGGGGCTTTGAACCATGGCTGAACCTTTGATTTCGCTTAAATCCGTGCGGCGGGATTATCCCTCCGGCGAAGGCACGATCAGCGTGCTGAAGAATATCGACCTCACCATCGAGGCCGGTGAAATGGTGGCGATCGTCGGCGCGTCCGGGTCGGGCAAGTCGACGCTGATGAATATTCTCGGCTGCCTCGACCGCCCGACATCGGGTAGCTACAGCATCAGGGGCCGGGAAACGGGTAATCTCGATGCCGACGCGCTTTCGGCGCTCAGGCGTGAAAATCTCGGCTTCATCTTCCAGCGCTACCATCTGCTGGCCGAATTGACGGCGCTCGGCAATGTTGAAATTCCGGCGATCTATGCCGGCAAGACGCAGGGCGACCGCAGGCACAATGCCGCAAGGCTGCTTGGCCGCCTCGGCATGGCGGAACGCCTCGATCACCGTCCCGGCCAGCTTTCCGGCGGCCAGCAGCAGCGCGTTTCCATCGCCCGCGCCTTGATGAACGGTGCCGAGATCATTCTTGCCGACGAGCCGACCGGCGCGCTCGACAGCGCCAGCGGGGACGAGGTGTTGCGCATCCTCGGTGAGCTGCATGCCGAAGGCCGCACCGTCATCATCGTT
Source organism: Agrobacterium sp. CFBP 3001 (assembly GCF_027871605.1). NCBI lineage: Bacteria > Pseudomonadati > Pseudomonadota > Alphaproteobacteria > Hyphomicrobiales > Rhizobiaceae > Agrobacterium > Agrobacterium sp. CFBP 3001. The sequence continues at coordinate 220,840 of NZ_JAQAHD010000004.1, forward strand.
ACCCATGACATGTCGATTGCCAGACGCGCCGGGCGGATCATCGAGATCAGCGACGGCACGATCATTTCCGACCGCAGGACGGATGCAACGCCCGTACAGCAGGACGATGCCGAACCCGCTGCCGTTTCCGGCGGGTCTTCGGGTCTTGCGGGTCTCGTTTCGTCTCTGCGCGAGGCGTTGCGCATGGCGCTTCTGTCGATGCGGGCGCACAAGCTGCGCACCTTTCTCACCATGCTCGGCATCATCATCGGCATCGCCTCGGTCATCAGCGTCGTGGCGCTGGGGCAGGGATCGCAGCAGCGGGTGCTGCAGAACATATCGAGCCTCGGCACCAACACGCTGGAAATCTTCGCCGGCAAGGATTTCGGCGACATAAGGTCGGGCAAGATCACCACGCTCGTCGTTTCCGATGCCGAAGCGCTTGCCAAGCAATCCTATGTCGCGGCGGTGACGCCGACGGTCTCGACCTCCAGCACGGTGCGTTTCGGCGCTAAGGAGGCGAATGCGCTGGTGAACGGCGTCAGCGAGCGCTATTTCGTCGCCAAGGGCACCAAGCTGTCGCAGGGCCGCTTTTTCGATGGCGGAAGCGTGGCGCAGAAGGCGCAGGACGTGGTGATCGACGAAAATACCCGCAAATCGCTGTTTGCGGATTTCGACGGCAGCCCTGTCGGCCAGGTCATTCTCATCGGCAAGGTGCCGGCCCGCATCGTCGGCGTCACGCAGGCGCAGCAGGGCGGTTTCGGCTCAAGCCAGAACCTGTCGCTTTACCTGCCCTATACCGCCGTCCAGTCGCGCTTTCTCGGCAGCCTGTCGCTGCGCAGCATCACGGTGCAGGTGGCCGACGATGTCGATGCCTCAATCGCCGAGCAGGCGGTGACGACGCTTCTGACCCAGCGGCACGGCACACGGGATTTCTACATTCTCAATACCGACGATATCCGCCAGACCATCACCAGCACCACGCAGACGCTGACCCTTCTGATTGCGGCCATTGCGGTGATTTCGCTGCTGGTCGGCGGCATCGGGGTGATGAACATCATGCTCGTTTCTGTGTCTGAACGCGTATCGGAAATCGGCGTGCGCATGGCGGTGGGCGCGCGCCGCACCGATATTCTGCGGCAGTTCCTCATCGAGGCGGTGCTGGTCTGCATCATCGGCGGTACGCTGGGCGTGCTCGGCAGCCTCGGCTTCGGCGCGCTTTTCTCCGCCTTCAGCAGCAATTTCGCCATGGTCTATTCCACGGCGTCGATCATCGCCGCCTTCGTCTGCTCGACGCTGATCGGCGTTGTCTTCGGTTATCTGCCGGCGCGCAACGCGTCGAAGCTCGATCCCGTCGCGGCTTTGTCTGCGGGGTAAATCCCCCCGCCGGTCACGCCTTGTTTTTTTCGACGAAGCGGATGGCGTCGCCAACGGTCAGGATCGTGCTTGCGGCGGAATCTGGAATTTCCACCCCGAATTCCTCTTCGATTTCCATGACGATCTGAACGGTCTCGAGCGAATCCGCACCGAGATCGTCAGCAAAACTGGCCTCGTCCACGATGGTGGCAGGGTCTGCACCAAGCTGGTCCACGATGATTTTTCTGATACGTTCTGCAATGGTGGACATGGTGAGACTCCGCGAAAGTTGCCTGCCGCCGAACGCCGCTCCATCTGAATTTGCGCCGAAGATATCCAAGCGAAATCAAGCTGAATTTCGAAAGGACAGGGCACAGAGTCAAAGGCTCGGAAGATCGATGACATCCGGACGTAGCACGCCTTTCGCAGCCGCGAAAGAGTGTCGATCACCCGTTAGTATTCCATAATAATATGGGATGTTCGCCACGTTAAACAGTTTGTGACTGGCAGCAGTGAACCGCAACGCGGTAAAGCTCGTTGCCTGTGAACCTCAAATCCGTCAGCCAAACCGAGCCTCATGCCATGGTCCAGTCGTCCCCGGAACGCTTTATATTGCTCGATGGCATAAGGGGCGTGGCCGCCCTTTTCATCGTCCACCGCCATGCCGAGGATCTGTTTGGGAAAAGCACGGCTTCGAGCTATCTCGCCGTGGATCTGTTCTTTGCGCTCAGCGGTTTCGTGCTCGCGCATGCCTATAGCCGGAAACTGGCCGAAGGGGCGATTACGCCAGGCTTTTTCATGAAGGCGCGCTTTGCACGTCTTTACCCTCTTTATGGGCTGGCGCTGGCCCTGATGGCGGCCTATTTCATCTGCCTCTACGTGCTGGGCCTGCCGACGCCGATCGATGATCTGCATCGTCTTATCGATCCCGGCGAGCTTGCTTTCGCCTTGGTAACGGGGCTGCTCTTTTTGCCGGCGCCCTTCACGCTCACTCTGAACGGCGCGCTGTTTCTCGTCAGCCCGGCATGGTCGCTTTTCAACGAGCTGGTGGTGAATGCGTTTTACGCCCGCTTCGGTGTCCGGGCCACGACGAAACAGACCGCCGCGGTGCTCATTGTCAGCGCCCTTGTGCTGATGGTGGCCGCCGCCGAGTTCGGCCGTCTGCATGCCGGTTTTCGCTGGCATGAAATGTATGCCGGCATGGGGCGGGTGTTCTTCTCGTTTTTTGCCGGCGTGCTGATTTACCGTTTCCGCAATCGCGTACCGCAGTTGAGACCTTTTCAGGCGGCGCTTTGCCTTCTGCTGGTCTGTTTCATTCTGGCCGTGCCGATGTCGCGCGAGCTTCGACCGTTCTTCGATCTTGCGGTGGTCCTCGTCGTCTGGCCGCTGCTGCTGTTCGTCGCCAGCAAGACGGTTCCGGGCCGCGGTGTGGGAATGGTGTCGGTGTTTCTCGGCACGGCGTCCTACGCGGTCTATGTGCTGCATATTCCGCTTCTGGCCTGGACGGAGCTTCTGATCCCCGCAGTACACCGGGAAAACCTTGCTTTGCCGGCCGGCATTGTTTTCCTCATCGGCACGACGTGCCTGTCATGGTGGCTGACGGTCCATTACGATCAGCCCGTTCAGAAATGGCTGAAGAACCGGTTGAGAAAGCCGAGTGAAGTCCGCCAGCCGGTATGACCCTGCCTCGCGGCTGAAAACCTCAATAATGGGCGAAAATCGGGGCAGTCAGCACGAAAGCCGCGACGAGGCTGATGATCGTCAGTTTCGCCGCTCGCATGCGGCGCATTTTGCGGCCGCTCCAGTCATACGTCATACTCACCTCCACGCAGACGCAAAACTTACCGGCATGGGAAACAACGCAAGCCTGGCGAAGACCGGTCATGGTCCCGCAACGCACAGGGTGCACATTCCATACCCAAGCTTCCCGGGACGCGCCTGATCGCGCGCGGGACGCCCAATTTCAGTGTTGCCTGATATACGGCTTTTGCCAAGCCGTTATTTTCATCGGTGATTTTGAAGGCCGCCACGGAAAGGGCGGCAAGTCCATCACCGGTAAAGAGGCGGCAAGCCCTGAATGGCGTAACGCGGCAGCGGTTTCCACGGTTTGACGCGTTCATGTTTGTGAACGCCGAACAGGAACAGCATTTCCTGCGAAATATCGGCAGGGTCGGTCAAGCCATCCTGAAAGAGCTCGATCACCTTGCGGGCGGCATTGTTGTAGAGAATGACTTCGTCATCCATGGTGTGGCTGTCATAACCGAGACCTTCCAGCACTGACTGCAGCATTTTCAGGTCCTGCGATGTGATGATGCAATTTTCATATGCGGAAGACATGACGTCCTCCTTTCCCGTGGGGGTCAAAAAAGCTGGAGCGTCGCGTCGCCACCCATAAGTGGCGCGAGGACGCTTCAACGCCTCGAAACGCGCACAGCATCAGGCAAACCGTCTCCGGCCTGTACCGTCATGCATGTCGCGTGGCTTGGAGATCGTTCCCCTGGTCAACAGGCGGGACAGGGCAAAGATTGCAAGAGGCCTTACGGCGGCAACGCCCTTTAATTACCGATAGGGAAGGGTGCGCCCTTTGAGGAGAATAGGCAAGTTAATTCTGTCTCGTAGAATGGGCAATTTAGCACGCGCTCCCGCAGGCAACAAAAAAGGCCGGGGCAATATTGCACCGACCTTCCTCATATCGCCCTCAACACCCGTGCCAGTACATCCGTGGTCAAAAGTCTGAAGCGACTAAAACAACTGCGAACGTCGATTTCATTCGCGCTCACCAGCAGTTGCCATGAGAGCTGTTTAAATGGGCAATGTGGCCAAAACAAGTCCGGCATGGATGGCGATGCTTTTATTCGCCGTGACTTGTCGGCCCGCTTGGCGCCTATTTCTTTTTGCTATCCGCTGTCGTGGCGTTTGCGAATTTGACCTGCGAACCGGTGGGCGGCGCGGCAGGTGCTTTCGTCTTGTCCTTCTTCGGTTTGCGGATTTCCTTGTTGCTGCGCAATTGACCCTTGGCCATGGTGTACTCCTCCTGTTGGATTGATGCGGCCTCGAGCGGCTATGAGACAATCCGTTCAAGGCCCGTTCGAGCGGGCGATGCTGGAAATCCGGCCAGTCAGTTCTTGCCGGATCGTTTTTTTGCGGAAACCGGCACGTCGGCGATAATCGTCGCTTCCTGTGCTTCGCGAAGCTGGCGAAGGCGTTCCGTTTTGCGGGCGCGCTGGTCGGCCTCGGCGTTTATGATCTGCTTTGCGGCGTTATCCGTCAATGACGCCCTGTCCTGTGCGGATAGTTTGCCGGGTTTGAAAAAAGCTTCCTTTGACGCGGCCATGGCATTCTCCTTTATGGAAGAGCGGTATCGGAAGGCTGTCGGGGGCGGGTAACCTTTTTGGGGGCAGGCAGCAGCCCTTCGCGCTGAATTTTCTTCTTTGCCCTCTTGCGGCGGTGGCGCACGGCTTAGGCTTCTTCGCGGACGCGCTTTTTCCCTGGCCCAAAAACAAAAGGCCGGGCTTTGACCCGACCTCTCACAATCATTCTAACCTGCAGCCAGTACATCCGTGGTCTGCGGGTTAAATGATGAATATCAAGCTGCCTGAAGGTTATCAGCCGAGCTTTTGCCGGACCGACGGTCCTGGACGATCTCGTAGCTGATTTTCTGGCCGTCGTTCAGCGAACGCATGCCAGCGCGCTCAACAGCGGAGATGTGAACGAAAACGTCCGTGCCGCCATTGTCAGGCTGAATGAAGCCGAAGCCCTTGGTGGCGTTGAACCACTTTACAGTACCAGTGTTCATAACGATTTCCTTTCGTAGAATCGTTGTGGTTCCCGCGATACCTTGCGGGATAAGATCGATTATTTGAGAGGAAATCCGACGGGGAACAGTCTGTTCCAGAACGACGTCACAAGCAATGGTCGATGAAGAAAATATAGGCGCAATTTTTGATTTTGCAATGGGCATTGAAGGAAAAAGCACCGGCGACCGACCGATCATTGGCTAAGTATCTGGTTCACGGTGCTATTTCCCGCTGACCCAATCGTGCGCCCGGTTTGGCGCGGCCTTTGGTTTCGCGCGCATCAACCTCCACCGGGAGACACGTCCTTCGCACGGTCATCCGGCAGGCTGCCTGCCCCCGGCGTCTTGTCATAGTCGGTGAGGGACGGTTTGGCGTGCGGGCCGGCGGGAGGAATGTCGTTCGGGCTGGAAGGCCGTTTGTCAACTGTTTTCGGCTTCGTTTTGTTCGTCATGTCGCGTCCTCCTTTTAAAGGGGAAACGCAGGGGAAAAGGCGCGGGTTCCGTTTCCACGCCGCGCGGGCGCGCTTTTCCGCCGTCAGCGGCGGGAACGCGGCTTTTTCTCTTCCCGGTTCATATCTCGCCCCACCCATTTGAAAAATACGACGAGGCTGAGGCCGATGATGATGAGCGGAACGAAGGATTCAAAACTGGACATGACTCACTCTTTCTTCCCCCGGCGACCATTTTACCGGCATGGAAGAAGCGCGTAATCTGTGGAATATCGTCCGTTCTTTTTTGGCAATTGCCATCTGCGGCCCAGTTGTCGATGGACCGCAGACGAAGGCGGTTAAACCGGAAGCGATTTCACCGCTGCCGTGCCGCCTTCACGGGCGCTTTTCAGCGCCGCCACCCCTGTCAGGACGGACATGGCGCCGGCGCGCGAGCCCGCCCGCTGCCGCAGCCGGTCGTTGGAGCCGGGCTTGAAGATCATGTCGCGCATGCGGTTGTCGCCGCCATAATGGCCGCCCGGCTCATGCGGCACCCAGATATGTTCGACGCCACCGCCGAAGCTTTTCACCAGCAGGATTTCATCGGCCGGCGGTTCCGTCCAGGGCTGCTTTTCATACTGGCGCATCTCGATGCGGCCCTTATGGCCGTTGAAGGCGATGTGGTGGCCCTCGATCGGCATATAGGTGTTGAGCGAATAGGAGACCTGCACGCCGCTGGCATAACGGATCGAGGCGCTCATCGTATCGGGAATGTCGATCTCCTCGCGGAAGACGCAGGCATCGCGCACATAACCGTCCACCGTCGAAGGGTCTTCATAAAGCGCATCGAGAAAAGGATCGGCCCCGAGATCCATGAAATAATCGCACTCGCTTTTGTGCGGACAGGTGCGACAGCGCGTTCCGCGGAACGGGCCGTTCTTGCCATAATGCAGCAATTGCCCGAAGCCCTTCACCTCCACGGGATCGGAATCGAGATACCAGTTCAAGAGATCGAAATGGTGGGTCGCCTTGTGCACGAACAGGCTGCCGGAATGCTCGGTGAAGGCGTGCCAGCGGCGGAAATAATCTGCGCCGTGCTGGTTATCCAGATACCAGTGGAAATCGACCGAGGTGACGGTGCCGATGGCGCCTTCGTCGATCAGCTCCTTGATGCGGGCAGCGGTGGGAGAGAAACGGTAATTGAAGGAGACGTCGACGCGGCGGCCGCTTTTGGCCTCCGCCGCGCGAATACGGTCGATCTTTTCCGGGGTGGTGGTCATGGGCTTTTCGCTGATGACATCGGCCCCGCCTTCGAGCGCCCGGATGATGATGTCGTCATGTGTGTCATCAGGTGTGCAGACGATCACCAGCTCGGGTCGCTGCTCCTCCATCATCCGGTCGAAATCGTCGTAAAGCGGCGCGCTCGATCCCATCATGGCGCGGGCGCGTTCGGCGCGCATCAGGTTCAGGTCGCAAATGCCGACCAGTTCGACATAGTCGCTCCAGCCGGCCAGCAATTCGCGGCCCCACATGGTGGTGCCGCGATTGCCGGTGCCGACCAGCGCATAGCGTTTGCGTTTCACCTTTTCAGGCATTGTCTCTCTCCCGGATAATCAACAAACAGTCTTGAAACGCTCGACCACGGTGGCGAGGACCTCGTCCATCGGGCGCGCCTGCCAGCGATGCGAAAAGATTTCCACTTCCTGCGGGCCGTGGAAGCCGGCGGCCTCGATCATGGCGCGAAATGCCTTGAGGTCAATCACGCCGTCGCCCATCATGCCGCGATCGTTGAGCGGATCGGTGGTCGGCACCAGCCAGTCGCAGATATGATGGGCGAGAATTTGCCCGTTTCTGCCCGCACGCGCCACCTGTTCTTCCAGCTCCGGATCCCACCAGACATGGTAGACATCGATGGCGACACCGGTGCCGGCACCCAGCCTGTCGCAGAGATCGAGCGACTGTTTCAGCGTGTTGAAGCAGGCGCGGTCGGCGGCATAGAAGGGATGCAGCGGCTCGATGGCAAGCGGCACGCCGGCAGCCCGCGCATAGGGAAGAAGCTCGGCCATGCCGTCCTCCACCATCTGCCGTGCACCTTTCAGATCGCGCGAACCGGCGGGAAGGCCGCCCACGACCAGCACAAGGCAGTCTGCCTTCATGGCGGCTGCCTCATCGACGGCGCGTTTATTGTCCTCGATGGCGAGGCGGCGGCCTTCCGCATTGGGCGCAGGGAAGAAGCCGCCCCGGCAATGGCCGCTGAGTCGCAGCCCGTTCTGCTCGACAATGCGGGCGGCTTCCGTAAGGCCAACGCCATGCACCTGCTCGCGCCAGGGCGAGATGGCGGTTATGCCGTGCGCGAGGCAGGCATCGACGATCGCGCCGAAGTCTCCGCCCTGACGCACGGTGGCGAAATTGATGGAAAGGCCTTCAAGGCTCATCTCGGTATCTCCCCTTGTTTTGCTTCACCCGATGCCACGGACGGCCAGAAACGCCTTCATGCGCTGCGTCGCCAGATCCGGCTCGGTCAGCACATTGGCCCTGTCCGCCAGTCGGAAAAGCTCAGCGAAATGCTGCGTGGAGCGGGTGCTTTCCTGCCCGCCGACCATGGTGAAGTGGTCCTGCAACCCGTTGAGATAGGCGAGGAACACCACGCCGGTCTTATAGAAGCGGGTCGGGGCCTTGAAGATGTGGCGCGACAGCGCCACCGTCGGCTCCAGTATATCGAAGAACTCGTTGTCCGCCCCGCGCTTCAGGCAGGCCAGCGCTTTCGAAGCCGCAGGCGCTATGGCGTCGAAAATGCCGAGCAGGGCATCCGAATGGCCCTTCTCGTCACCGGCGATCAGTTCGGCATAGTTGAAATCGTCACCGGTATACATGCGCACGCCTGATGGCAGACGGCGGCGCATGACGATTTCCTTTTCCTTGGAGAGAAGCGAAATCTTGATGCCATCAATCTTGTCGGCATTCTCCTCGATCATGGTAAGGCAGGTTTCCATCGCCGCCATATGGTCGCCAGCCCCCCAATAACCCTCAAGCGCCGGGTCGAACATTTCGCCCAGCCAGTGGATCACCACTTTCTGGTCAGCCTGGGATAAAACTCTGGCATAAGCCTTGAGATAATCATCCGGCGAACGGGCGGCAGCGGCCAGAGCACGGCTCGCCATCAGGATTACGCGTCCGCCTTCTCCCTGAACAAAATCAAGCTGTTCCAGGTAAGAGTCGACAATCTGGTTCAGGTCGTAACCGCCGCCATTCAGATGATCGGTTCCGACGCCGCAGGCAATCAGCGCATCCTTGCGACTGGCCGCCTCCTTCAGCGAACGGGAAATCAGTTCCTGCGCCTGCGGCCACGCGAGCCCCATGCCGCGCTGTGCCGTATCCATCGCCTCGGCGACACCGAGGCCGAGATCCCACAGGCGGTGACGGAAACGTAAGGTGGCGTCCCAGTCGATGGCGGGCGTGAGCCATGGGTCGTTATCGGCAAGGGGATCGGCCACCACATGGGCGGCCGCGAAGGCGACGCGGTTGAAATCCGCCACACTTCGTTTCTCAACCGCGACCGGCGTGCCTGATAGTCTGTAGACCTCAATGCTGCGGTCATCCTTCGGAAGCTTGAGTTCGCTCACCATCGCCTCCTTACGAAATAGCGGGAACGTCGAGCCAGCGGCGTTCCTTCCATGATTTCAGTCCAAGTTCGGCAAGCTGCACGCCCTTCACGCCTTCCATCAGGCCATAGGGCCACGGATCGTTGTCGACGAGGTGGCGCACGAACATTTCCCACTGCGCCTTGAAGCCGTTGTCATAAACGACATTGTCCGGCACCTCCTGCCAGGTCTTGTAGAAATCGATGGTCTGCGGCTGGTCGGGGTTCCACACCGGTTTCGGTGTATTGGTGCGGTGCTGGGTAAAGCATTTGGTCAGGCCCGCCACCGCCGAACCATGGGTGCCGTCCACCTGGAAGGTGACGAGGTCGTCGCGGCGCACCCGCACCGCCCATGAGGAGTTGATATGGGCAATGACGCCGCCTTCCAGCTCGAAGGTGGCATAAGCGGCATCGTCGGCATCCGCCTTATAGGCTTTGCCCTGCTCGTCGAAACGTTCCGGAATATGGGTCGCGCCGAGGCAGCTGACGGATTTCACCGGGCCGAACAGATTGTCGAGCACATAACGCCAGTGGCACAGCATATCGAGAATGATGCCGCCGCCATCTTTCAGACGGTAATTCCAAGAAGGGCGCTGCGCCGGCTGCCAGTCGCCTTCGAACACCCAGTAACCAAACTCGCCGCGCACCGAGAGGATTTTGCCGAAGAAGCCGCTGTCGCGCAGCATAGCGAGCTTGCGCAGGCCGGGCAGGAAAAGCTTGTCCTGAACGACGCCGTGTTTGATGCCGGCGCTTTCGGCAAGCCGGGCAATGGCCAGCGCCTCTTCCATCGTGTCGGAAATCGGCTTTTCGCAGTAAACGTTCTTGCCGGCCTTGATGGCTTTCTCCAGCAGGCTGCCGCGCATCTGTGTCGTGCCGGCATCGAAGAACAGCGTATCGTCGGGGTTCGCCAGCGCCGCATCGATATCGGTCGTCCAGCGCGCGACATTATGCTTTTTCGCGATTTCCTCGATCTTTGCGCCGTTGCGGCCGACCAGAATGGGGTCGAGCATGACCCTTTCGCCGTTTTTCAACAGCACGCCGCCCTGATCGCGAATGGCGAGAACGGAGCGCACGAGATGCTGGTTGTAACCCATGCGGCCGGTGATGCCGTGCATGATGACGCCGATACGTTTCATGAATTTCCTCCCAAGGCGGCCTCTTCCCGAAAGCCGCTTCCGTCAAACATGGCAATTTGTAACCATTTGGTTATTTGTGGTCGTGAAGGATGCGATCTGTCAAGGTGTTTTTGACAGGAAAAATTCATGGTCTGACGACCGTTGCGTTTTTGTGTTTCCACCGCGCCGCAAAAGAAAACGACGCGCTTCGCGGATGCGAATGGCGCGTCGTCGCTGTTGTTAAAGAGGAATTCAGTTCGGCCGGCTCAGACCGGCCGCACTGCAGCAAGCAGGGTGTCGACGATATGCTGGCCCCAGCGTTCCAGCTCGGCGGGGTCTGTCAGGTCGCGCTGGAAGATCGTCGACAGCGTGAACCGGTTGGAAAGATAAAAGGCGCCGAGCGAAGCGATGGTCAGATAGACGTCGATCGGATCGAGACCGTCACGGAATTCGCCCGCGTCGCTGCCGCGCCGCAGCACGTCTTCCAGCTCTGAAATGAAATTCGAATGCATCGCCGTAATTGCCGGAGATTGCCTGAGATAGCGGGCTTTATTGAGGTTTTCCGTGGCGAGAATGCTCAGGAATTCGGGATGGTCGAGGAAATAGTGCCAGGTGAAAAGCGCAAGCTCCCGCAAGCCCTCCGAAGGGGCCTTGCGGGCCAGGTCAAGCCGTCTCTCGGTATGGCGGATATGGCGGTACGCGTCTTCCAGAACGGCGAGATAAAGCGCATCCTTGTCGCCGAAATAATGGTAGATCATCCGCTTGTTGGTGCCGGCGCGCCGGGCGACGACATCGATTCGCGCCCCTGCCAGCCCCTTGGCGGCCACCTCGCGGCGGGCGGCTTCGAGAATGGCGGCGCGCGTTCTTTCCGGGTTTCGCACCTGTGTCGTCGCGCGTTTGCGCTTGGGTGACGGCGTTTTCTCCATGGCCGCATCGGGGGCAGGATCGGACGGCTGGTTTTTTGTCGTTTCTTCCATTTCAGCACCCGCTTGACAATGTTTGCGATCAGTGTTCCCATGTAACCAATTAGTTATAAAACGGCAAGTGTCGTTTACGTTCATCATCAATTGGCAGTCAATAGGGAGGAGTTGCCAATGCCCATGATGCTTCACAGAAGAGGTGTGCTTTCAGCAGGGCTTGCGGCCCTGTCGCTTGCAACATTGGGAGGAGGGTCGGCGCAGGCCCAGGCCGCGCGCCTTCGCATGTTGTGGTGGGGTTCGCAGGAGCGCGCCGACCGCACCAACAAGGCGATAGCAGCCTATAAGCAGGTCAAGCCGGATCTCGATATTGCCGGTGAATTCGCAGGCTGGAGCGATTATTGGCCGCGCCTTGCCACGCAGGTTGCGGGCCGCAATGCGCCCGACCTGATTCAGATGGATTATCGTTACATCTTCGAATATGGCCGTCGCGGCGCGTTGGCACCCCTCGATGAATATATCGGCAAGGGCCTGAAGATCGAAGATTTCGGCAAGATGAACATCGATTCCGGCCGGGTCGATGGCAAGCTTTACGGCATCAATCTGGGCGTCAATTCAAGCGCCGTCTTCTTCGACAAGGCGGCCTGGGAAAAATCCGGTGCGACGCCGCCGGCGATCGGCCAGACCTGGGAGGAGTTTGCCGAAAACGCCGCCAAGCTCAGCAAGAACAAGCCGAAGCCCGGCTATTACGCCACGGCCGACGCCAGCGGCGTGGAGCCGAGCTTCGAGAACTGGCTGCGCCAGAACGGCAAGTCGCTCTACACGCAGGATGGCGGCATCGGCTTCGATCCTGCCGATGCGACCAAGTGGTTCACTTTGTGGGCGGATCTGCGTAAGAGCGGCGCCTGTGTGCCGGCCGATGTGCAGGCGCTCGACCAGCTCAACATCGAAACGAACCCTTTGACGACGGGCAAGGCGGCAACGGCATTCGCCCATTCCAACCAGTTCGTCGGTTATCAGAAGCTCAACAAGTCCAAGCTTGCCATAAGCTCCTATCCGAAGAGCACCAAGGATGGCCCTTCCGGCCATTATCTGAAACCCTCCATGCTCATCAGCGTCGCCAATGGCAGCGCCGGCATCGAGCAGGCCGTCGGTTTCATCAACTTCCTTGTGGCTGAACCGCAGGGCATCGATATTCTCGGCGTCGAGCGCGGCGTTCCGGCTTCGGAATCCATGCGTAGCCAGTTGAGCAGCAAGCTCGACGAGGTCAGCAAGACGATGGTGGACTATATTGCCGAGATTACCCCCGGCGTCGGCGATCTGCCGCCGGCGCCGCCTCCGGGCGCGGGCGAATTCGCCTTCGTCCTCAAACGCACGGCGGAGGAAATCGGCTTCGGCAAGATCACGCCGGAAGAGGGCGGTGACCGCCTCGTCAAGGAATCCGAAACCGTTATCAAACGGAAGTGATGGTTTATGGCCTTTCGATCTGAAACTCTTGTGGGGGAGAGCCGTGGCGCGGCTCTCCCGAAACGGGGCGGCGTGAAGCGGATTTTCGACCGCAACATTCACGCCTACCTGTTTCTGCTGCCCTGGCTGATAGGCTTTTTCGGCCTCACCCTCGGTCCCGCGCTTGCGTCGCTTTACCTGTCTTTCACGAATTACGACCTGTTGCAGTCGCCGGACTGGGTGGGGGCGGCAAACTATGTGCGCATCGCCACGGCCGATCCGAAATTCGCCGCAGCCATGCAGGTAACCTTTACCTATGTGCTGCTGTCGGTGCCGCTGAAGCTGATCTTCGCGCTGCTCGTCGCGCTCGCCTTCAACCGCGGCATCAAGGGGCTGACGCTTTATCGTGCGATCTTCTACCTGCCGTCGCTGCTGGGTTCGAGCGTCGCGATTGCCGTGCTCTGGCGCCAGCTTTTCGCCTCGGATGGTCTCGTCAACATGATCCTGTGGCAGGCCTTCGGTTACGAAGGGCCGAGCTGGATTTCCAATCCGGATTATTCGATCTACACGCTGGTCATCCTGTCCGTCTGGCAGTTCGGTTCGCCGATGATCATCTTCCTCGCGGGTCTGAGACAAATCCCGCAGGACATGTATGAGGCCGCCGAAATCGACGGTGCAAGCAAGGTGCGGCAGTTCTTCCGCATTACCCTGCCGCTTTTGACGCCGGTGATCTTCTTCAACGCGGTGATCCAGACCATCGATGCCTTCAAGGCCTTCACCCCCGCCTTCATCATCTCCGAAGGCACCGGCGGTCCGATCAACTCCACGCTGTTCTACACGCTTTACCTCTATCAGGAAGCCTTCGGTTTCTTCCGCATGGGTTATGCCTCGGCGCTTGCCTGGATTTTGGTGATCATCATCTCGCTGTTCACGGCCTTCTCGTTCCTCAGCGCGAAATACTGGGTGCACTACGATGACTGATGCTGTTACCGCCCCCCGGCCGGGCCAGGGCCCGCAACGTTCGCCGCTGAAATCGGTGATGCTCCACACGGCGCTGATCATCGCGTCCTTCGCGATGCTCTATCCGATCCTGTGGATGATCTCGGGTTCCTTCCGGCCGCAGGACGAGCTGTTCGGCTCTTCCTCACTCATTCCCTCGGCGGTGGATGTCGGCGGATATATTCGCGGCTGGACCGGGCTGCAGGTGAGCTTCGGGCAGTTCTTCTGGAACTCCTTCTTCATCTCGGTGCTCGCCACCATAGGCAACGTGGTCGGCTGCTCGCTCGCCGCCTTCGCTTTTGCCCGGCTTCGCTTCGGAGGGCGCAATTTCTGGTTCGCGCTGATGCTCGGCACGCTCATGCTCCCCTATCACGTCGTGCTCATTCCCCAATATATCCTGTTTCTAGAAATGGGCTGGGTGAACACCTCGCTGCCGCTGATCGTGCCGAAGTACCTCGCGACGGACGCCTTCTTCATCTTCCTGATGGTGCAGTTCTTTCGCGGTATCCCGCGTGAGCTGGACGAGGCGGCGGTGATGGATGGCTGCTCGCCCTTCCGCATCTACTGGAAGATCATGCTGCCATTGTCGCTGCCGGTGCTTGCGACGGCCGCTATCTTTTCCTTCATCTGGACCTGGGACGACTTCTTCGGTCCGCTGATCTATCTGAACGACATCAACACCTACACCGTGCAGCTTGGTCTCAGGTCCTTCGTGGATTCCACCGGCAGCTCGGACTGGACCTCGCTTTTCGCCATGTCCAACCTGTCGCTGGTGCCGGTCTTCCTGTTCTTCCTGTTCTTCCAGCGGCTGCTGATCGAAGGCATCGCCACCACCGGAATGAAACGCTGAACGGAACCCGCATCGGGAACGCATTTTAAGACAATCAACACTGTCGCTGCCGCCCTGCATGCGGCGCGACAGTCGGGAGAAACAGCATGGCAAGCAGCATTACGCTCGAAAAAATCGTCAAGCGGTTCGGCGCTTTTCCGGTCGTTCACGGCATCGATCTCAAGATCGAGCCGGGCGAGTTCACCGTTTTCGTCGGCCCCTCGGGCTGTGGCAAATCCACGCTTCTGCGCATGATTGCAGGGCTTGAGGAAATCTCCGAAGGCGATCTGCGTATCGATGGCGAAAGGGTCAACGAAACCGCCGCATCCAAGCGCGGCATCGCCATGGTCTTCCAGTCCTATGCGCTTTATCCGCATATGAGCGTCTACAAGAACCTTGCCTTCGGTCTGGAGACGGCAGGCTACAAGAAACCGGAAGTCCAGGCGCGGGTGCAGAAGGCCGCCGATATCCTGCAGATCGGCCCGCTTTTGCAGCGCAAGCCGAAGGCGCTTTCCGGCGGCCAGCGCCAGCGCGTCGCCATCGGCCGCGCCATCGTGCGCGAACCGAAAATCTTCCTGTTCGACGAGCCCTTGTCCAACCTCGATGCGGAACTGCGCGTGCAGATGCGCGTCGAAATCGCCAAGCTGCACCAGACGCTCGGCAGCACCATGATCTATGTAACGCACGACCAGGTGGAAGCCATGACCATGGCCGACAAGATCGTCGTGCTGCGCGACGGCCGCATCATGCAGGTCGGCCGCCCGCTCGATCTCTACAACAACCCGGCCAACCAGTTCGTCGCCGGTTTCATCGGCTCGCCGAAGATGAATTTCCTCTCCGCCAAAGTGGTTTCGGGCGACAGTTCCAACCGCACCATCGAGGTGGCCGGCCAGCGCATCGTGCTGGAAAAGCCGGTTGCCGCGCAACAGGGTGAACCGCTCACCTTCGGCGTGCGCCCGGAACATGTGAACCCGCAGGCGCAGTCCGCCTCTTTGGGTGAGGCTTCCATCCAGCTCGTTGAACATCTCGGCGGCTCAACGGTGGTCTACACCGCGACCCCCGACGGCCAGCCCGCCACCGTGCTGCTGGACGGCCAACGCCATATCCGCATCGGCGAGACCATTCCCTTTGCGTTCGATCTTTCGAAGACGCATCTCTTCGGGGCGGATGGGCGGCGGATATGACACTTGTATTTAGCGTCTAAAGTAGATGACAAGAGAAAAGCCCCCTTCAGTCATATTGGCTTTGCAGGCCTTTTCGAGCGATTGCGTGCTTACGCGATGAAGAGGTTCTTTCGCGACCAAAGACTTCGGTAAGCTGCATCTCGAGCCGAGGGCACAGTGCGTCGATGATGATCGTGAAGAACAAAGGTGGACGCACGTGGCAAGGTCCGATTGCGTAACGAGGAAAATCTGTCCAGTGTGAAAGTTAGGACTGGAGAGACGAATGCTGAGATTATGGCAGCGCATCACATATTATCGTCATCGTAGTGAGCTTTGGGCGCTTAACAAGGCGCAGCAGATGCCGCTCGTGGCAGGCTTTCCAATCTCGTTGGTGGTCTCATTTTGGTGGTTTGTTATGGCGACGCCAGTGATGCTGCCGCATATAATATTGCAAGCTTACTCCAAGAGTGCTGCGACAATTTTCTTGTTGATCACTGGTCTTCCCCTACTTCTAGCGATCGTTTTAGCGATGCCTTGGTTTTTCAGCTGGCAAGGAATTGCGGCAGGTCTGATGTCGGGTCGATCTGAGGCAGCGAGGAAAAAGGAACAAGTCTTAATGTATGCAATTGACGCCTATAGGGCGAAGTGAGTTTAACGTCTGCGTGCCTGCTGGTTCTCGGCGATTTGGCAAAGATGGTAGGCGTCAATTTCGAGATTCTGCCCATCCCATTTAACGCTCGCACCATAATCTGCAATTGTCGCGGTTTTCCAGATGTCCTCAGATAGTAGTGGAGCCAGTAATCCTCCACCGGTGGCGATCCACCCTGTCAGATCAGCAGACGACTGGCCGCCGTCTGCCCATTCAACCGTGAGCAAGCCATGAGGTTTCGCTGTAATGCTTTTGACCCGTGGTATAATAACCTTCTCCCGTTAACCGGTAAGAGTAGACATTGATCGGTCGAGATTATGACTTATCAAAAATTTCTCCAAGTATCACCGCATCTTCCGCGAACTGCCCGACATCGTCGCCTTTGACGAATTCGAGCATCGCGAAAGCCGGTTTTTTCCAGGCGCCTTCCGGCAATGCATCCACGCACGCCCGCCAATAATCCGCGCGTTCGTGAAGCGGCAGGCGGCTGGTGTCGGCGAGCCAGGCGAAGACGTGGAGATGGCAGA
The DNA here is from genome assembly GCF_027871605.1 of Agrobacterium sp. CFBP 3001. NCBI lineage: Bacteria > Pseudomonadati > Pseudomonadota > Alphaproteobacteria > Hyphomicrobiales > Rhizobiaceae > Agrobacterium > Agrobacterium sp. CFBP 3001. The sequence continues at coordinate 237,684 of NZ_JAQAHD010000004.1, forward strand.
TGCGTGGGCCGAGTGCGGATATTTCCGCGAGTGCGTCCTCCAGCGGCAGGCCGGGGGCGGGTTGCCAGTAGAAAAACAGGTTGGGCATCGGCAAATCCTGCATGAGTTGCAGGGCCGAGGGCAGGGTGTCCGTCAGGGAGTTGGGGTGATATTCGAGGCCGATTGTGATGCCATGGTCGTGCGCCCGGCGGGCGATTGTCGCCAGCGCTTCCGTTGCCGCGCGGCGTTCTCCGGGGGAGTAATCGGCAGATGGGCGTCTGCGGCTGCCGGGCCAGATGCGGATATGGCCGGTGCCGAGGGCCTTTGCGGTTTCGAGCACGGCGGTCACATCTTCCGGCGCAAAATCCGGCGCAAAGATATAGGAGCCGTAGGAGGAGACGGAGAGGCCGGCTTCCGCCGTCCGCGCCGCCACATCCCTTGCATTTTCGAGATCGCCGGGCGGTACATGGATATCCGCGCCCCATTCGATGGACCTGATGCCGTTTGCGGCGGCAAGCTCGATGACGGCTTGTGGCGACAGGGAGCGGAAGGTGACGGAGCAGAGGCCCGGCTCGAAAAATCTCATGCGATCAGTTCCAGATGTTCCGGCCGCACCTGCTGTTGCAAGGGTGCCGCGCGGCAGAAGCGTTCGATTTCGGCAATCGCCATGTCGCCGAGCCTTGCGCGTTCAAGCCCGGTGGCGCCGGCGATATGCGGTGTCAGGAACACGTTCGGCAGGCTGTAAAAGGGTGAATCCGGCGGCGGCACTTCCGGGTCGGTCACGTCGATGACGGCTTCGATGCGTCCGGTTTTCAGTTCGGCCAGAAGCGCGTCTTCATCCACCAGTGCGCCGCGCGCCGTATTGATCAGGGTCGCGCCGTCCTTCATGCGGGCAAGCGCTGCCGCGCCGATCATATGCCGTGTCTGCGGCAAGGAGGGTGCATGCAGGGAAATGACATCGCTCACCGCCATCAGCTCCTCGAGCGACACAAGCTGCACGCCGAGCTTTTCCGCCTCCGCAGGGCTTAGAAGCGGATCGAAAAGGATGAGGTTGAGATCGAAGGGCTGCAACAGATTGATGACGCGACGTCCGATGCGCGATGCGCCGACGATGCCGACCGTCAGGCCGAGATTGCCGATGGCCTGCGCCTGTAACAGCTCGACAGGGGCGCGGTCGCGATGCTCCAGATAAAGGCGTCGGAAGCGGAAGGTGCGCTTGCCGGCGAGCAGGATCATCGCCAGAGAAAATTCGGCGACCGGCTGTGCATTCGCCTCCGCCGCGCTGCACACGGTAACGCCACGATCGAACACCGCTTGCGATAGGAAATATTTGACCGTGCCGGCGGCATGGGAAATCAGCCTGAGGCGCGGCATCAGCGCCAGTTCCCGCGCGCCGATATCCGGACAGCCCCAGCCGGTCAGAAGCATATCCGTCCGCGCCAGCTGCTCTTTCACTGCGGGATCGTGGAAATCGCAGATCCGCCCCGTGTCGAGAATATCGACGCTCTGCGACAGCCTTTCGAGCGCCTGCGGTGTCAGCACATGCTGGGTTCGCTCCGGGTCCATGGCAAGGCTGAGACGCGGAAGCGGGCTCGTCATTGCGGCTCTCCCGTTGCCGCCATGCTGCTGACCGGAACGCCCCGTTCCGCAAACAGGCGGTCGAGCGCCTCCATGTCCGGAAGTGCCGGAACTGTCGCCAACGCTGTTTCGCTTTCTGGCCCGGTCACCCCGACAAAGACCGCGCAGGCAAGCAGGGTCTCGCGCGCCGGAATCTCGCCCCGCAGTTGCGGCACCGTGGTCTTGGCGTTGATGAGATTGGTGTTGGGCAGCGCCTTCAGCGCCACGCCGTGGCGGGTAACGCTCGAACCGAGATCGACGATGGCGGATATGTCTGTGCCGCAATCGGCGGTCGCCCGGCCGGTCTCTTCGCGCACGGCATCGCGGTCGCCATCGTTGCGGTTGATTGCGAAGCCGCCTTCGGTCACCGAAAGGGGGCGGGCGGAGGTGATCCGGTGCAGCCTGATATGCCAGCCGCCAGCCGCAACCAGCGTCGTTTCAACCGCCACATCCGGGAAGGGCTTCCACGTTGCCCGCAGGCTTTCCGCGGCCAGCAGAACCTTTTCGTTGGTCTCGCGCACGCGGTAATGCAGGCCGTCTTCGGAGAATGCCAGCATATTGTCGAAACCGTTGGTACTGAAACCGCGCTCATCCACTTCGACGCCGAAACCGTAACGGGAGGAATAGGCGAATTTGGCATATTTCTCCGGCCCGCCGCGCATGGAGAGGTTTTCCTGCCCGCTGCAAAGCGCCGTGATGTTGCCGCTGGTCCGCATCATCACCATGCCGGGATGAATGAGTGGCTTTGGTTTTGCGGATGTTTCGGGCTGCTTTTCCTCCGCCTGCCAGAAGGGGTGGCTTTCCGGCAGGGCGAGCGGTAGGAAGGCTTTAAAGGCCCAATAGGGCGAGCCCGCCGAATTATAGCTTTCCGACATGGTGAGCTGCGGATAGGCGTAGCCGATGGAAAGCACGCCGTCGCGGTCGGCAATCGGCTTTTTCGCCCACCAGCGCAGATGTTGCAGATAAAGCCCCTTGATCTCGCCCCAGGGCAGCGCCTCCTCATCGGCAAAGGCAAGGCCGGCCCAGAAGCCGCCGCAGGCGAAGCGGTAGGTCATGGAGCGACCGAAGGCGAGCGTGCCGCCATCCTCATCGAACCAGCTGGCGAAATCGCCGGCAAAGAGGCGCGCCCGTTCCCGGTAGCGTGCGGCGTAGGCATCCTCAGGCTTGCTGAGTTTCGCGTAGATCAGGCCGTAAAAATGCATGGCAAAGGCGATGTAATGGTCGATGCGGCGGTAATTGCCATCGCGATACCAGCCGTCGGCGATATAGAATTCATCCAGTTCCTTCTGGAATGTTTCTGTCAGGCTGCGGTCGAAATCGATGCCAAGATGATCCAGCGCCATATCGACCATCACCCGGAAAAACTTCCAGTTATTGTCGGCGTAATTGCGCTCGCGCGCCGTCAGCAGATAGCGACGCACATTGTCTTTCTGCGCGTCCGAGAGCGGTTCCCACAGGTGCTGCGGCGCAAGCCGCAGCGCAAAACCGAGCGCGGCAAGCTCTACCAGCCGCTGATCCCTTTGGCGCACGTCGCCCCAATATTCGGGATGGGAAGGATCGGTGCCGTTGGCTATTCCCCGTGCCAGAAGCGGCCAATGGTCGAAATGATCGCCGCTCAGCGCAAGCGGTGCGATGCCCCAGAGCGGCCGGGCGAAACCTTCCAGATCAGCCGCCGCCCGGTCGAAATGCGCGGCGGTGCCGCTCAGCGTCACTCTTGCACCGCCCGGCGAAAAATAGGGAAGAAGCGGCGCAAAACTGTCGTCGAGCGCCCGCCGGACATCGGCGCGGCTTTTGAGCGGATTGCCGTGCAGCGGATTGAATCTGGCCATGGTGGGCTTACTCATGGTGTCATGCATCGCGTGCCGCCTTTCCTGTCTTTTTCGCCTTGCCGGCCGTCTGTCCTTCCACCAGCTGCACACCGAGCTGCACCTGGCGGGCATTGGCGGAGGGTTCCGTCAGCCGGCGGCGCATCAGTTCCACCGCCTCGCGGGCGATTTCTCGGCGGTCGACGCGGATCGTGCTGAGACGGGGCGTGGAGAGTTCGGCAAAGGGCAGGTCATCGAAGCCGATAATGGAAAGATCGTCCGGCACGGCGAGGCCAAGCTCCTGCGCCGCCCCGAGCGCCCCGAGCGCAATCGCGTCATTCATGCAGAAAATGCCGGTGAGTTCAGGGTTTTGGGCCAATAGCTGGCGAACCGCGTCGCCCGCCTGTCCGAAGCCGCTATCCGCCGTCGAAAGCAGAAACTCCTCATAGGTCGTTCCCTCTTCCTCAAGGATCGTGTGGCGGAAGCCGCGCATACGCTCCCTGATGGTGTGGCGATGATGCGGGCCGATATAGGCGACCTTGCGGTGACCGAGTTCCAGCAGCCGCCGCGCCGCCAGCGCGCCGCCGTAAAAATTGGAGGGCGAGACGCAGTCCAGCATCATGGAGGGATCGGCGCTGTTGACCAGAACCGGTTGCAGTACACCCTGCGTGATGCGGTGGATGATTTCATCCTCGGGATCGAGGCCGATGGCGAGAAGGCCGTCCACCTCGCAGACCCGCTGGGTCAGCGCATCATCCACCTGTTTCTGGTGCAAGAGCCGGATGTCGAGTTCGAAACCGTCGGTCTGGGCAAGGCTGCGCAGCATGTCGAAAATATCGTGATAAAAAGCGCCGATATCGCCGGTCGCCCTTTCGGCGGACATGAGTGCGAGGATTTTCTTGCCCTCCAGCGGGACGCCGCCGGTCTGGTTCGCAACCGGTCGCAACGGATAACCGAGCTCCGCGGCCACCCCCAGAACCTTGGTCTGGATCGACGCGCTGATACCTTTCTCTCCCGCAAGAACGCGCGAGACGGTGCTGATGGAAACGCCGGCGCGCTGGGCGATATCCGACTGGCGCGGGCGGCTGATGTCGGGCGTATCGTTCATATCGTCTCCTGCGCTTGCAAAAAATTCTGATATGATGCAAATATTGCAAATGAGGAAAATTTGCAAGAATTTTAGTAGTCAATGAAAAATTTGCAAAACGCGGGAGGAGCAGATGCAAACTATCGACAGACGTGGATTTTTGGTGACGGCGGCGCTGGCCGGTCTCGGCGTGGCGGCGGGTGGTCTTCGCGCGGCCGCGGCGGAGACCCGGCTTCGCTGCGTATGGTGGGGATCGGCCGACCGCAGCAAGCGCACCAACGACGTGATCGCCCTTTACCAGAAGGCTAACCCGCAAACGGAAATCAGCGGCGAAATGATCGCCGGTTCCGATTACTGGACCAAGCTTGCGACATCGATGGCGGGGCGCAACGTCGCCGATATCTTCCAGCTTGAACCTTCCACCATCGCCGATTATTCCGGCCGTGGCGCCTGCATGGAGCTGGACCAGTTCGTCGGCAAGTCGCTCGATCTTTCCACCTTCGGCAAAAGCGAGGTCGATCTCTGCCGCATCGACGGCAAGCTTTACGGCGTCGGCCTCGGGCTGAATTCCTTCTGCATGATGTATGATGCCGACACGCTGAAGGAAGCCGGCGTTTACGTGCCGCAGGACCAGATTACCTGGAAGGCGCTCTCTGAACTGGCGCGCGATTTCAAGAAGAACGGTCCGGCAAAACGGAACTACTGGGCGGTGCCCTATGGCGCGCGTTACCACTATGTTTTCGATGTCTGGCTGCGCCAGCGCGGCAAGTTGCTGTTTCAGGACGGCACCATCGGCTTCAACAAGGAAGATGCGAAGGAATGGTTCGCCTATTGGGAGGATCTGCGCGAGAACAAGCTCTGCGTTTCCGCCGATATCCAGACGCGTGACGACAATACCATCGAATCCAACGCCCTGACGCTTGGCAATTCGGCTATCGGCTTTGCTTATTCCAACCAGCTTGTCGGTTATCAGAAGCTCAATAAACAAACGCTGTCCATCGGCATGCTGCCGGGTGAGGGGCCGGGCAAGCCGACCGGGCATTATTACCGGCCGGGCCTCATCTGGTCCATTTCGTCCACCTCGACCAATGCGGAAGCGGCGGCGAAATTCATCAACTTCTTCGTCAACGATCTGGAAGCCGGCAAGGTGCTCGGCGTCGAGCGTGGCGTGCCGCCCGCCAAGGTCGTGCGGGAAGCATTGCTGCCGAGCCTCAACGAGACCGAGCGCAAGACGGTGGATTATATCGAAAGCCTGTCGGGCAAGCTCGATACCTATCCGGAACCCGCACCGATCGGCGCCAACGAGTTCGACCGCGGCGTGATGCGTCCCATTGCCGATTCGCTCGCCTTCGGCCGCGCCAGCGTGGATGAAGCGGCGCAAAACCTCGTCGACACCGGCACGCGGACCCTGCGCAAGCGCGGCTGACGACGAAACGGGCACCGCCACGCGGTATCGAGACCGTGTGGCGGTGCTCTTTTTTGTGAAGTGACGGGGGTGAATGGCGCTTCACGCCTTTCAAAAGCACCAGCATGACAAACAGCACTGGACAAGTGCATGGCATTTAAGCCAGAAATTCTGATCTGGATCGATAAATCTGAAGATTAGAATATGGCGCCCAATTTCCTCCTCGTTGATGCTGAAAAAGAATTCGATGTCCTGAAAGCGGCGGCGTCGCTGATCCGCGTGCAGATATTGAAGTTACTGCATGAGGCGAGCGGCCTCAACGTCAACGAAATTGCGCAGAGACTGGAGCTTCCCCAGTCCACCGTTTCCGCCGGAGTGGCCGTTCTCGAGGAAGCGGGGTTGCTGCGAACCGAAACGCGCAAGGCGCGCAAGGGCAACCAGAAAATCTGTTTCGCCACCTGTGACGAACTGATTGTTTCCTTCCGAAAACCCGAGGCGCCGGCCGCATCAAATTACATCGCGGTCGCTATGCCGCTCGGTCTCTACACCCAAAGTTCGGTAACCGCGCCCTGCGGCATTTGCTCGCCGGAGGGCATCATCGGCCTTCTCGATGTGCCCGATACATTCATGGATCCGGACCGCATGAAGGCGGCGCTGCTATGGTTGACCTCCGGCTTCGTGGAATATCAATTTCCCAACAATGCCAAGATTCAAGGCCGGGAAGTCGAAGAAATCGAGTTTTCGATGGAGGTCAGCTCTGAAGTGCCGGGAACGCACAGCAACTGGCCGTCCGATATTACGCTATCCGTCAACGGCCGGGAAATCGGCGTCTGGACCTCGCCCGGCGACTTCGGCGACAAGCGCGGTGCGTTTACGCCGGACTGGTGGAAGCTCTCCGGTTCCCAATATGGCATGCTCAAGACCTGGCGCATCACCGCGCAGGGAACCTATGTCGACGGAACCCGGATTTCGGATGTGACGCTGGCGGATATCGATCTGACCAGCCACCGTTCCATCCGCCTGCGCATCGAGGTCAAGGCCGATGCAAAACATCCGGGCGGGCTGAATATCTTTGGCCGCGGCTTCGGGAATTACGATCAGGACATCGTTCTGCGCCTGCGCACCGCAGGCTGATCCAGCCAATTTTCAAAAGTATGATTTTCGCGGTTGACAGGCGCGGATTCCCTCGGCAACTATATTATCAAATATGGTTCATATCATATTTTAAGATATAAATGCGCAGGGAGGAGAGCCTTATGAAAGCGCGGGTTTCAGTCCACCGGGACTTCCGGATTGGGCGTATCGACGATCGTCTTTATTCCGCCTTCATCGAACATATGGGGCGTGCCATCTATGGCGGCATCTATGAGCCCGGCCATCCGCAGGCGGACGCGAATGGCTTCCGCAGGGACGTTCTGAAATTCGTGCAGGACCTGAAAATTCCGGCCATCCGTTATCCCGGCGGCAACTTCGTTTCCGCCTATCGCTGGGAAGACGGCATTGGGCCGCGCGACCAGCGCCCCATCCGTCTCGATCTCGCATGGCGCTCCAAGGAAACCAACCAGATCGGTATCAACGAATTCGCCGACTGGGCGCAGATGGCCGGCATCGAGATGATGCTCGCCGTCAATCTCGGTTCCCGTGGTCTGGATGACGCCCGCAATTTCCTCGAATATGTGAATTTTCCGGGCGGCACCACGCTCAGCGATTTGCGCCGCAGCCATGGCGCGGAAAAGCCCCACGGCGTGAAAATGTGGTGCCTCGGCAACGAGATGGACGGTCCCTGGCAGATCGGTCACAAGACGGCGGTGGAATATGGCCGTCTGGCCAATGAAACCGCCAAGGCCTTCAAGGGTTTCGATCCGACGATTGAAGCGATTGTCTGCGGCAGCTCCAATGACGGCATGCCGACCTATCCCGAGTGGGAGCGCGAGGTGCTGGAGGAATGCTATGAGAATGTCGACCACATCTCGCTGCACAAATATTTCGGCAATAACAGCCGCGACACGCTGAATTATTTCGGCAAGATCGAGGAAACCGGGCGCTATATCCAGACGATCGCCGGTGTCATCGATTATGTGAAGGCGAAGAAGCGCGCAAAGAACGATGTGTCCATCTGCTTCGACGAATGGAACGTCTGGTATCACATCCGCGAAGAAGACGGCAAACGCATCAAGAGCTGGGACTGGCCGGAGGCGCCTGCACTTCTGGAAGAGACATACAACTTCGAAGATGCGCTTTTTGTCGCCGGCCTGCTCAATGAGTTCATCCGCCGTTCGGACCGCGTGCGCATCGCCTGCATCGCCCAGCTCGTCAATGTCATCGCCCCCATCCGGGCGGAAAAGAACGGGCCTGCATGGCGGCAGACGATCTATTATCCCTATCAGTTCGCCTCGCTTTATGGCCGTGGCGTCGCGCTGAACGTCGCCGTCGATTGCCCGACTTACGATTGCAACGCGGCCGACGACGTCAAATATCTCGATGTTGCCGGTGTTTACGACGAGGCGGAAGGCGTCGTGACGCTGTTCGTGCTCAACCGCCATCTGACAGAGGCGGCGGAGATCGATGTCAGCCTCACCGGCTATTCCTCCGCCACTCTCAGCCTGCATCTTGCCATGGCGGGATATGATCTGCGTCTCGGCAACGGCCCGGATCAGCCGGATCGCGTCGTGCCGGTGCCCGGCAGCGGCGTCGCCGTGGAGGACGGGGCGCTGAAGGGTTCGGTGCCGGCACTGTCCTATCATGTGCTGCGGCTGAAGGTTCAGTGAGGCGGCCATGGGTGTCCGTCTCAACAATGTCGCCAAGTCCTTCGGATCCTTCGCGGCGATCCGGGATGTTTCGATGGAAATCCCAGCCGGCAGCTTCGCGGTCTTCGTGGGGCCTTCCGGCTGCGGAAAATCCACCCTGTTGCGCATGATCGCCGGCCTTGAGGAAACCAGCGGCGGGCGCATCGCCATCGATGAGCGTGATGTCACCGCGGTCGAACCGGCGGATCGCGGGGTTGCGATGGTGTTCCAGAACTATGCGCTCTATCCGCATCTGACGGTGTTCGAGAACATGGCGTTCAGCCTGCGTCTTGCCCGCCGACCGAAGGCGGAAGTGACGGAGAGGGTGGGCGAGGCCGCGCGCATCCTCCAGCTTGAGGAGCATCTGCACAAACGGCCCTCGCAGCTTTCCGGCGGCCAGAGGCAGCGCGTAGCCATCGGCCGCGCCATCGTGCGGCAGCCGAAGGTCTTCCTGTTCGATGAGCCGCTGTCCAATCTGGACGCCGAACTGCGGGTGCAGATGCGGCTGGAACTGACCCGGCTTCACCGCAAGCTGGGCGCGACGATGATCTATGTCACGCACGACCAGGTGGAGGCCATGACGCTCGCGGACAGGATTTTCGTGCTGAAGGGCGGCATCGTGCAGCAAGCGGGGGCGCCGCTTGCCCTTTATGACGATCCGGACAACCGCTTCGTGGCCGGTTTTATCGGATCGCCCGCGATGAATTTCCTGCGGGCCGATATCGTCTCCCAGGCGGATGGCATCGTGACGCTCGCGCCCGAGGGCGGGGCGGGGCATTTCAGGGCCCGGCTTGCCCAGTCCGTTTCCCCCGGCCAGCGGGTCGAGATCGGAATTCGGCCGGAGCATCTGACGATTACGGAACAGGGCGCCCTGCCGGTCGTCGTCGAGGTTGCGGAAGAGCTTGGCGATCTTTCCTACCTCTATACCCGCACCGGATCCGGGAAGGAAATCATCGTGCAGCGGCAGGGCACGCGGGAAAGGCTGGATGGCCGGTCGGTATCGCTTACCGCCTCGCCCGACCATGTACTTGTCTTCGACGATAACGGCAGACGGTTGCGATAGGCGCGAGGAGGCGTCTTTCGAAACAGCAAACCATCCCACAACGGGATGTTCTATCAAACGGGAGGAGTGAACGATGCGACTGATCAAGACATTGCTTGTTGGTGCGGCTCTGGGTCTCAGCGCCCTGCCGGCTCTCGCGAAGCAGGATATCGTCTGGTGGGACTTTCTGTCGGGCGGTGACGGCGTGCGCATGAAGGCGTTGATCGATGCCTTCAACAAGGAACACCCCGACATCCAGATCAAGGGAACGACGCTCGAATGGGGCGTGCCCTTTTATACCAAGGTGCGCACGGCCTCCGCGGTGGGTGAGGGGCCGGATATCATGACCTATCACCTGTCACGCGCGCCGCTCGGCCTTGAAGAAAAAGTGCTGAGCGAAATCACCGAAAAGGATCTCGAGGATGCGGGGCTGAAGGCTGGAGACTTCTTCAGCGCACCCGTGGATGCGGCCACCCAGAACGGCAAACTCTACGCCGTGCCCTTCGATATCCACGCGCTTGTCCTTTATTACAACGCCGATCTTCTCAAAGGCTCGCCCTATCTCGACGCCGAGGGCAAGCTGACCGGCATCAAGACGATCGAGGATTTCGAGAAGGCGCTGGCCTGGGCGAAGGACAATGGCGTTGAGACGCCGATCACCTATCAATCGGGTGGCGAAGGCGGGGTGTGGCGCGTCTTTTATACGCTGCTGTCGCAACAGGGCGGCGAACTCGTCACTGAAAAAGAGGTTCTGGCCGACGACAATGCCGAAAAGGCGGCAAAGGCCATCGAGACCATGTCCAGATGGCGGGAAAACGGCTGGGCCCCGGAACAGGCGGAATATGAAGCCTCGGTGGCGCTGTTTTCCGCCGGCAAATCCGCGTTCCAGCTGAACGGCGTTTGGGAAGTTCCGACCTACAAGGATCTGGAAAAGAACGGCAAGCTCGGCTTCAAATGGAGTGCGGTGGAAGTGCCGCCCCTGATGGGCAAGCGCGCCACCTGGGCGGATTCCCATGCTTTCGCCATTCCGAATGAAGGCGATAAAACGGTCTCCGGCGAAAAACGCGCTGCGGTGATGAAGGTGATCGGCTGGATGGAAAAACACGCCATCAGCTGGGCCGATGCCGGGCATATTCCCGCTTACAAGTCCATCACCGAAAGCAGCGAATACAAGGCGATGCAGCCGAATGCCACCTATGCCTCGCTGGCGGAAGCGGCGGTGTTCGATCCGAAGACCACCATAACCGGGGTCGCTTCCCCGGCCTATGACGCCGCTCTCAACGTCATCGCCCCTGCCATTCAGGGCTTCATGAGCAGCACCGACGCCGTGGAGCAGATCAAGGATGAGCTGCAGGGCAAGCTCAAGTAATCGACAGCCTGCCCTCCGGTTTGAGGCCGCAGGGCAGGCTGCAATGCGCAAGCTCCCGGAGACATTCCATGGCAATGATTGAAAACCGGCGCAAGAAATCGCTGATCGCGCTGTCGATGGTGACGCCGTTCGTTCTGGTCTTCACCACCTTCTTTCTTTATCCGCTGATAGAGATGGTGCGCATGAGCTTCACCGATGCGCCGCTGATCGGTGAGGGAAACTGGGTCGGTCTGGAGAATTACGCGAAGCTGCTGGGCGACCGCCTGTTCGTCACCTCGCTCAAGAACAACGGTTATTTTGTGCTTCTGACCGTCGTGCCCACGACCGCCATCGCCCTGATGATCGCTCTCGCCATCAGCCGCCTTTCGGGCGTGAAGCAGACGATTGCCATGAGCCTGTTTTTCCTGCCCTATGTGCTGCCGGTTTCGGTCGTCACCGAAATCTGGGCGTGGATGCTCGATCTGCAGTTCGGCATTCTCCAGCCGGTCATATCGCTGCTGGCGGGCAAACCCGTCGCCGTTTTCAAGAACCCCTACTGGGTCATGCCGATGGTCGCCGTCGTCACCATCTGGTGGACGAACGGCTTTAATGTGCTGCTCTTCATTGCCGGGTTGCGGAACATACCGGCCGAGCTTTATGAGGCGGCCGCTCTGGATGGCGCGACGACCTGGCAGCGCTTCCGCCGCGTCACCTGGCCGCTTCTGTGGCCGGTCACTGCGCTGGTGCTGACGCTGCAACTGATCCTGCAGCTGAAGATATTCGACCAGATCTATCTCTTAAGCGGCGGCGGGCCGTTCAATTCCAGCTTCGTTCTGCTTCTCAAGGTCTATCGCGAGGCCTTCCAGATGAACAATGGCGGTTATGCGTCTGCCGTCGCGACGGTGCTTTTCCTGCTGATCGTCATCGTTTCCGTTTTCCAGTTCCAGCTGCTGCGCATCCGGAGGAATTCATGAGCCCGATGAGAAAATTCGAGAACCTCGTTCTGACGCTGCTGACTTTTTCGGCGGCCCTCGTCTGGATTTTTCCGCTCTACTGGAGCTTCGTCACCTCGCTTCGCGCCGATGAGAACGTTGCCGGCAACATGTCGCTTTTGCCGGACGAGTTTCGCCTCGGCGCTTATTTCAATGCGATATTCAATACCCGGCTGATGACCTGGTATGTGAACTCCATCGGCGTCGCCGTCATCGTCACGATCTCGGTGCTGTTCATTTCCATGCTCTGCGCCTATGCGCTGTCGCAGATACGCTTTCCGGGCAGGCGGCTGCTTTATGGCATCGTGCTGGCAAGCTTTATGGTGCCGGCGCAAACGCTGGTCGTCACCCAGTTCATCCTGATGAAGAACCTCAACCTCATCAACACCTGGGCGGGCATCATCCTGCCGCAGTTGATCACGCCCATCGTCATCATCGTCTACAAGCAGTTTTTCGACAGCGTGCCGAAGGAGATGCGCGAAGCGGTGGTGCTGGATGGCGGCGGTGAATACACGATCCTGTTCCGGGTCTATCTGCCGCTCAACTGGGGCATCACGACCGCCATGGCGATCGTGACCTTCATTACGGTATGGAACGCCTTCTTCTGGCCCTTCCTCGTGGTCACTTCCGAAAACATGATGACGATCCCGGTCGGCATCACCCAGGTCAACGACGCTTTCGGCGTCGCCTATGCGCGGCTGATGGCCGTCGCCATGCTGGCGGCCCTGCCGGTCATCATCGCCTATGTCATCTTCCAGCGGCGCGTGACGGAGGCGATCATGATTTCGTCGGGTGTGAAGGGGTGAGTGGGCATTGTGCAGGGCGGTCAGTACCTCGTTCTTGAGACTGGAGAGCTGTGGCGCGAAAAATCTCCCTACCGGGAGCGCAATCGGCGCGACGGCGCTTTATTCAGGTGAAAAAACGATTGGCTGGTCGTTGCAGGCCAAGATGGTCGCGCAATGTCGGCCCCTCATAGTCCCTGCGGAACAGCCCGCGCCTTTGCAGTTCCGGCACTACCTTCGTCGTGAAGTCGTCGAGGCCGGCAGGCAGGAAAGGGAAGGTGACATTGAAACCGTCCGAACCCTCTTCATGGAGCCATTGCTCCATCTCGTCAGCGATGGTCTTTGGTGTGCCGACGAAGGCAAGGCCCGCATAACCGCCCAGCCGCTGGGCAAGCTGGCGCACCGTCAGGCCCTCGCTTCGGGCAAGCTCGATCACCCTTTCACGGCTGGATTTGCTGGCGTTCGTTTCCGGAATATCAGGCAGGGGACCATCGGGATCGAAGCCGGAAACATCGTGGCCGAGCGCAATCGAGAGCGAGGCGATTGCGCTGTCATAATGGACGAGACTGTCGAGCCGGGCGCGTTTGGCCTTCGCCTCTTCAACGCTGTCGCCGACGAGAACGAAAGCGCCCGGCAGGATGACAATTCCGTCGCGTGAACGGCCAGCGGCGACGGTCCTGTCCTTGACGTCCTTATAAAAAGCCTTGCCCGCCGCAAGCGTGGGTGTTGCGGCAAAAACCACCTCTGCCGTCTCGGCGGCAAGCTGGCGTCCCGGCTCGGAAGCTCCGGCCTGCACGATGACGGGCCAGCCCTGCACCGGGCGCGCGATGTTGAGCGGCCCGCGCACGGAAAATTCAGGTCCCTTGTGGCCCAGCACATGCATCTTTTCGGGATCGAAGAACAGGCCGCTGTCGACATCGCGGATAAAGGCGTCGTCGGAAAAGGAATCCCAGAGACCGGTGACGACATCGTAAAATTCCCGCGCGCGGCCATAGCGCTCGGCATGATCCGGCTGTTCCTCGCGGCCGAAGTTCCGGGCCGCGTCGGGATTTGACGTGGTGACGATGTTCCAGCCGGCGCGACCGTTGCTGAGGTGATCGAGCGAGGCGAAACGCCGGGCGACGTGATATGGCTCATCGAAGGTGGTGGAGGCGGTGGCGACCAGCCCGATGCGGGAGGTGACGGCGGCGAGCGCCGAAAGCAGGGTGAAGGGCTCGAAGGAGGTGACGGTGTGGCTGCGGCGCAGCGCCTCGGTGGGCATGTTCAGCACCGCCAGATGATCGGCCATGAAGAAGGCATCGAACTTCGCGGCCTCGAGCTGTTGCGCGAAGCGCGCCAGATGGGCGAAATTGAAATTCGCATCGGGGAAGGCGCCCGGATAACGCCATGCGCCCGTGTGGAGACTGACGGGCCGCATGAAGGCGCCGAGATGCAGTTTGCGATCATTTGCCATTGGGCTTCACTTTCGTCGATGTTTTGGCTTGCGCGGCGCGTTTGCCGCAGGCAGGCCTTTGCTCGTCGCGACGATATCCCCGCCGGGGGATTGGCGCGGCAAAGACTATTCCGATTATGATTTCCGAACCGAAAGATTTTTGCTGAAATTCTGCATCTGGCGATGATCCCGTGGCGGTAGCCGCTCGGTCATCTTTGAAGTGCAACGGCGCAGTGGCCGCGGCAAGACAGTTGACGGTGGATGCTTTCGCTGTCAAATTTCCATGAAGAAATATATAATATTCAATATATTAAATAGGTTTTCTGATGTGATTTATCCGACTTGATCAGTCATTCGACACCATCGCTTCCGGAGCCGGTGCGGGTGGACTATATCCGAAACCGCACCGGAGGCATCTTACGCGGGCCTAAACCGCCAGCAGTTTCTCGTTGCCGATGCGGGTGGTTTCGACGGCGCCCTCGGTTTCGATCCGTTTTCCCGTGGCCGGATCGAAGAAATGAAGGTGGGCGGCGGGGAGATCGAGGTGGATGCGCTGGCCGGGTTTCACCGAAAGGTCCTCACCGATGGCGGCGGAGAAGGTCTCGCCGGCGATATCGGCATGGACGATGCGGCCGGAGCCCAGTTCTTCGACAAAATCCACAACTGCCGGCACGCCGGCGCCATCCGTGCTGACCACGCACTGTTCCGGGCGGATGCCGACGGTCACGTCGCGGCCGCGCAGTTCCAGCGCGGTTTCGGGGAAGAGCTTTACGGGCGTGCCATGCAGCATCACGGCGGGGGATTCCACTTCCACCCTCGTGTTGAACAGGTTCATGGCAGGCGAGCCGATGAAAGAGGCAACGAAGGTGCTGGCCGGGCGGTGATAGATATCCAGCGGATGGCCGACCTGCTCAACATTGCCCCTGTTCATCACCACCAGCCGGTCGGCCAGCGTCATGGCCTCCACCTGATCGTGGGTGACGAAAATGGAGGTGGCGGAGAGGCGCTGGTGCAGCTTGCGGATTTCCGCGCGCATGGTCACGCGCAGCTTGGCGTCGAGGTTGGAGAGCGGCTCGTCGAAGAGAAACACTGCAGGTTCGCGGATGATGGCGCGGGCCATGGCGACGCGCTGGCGCTGGCCGCCGGAAAGGGCCGCGGGCTTGCGCTCAAGATAATCGGAAAGGCCGACGATCTTTGCGGTCTCCTCGATGCGGCGCTGGCGTTCGGCCTTCGGAACGCCCGCGACCTTCAGCGCATAGCCGATATTGCCGGCCACCGACATATGCGGATAAAGCGCGTAGTTCTGGAACACCATGGCGCAGCCACGCTCGCGCGGTTCCAGCGTGTTGACCACCCGCCCGCCAATGGCGATCTCGCCGGAGGTGATGTCCTCCAGACCGGCGATCATGCGCAGAAGCGTGGATTTGCCGCAGCCCGACGGGCCGAGGATGACGACGAATTCGCCGGAGTCGAAGGTGAGGTCCACGCCGTGCAGGGTGGGCGTCTTGCCATAGGATTTGCGGACCTGACGGATATCGATCTGAGCCATGATGGGAAACCTTGTTGTTGAAAGCCGCGCTGTTACTTGTCGGACGATACGAGGCCGCGGACGAACCAGCGTTGCAGGAAGGCCACGACGAGAAGCGGCGGCAGGATGATGATGAGGGAACCGGCCAGCGTGACGTTCCAGTCCGGCGTGCCGTCATCGGCGGGCAGAAGCGCGCGCAGCGACATCATCACCGTCTTGTAGGACGGATCGGTGATCATCAGCAGCGGCCACAGATACTGGTTCCAGGCGTAAACGAACATGATGGTGGTGAGCGCCAGCATGTTGGTGCGCGACAGCGGCAGCAGCATGTCCACGAAGAAACGCGCCGCACCCGAACCGTCCATGCGCGCGGCCTCCGCCAGCTCGTCCGGGATCGTCATGAAGAACTGCCGGTAGAGAAAGGTGCCGGTGGCGGTGGCGATCAGCGGCAGGGTGAGGCCGGCATAGGAGTTCAGCAGGTTCCATTCCAACGTGACCTCGATGCCGAACAGGCCGAGGATGGAGCGGAACGGTTGGAACAGATCGGCGGCGACGGAATAGGTCGGCACCACGCGCACTTCGAGCGGCAGCATCAGGGTGATGAACACCGTCCAGAAGAACAGATGCCTGAGCGGCGAACGGAAGAACACGATGGCGAAGGCGGTGAAGGCCGAGAGGGCCACCTTGCCGACGGTCACCAGCGTCGCCATGATGATACTGTTGAGGAGGGCGTTGCCAAGATTGGCGCGTTGCCAGGCCGCCTGCGCATTGGTGAAGAATTCGCCCTGCGGCATGAAGCTGAAGGGGACGCTGTTGACCTGCTGGACCGACTGGCTGGCGCCCGAAATGACGACGATGAAAGGGCCGATGAGCAGGACGAAGCCGGCCACCATGATCGCATAGGTCAGGGCGTCGGCATAGGGTGTGCGCTGGATCATCGCGGCCTCACTTGTAATGGACTTGCCGCTCGACGAAGCGGAACTGGATGAAGGTGAAGACCATGATGAGGCCGATGAGGACGAGGCTCTGGGCAGAGGCGCCGGAATAGTTCAGCCCCTCGAAGGCCTCGCTGACGATGCGGTAGACCATCACTTCGGTGGCGTGGTTGGGGCCGCCCTCGGTGGTGGAGGCGACGATGCCGAACGTATCGGCGCCGACGAAACCCTCGGTCATCATGATGACGGTGAGGAAGAACAGGGTGGGTGCAAGCAGCGGCACCTGAATGTCGATGGCGCGGCGAATGGGCCCGGATCCGTCCATGGCGGCGGCCTCCGTCAGCGAACGCGGCACGGATTGCAGGCCGGCGAACAGGAAAATGAAGGTGTAGCCCGCCCATTTCCAGATGAAGATGACGATGACGAGGATGAGCGCGTGCTCGCCATATTTGGCCGGGTTCCAGATATCGGGCCACCAGGCATTCAGCGATGCGGCGATGCCGCGTTCCGGCGACAGGATGAAGCGGAAGGCCATGCCGGCGGCGGGACCGGCAATCGCATAGGGCAGGATATAAAGCACCCGGAAAAAGCCGGAGCCAGGAAGCTGGCGATCGACCGCAAGGGCGAGCACAAGGCCGATGAGGATCGCGAAAAACGGCCCGGCGACCGCAAAGATCAGGCTGGTGAGGATCGACTGCCAATAGAGCGGATCGCCGAAGGTTTCGATGAAATTGGCTAAACCGACAAATTCCGCCTGGCCGCCGAAGGGCGGCTCCAGGGTGAATGCCCAGTTCAGCACCGCCGCGACCGGCCAATAGAAGAACAGAAGGATAAGCAGAAACTGCGGCAGGGCGAAGAGCACAGGCAGCCATGTGCTTTTGAAGACGGTACGCTTTTCCATTGGAGTCCGGCAGAGTTCGAGATTTCGGCGGGCCTGCCCGAACGACTGTCCGGACAGGCCTTTGACGGCGAGGAAAGAACGCTTAGTTCAGCTTGGCGCCTTCATAGGTCTTTTCGAAGCGGCGCAGGCCGGTGTTGGCGCGCTCGACGGCCTTGTCGAGTTCAGCCTGGATATCGGCGTTCTGCATGAAGATGGCTTCGAGCGAGGTGGCGACTTCCTTGCGGATCTGCGTGAAACCGCCGAGGCGGATACCGCGGGTATATTCGGAAGGCGGCGTAAAGGTCAGGCTCTCGATGGCCTTTTCGCGGCCCTTATAGGGGGCCTTGTCGTAAAAACCATTGGCCTTCATGGCGTCGAAGCCGGTCTTGGTGACCGGGATGTAACCGGTGACCGTCGACCACCACTCAACCATGTCGGGCTGGGCGATGAAGTTCAGGAATGCGGCAGCGCCCTTGTATTCGGCTTCCGGACGACCGGCCATGACCCACAGCGAAGCGCCGCCGACCAGCGAGTTGTGGCGTTCGGTGCCCTTCCAGATCGGCAGCATGGCGACGTCCCACTTCACGCCTTCCGGCATGGACTTGCCGACGGTGCCGTGGTTGGCGATGGAAGTCATGAACATCTGGCAGGTCTGCGAGGTGAAGGCCGGCAGGATATCCATGCCGAGCTGCTTGGTCTTGACGACGAACAGCTTCTCGTCCTGCATCTTCTTGAAGAATTTCACGTGGTCGACGAACTTGGTCTTGTTGATCGCAAGTTCCGCGTCCAGACCCTGATAACCGTTGGCCTTGGTGGCGATCGGCTGGTTGTGGATGGCGGAGAACTGCTCCATCAGCATCCATGTGTCGAAGTTAAAGGCGAGCGGGCATTCGAAGCCGGCGGCTTTCAGCTTCTTGGAAGCTTCTTCGACCTGTTCCCATGTGTCGGGCTTGAAGGTGATGCCGGCTTTTTCGAAAGCGTCGACATTGTAATAGAACATCGCGGTCGAAGAATTGTAGGGGAAGGAGTTCAATTCACCCGAAGCCGTGGCGTAATAATTGGCGATGCCGGGGAAATAATTGTTCCAGTCGATCTTGTAGCCATTGTCGGCCATCAGCTTCTTGGCGGGAACGAAAGCCTTGGACAGCATCATGTCCAGCGTGCCGGCGTCATAAATCTGGGTGATGGCGGGCTGCTTCTTGGCGCGATAGGCGGCAATGGTGTTCTGCAGGGTGGATTCGTAATCGTTCTGCGAGGTGCAGACGATCTCGAATTCGGCCTGGGAGTCGTTGAACTTCTTGCAGGTGTCCTGCACGCGGTCGCCGAGATCGCCGGAAAGACCGTACCAGAATTCGAACTTGGTCTTTTCTGCCTGGGCGGCGGTGGCGCCGAAGGCGGCGGCGATGGCGACGCCGGCCACGAAGGAAGTCAGAGCGGAAGATTTCATGAGTTGAGCCCCGTTGCTGGAATGATGGCCTGCTCGGCAAGGACTTCACGTCCCCGGCACGAAGCCACGGAGGCTCTGCTAACAGCCGTCTTTGACGGATGGCTTACAGTTTGTTGAACGTTTTATGATGACTGGCCGCGCAGCCCATTCTGCGCGGCAAAAAATGGGCGACAAATACAAAAAACCGGAATTTAAGCTGATTTATCAGGGGCTTCCGGTTTTTAGCCTGCCTCGCTACTTGCTGCTGAACAGCTTTCGCCAGTCAACCGCGACGTGCAGCCTCGATGGCGGCGACGTCGATTTTCTTCATGTCCATCATCGCATCGAAGGCGCGTTTGGCCTCCGCGCCGCCGGCGGCCATGGCTTCCATCAGCACGCGCGGCGTGATCTGCCAGGAAACGCCCCATTTGTCCTTGCACCAGCCGCAGGCGCTTTCCTGCCCGCCATCGCCGACGATGGCGTTCCAGTAACGGTCGGTTTCTTCCTGGTCTTCGGTCGATATCTGGAACGAGAAAGCCTCGCTCTGCTTGAAGACCGGCCCGCCATTGAGGCCGATGCAGGAAACGCCTGCCACGGTGAACTGCACCGTCAGCACATCTCCCTTCTTGCCGGAGGGATAGTCGCTCGGCGCATGGTGAACGCCGGTTACCGCGCTATCCGGAAAGGTTTCGGCATAAAATCTGGCCGCGGCCTCGGCATCCTTGTCGTACCAGATACAGATCGTGTTCTTTTCCATTTGTGTGCTCCTCCCAAATTGAAATCGTCGTAGCGCCGGCGCGGAAATTCGCCGGCCATTGCCGGTTCCCCATTCGGTATAGAATGCGAGCATGCGCCGAACGTTCCCAAAAAAAGGCGGCGAGAAAAAACCGGCAGAGAACACATTGCACGGTATCTGCAACTTCAGATGATGAACATCAACTTTATCCTTAAATATTATTTAAGAATGTAATCATAATATTCACGAATGATTTTGAATAGGAATCATCCCTTTCCATCGGAGAAACGCGCGTGAGTATTCTTGATCGTGGTGCCAATGCTTTTGCGGTTCTCGCCGCGCTTTCCAAATCCCAGGCCATCATTGAATTCGACCTTTCGGGAAAAATTCTCAACGCCAACGAAAATTTCTGTCGGGCGCTCGGTTATGAGCTATCGGAAATCGTCGGCAGGCACCACAGCATGTTCGTGGAGCCGGCGGTCGTGTCCTCGCAGGATTACAAGGCCTTCTGGTCCAAGCTCTCGGCCGGCCAGTTCGATCAGCGGCAATATAAGCGCATCGGCAAGGGCGGCCGGGAAGTCTGGATCGAGGCGTCCTACAATCCGGTGTTTCGTCGCGGCAAGCCGGTGAAAGTGGTCAAGATCGCCACCGATATTACCGACCGCAAGCTGAAGGCGGCGGAAGATGCCGGCAAGATCGATGCCCTGTCACGGGCGCAGGCCATCATCGAATTCTCCCCGAACGGCGAGGTTTTGACTGCAAACGAGAATTTTCTGGCCGCGCTCGGTTATTCGCTGGCGGAAGTGCAGGGCAGGCACCATTCCATGTTCTGCGAACCGGCCTATACGCAGTCGTCGCAATATAAGCAGTTCTGGGAAAGGCTGGCCGGCGGCGATCTCGTGGCGGATGAGTTCATGCGGCTTGGCAAGGGCGGCCGCAAGGTCTTCATTCAGGCGTCCTATAATCCGATCTTCGATCTCAACGGCAAGGTGTTCAAGGTCGTCAAATTCGCGACCGACGTGACCGGCCGCGTCGAAAACGTCGAAAAGCTGGCGCAATGTCTCACCGATCTGGCCGAGGGCGATCTTGCCCAGAGCATCGACAAACCCTTCATCCCCTCGCTTGAAAGATTGCGCACGGATTTCAACGCGGCTTCGGAAAAGCTCAAAAGGGCCATGACGCTGGTGTCTGAAAATGCCGGCGCCATTTCGTCCGGTTCCAACGAGATCAGGTCCGCTGCCGACGATCTCGCCAGACGCACGGAGCAGCAGGCCGCCTCCATCGAGGAAACGGCAGCCGCGCTCGAAGAAATCACCACCGCCGTCAACGATTCGAGCCGTCGCGCCGAAGAGGCCGGCAAGATCGTCGCCCGTGCCCGTGACCATGCGGAACATTCGGGACAGGTGGTGCGCGATGCGATCGGCGCCATGGACCAGATCGAAAAATCATCACGCGAGATTTCCAACATTATCGGCGTGATCGACGAAATCGCCTTCCAGACCAATCTTCTGGCATTGAATGCAGGCGTGGAAGCCGCCCGCGCGGGTGAAGCGGGCAAGGGTTTTGCCGTGGTGGCGCAGGAAGTTCGCGAACTCGCGCAGCGTTCCGCAACGGCCGCCAAGGAAATCAAGAGCCTGATCAATGCCTCCGGCGCGCAGGTGGAAAACGGCGTCGGCCTTGTCACCCGGGCGGGTTCGGCCCTGCAGGAAATCGCCGAGCAGGTGCGGGATATCAACACTAATGTCGTTGCGATTGTCGATGCCGCGCGCGAACAGTCCACGGCGCTCGCGGAAATCAATCAGGCGGTCAACACCGTCGATCAGGGCACCCAGCAGAACGCCGCCATGGTCGAGGAACAGACCGCCGCAAGCCACAGCCTTGCGCGGGAAGCGGCGGCCCTGTTCGAACTTCTCGGGCAATTCCGGTTCGAGGACATGGCCCGATCCTCCGCCTCTGCGCGCGGCGGCTTCGAGCAGCAATCCGCGCCAGTGAGCTCGCATCGCAGCGCACCCCGCCCGCTTGCGGCGCGCGGTTCCGCCGCGGTTGCCGTCAAGCATGAGGAGTGGCAGGACTTTTAGGGTGAGGCCTCAACAAGCCGAGCCAATCACGCCAACGTCATCCTCGGGCTTGTCCCGAGGATCTGCAACGTATTGATTTTATTCGACCTGATCAGAACCTCGGCACAGGGCCGAGGATGACGTCGAGAGAACGTTGGCCCTCCACGACTGACTTGAAAGGGGCTGCCCGCCGTCCGCGCCCCATCCGATCACGTCAGTCCATTCGATGTTCGATACGTGATGACAAGCCGCAAAGCTGGGCATATCTTCCGGTTTGGCCGATAATCGGCACATCGTGTCTGGAATTTTCGGGGGCTTTCGCTTGGCAGGGATATCGACAAGCCGCATGGCTCTTGCCCTGTGTCTGCTGACCGCAGCCTTCGGCGCGGCGCAAGCCGAAGAGCCCGCCGGGAAAAAAGCCGCCTGCGCCTATAGCCATGATGTCGCGCCGGACCTGTGCATCAATGCAGGCAGTTACAATAATGATCTTTGCCATGCCATTGAGGTGCTCGCCGCCCGCCATGCCGTTCCGCCGGATTATTTCGCCCGGCTGATCTGGCGGGAAAGCCTGTTCCGGCCCAATGCGGTCAGTCCGAAGGGGGCGGAGGGCATCGCCCAGTTCATGCCGGGAACGGCCCGGTTGCGCGGTCTCGAAGACAGTTTCAACATCATCGCCGCGCTTGAGGCGTCTTCCCGATATCTCTCCGAATTGAACGTGCAGTTCGGCAATTTCGGCCTTGCCGCCGCAGCTTACAATGCGGGGGAGGCGGGCTTGCGGAACTTCATCGCCAACGGCCGCCTGCCCACCGAAACCCGCGATTATGTGTTTGCGATAACCGGTTATCCGGTGGAGACATGGAAGGACAATCCGCCGGAAAAGGCGGCGCCGGCGCTGGATGACAACCGTTCCTTCCTCGATGCCTGCGTGCGTCTCGCCGACACCCGCACCATGAACGATCCCGTTCTCATTGCATCGGCCGACTGGGCGCCATGGGGCGTGCAGCTTGCGGCGCATTATAATCCGTCCGTGGCGAACCGGCTTTTCACCCGGGCGATCCTGCAGCTTTCGGACCCGCTGAATGCCGAGCGGGCTTTGATCGTGCGGCAGCGGGGCGGAAATTTCGGTTCGCGGCCGCGTTATGCCGCCCGCATCGGCCGGGAAACCAGAGCCGAAGCCAATGCGCTTTGTGGCGATATCCGGCGGGCGGGCGTTCCTTGCACCGTGTTCCGCAACAGGTAAAAACGGCGCGCGCCGAACCGGTAAATCGTCCTTTCGCGACAGGGCTGATCATAACAAGTTGATCGGCTTTGCGGCCGTTCCATCTTTCCGTGCAAAATGATCGTGCCTAGATTTGCCCCGGACGCCGGCCGAGAGCCGGGGCCGGTGACGTTTTGTAGGGAATGATCTGGAAATGAGATGGCTTGAAAGAGGATGTCTGGCGGCCGTGCTGGTCGTCGTTGCGGCGTGCACCAGCGCCGGCGAGACGGAGATTTCCCGCACTGTCGCCGGTTTCGTGGGGCAACCGCGCGAGGCCGCAATCGCCCGACTCGGCCGCCCGAACAAGGTCATCATCGAGAACGGCGACACCGAATCCTACTGGCTGAAAGTCGATAGGGAGACCTATGCCGGTCTCAGCAACAGGCGCGAAGTCAAGACCGTAGACGGGCAGGCGCAGGTCTCGGAAACCGAGGGCATGAAGATCAAGGAGCATCGCCGCGACTGCATCATCAAGATAACCGCAGATGCCGCCTCCATCATCAGGACAAGCGAGATCATCGGCAATCCGGCCAATTGCGAAAACCTTCTCGACAGCCAGGCCTCCTGAGGAACTGCTGGCGCGGCCGCTCCGCTTGCCGAAGCCTCAAAGCTCCATCTTGATCGTCAGCATATATTCGGTGCCCTTCGCCCGGTCGCGCGTGCGGGAGACTTCGAGCGTGACCTTATCCATCTTGTGCCCAAGGGTTTCCTTGATCGTTCCTCCCGGCGTATCCTCGCGTCGGAACGAGGTGTCGCCGTAACCGACGCCGATTTTGCGGGTAATGGCGTTTTCCGTGTAGGTTCTTCCGAACATGGCGGAAGCCTGGCCGCTGCGCACCGTCGTTTCGAAACCGCGGGATTCGAGGTCGCGATAGGCCGAGGCGGCAATCGAATTGTCCGAGCTGCTATAGCTGCCGCCGGCGCTTATTCTGGCGAGGCGATGGCCGTCATGTTCCAGGGAAAAATTGCCATCGGCCGAAGGTCCGAAACGACCGCCGTTCATGGCATCCTTATAGGTGAAGCGGAAGCGGCCGCTGCGTGCGTCCACCTGATAATTATAGGAGGCGTCGCCGCTGCGGATCTGGATGCCCGGCGCGGGCTCGCTGCCGAGGATCGGCGAAACCTTGTCCGCGAACTGGAACAGGGGTTTGGTGACCTCTTCGAATTCCGACGTCGACAATGCCAGCGGCTTGCCATCCGGGTCGAACTTCCCGACCGCCAGGCACGGGCGCTGGTTGATGATGCTCTTCAGGGCAAAGACCGTGCAATTGTCGCTTGTCGTGCCGGCAATCGCGGCGTGCACGGAATTGCGCAGGGTGTAACTGCCGCAGCAGGAGAAGGCCTCGTTGTCGAGGCTCGCATCGCGCGTATAGCCCGTAAAGACAATGCCGCTTGCCCCGTTGGTAAGGCCTGCATTCGCGAAATGCGGCCCGCTTTGCAGCGGAAACAGCTTCAGCCGGCTCTGGTCAGCGAGCGTTTTCGGGTTGGAAGGCGATGGAAGCGGCATTCTTCTTCTCTCCTGAAAAACGGGAACGGTGCGCTTTTTTTACCATCGTAAATTGAAGCCGCAACCCTTAACTGTACCCCGTGAGATATGCCGTTTCTGTGGATGAGAGCGACCGCTGTTGTTACCGTGAGCCTGTGCGCATATGCTGGATTACTCAATCTTGATTTCCGGGCAAGGCGGACAGGCGCATAATGACCTCCCAGTTGGATTTTTTCGCACCCGCGGCAGCGCGGCTTCCGCAGGCTGAAAGAGGGCGAAAAGCCGGTGGTCGCGAAACGGCCCAAAAGACCGGTACGGACGATGAGGCCCTTACCGCCTATCTTGAATCCACCGGCAATTATCGTGTCCTGCGCCGGCTGCAGCCGCGCGCGGTCGTCGATCAGCCAAGGCCGGAATTTGCCCGTCAGGGTGTGATCCTCGATACGGAAACGACGGGTCTCGACCATCGCACCGATGAGATCATCGAAATCGGCGTCATCACCTTCACATTCGACGATAACGGCACAATCGGCGATGTCACCGGCATTTATGGCGGGTTGCGGCAGCCAGGTATCGCCATTCCCGAAGAAATCACCCGTCTGACCGGGATCACCGACGAGATGGTCGCGGGACAGTCGATAGACATGGACCGGCTGACCTCCCTCGTTGCCCATGCCGATCTGATCATCGCCCACAATGCCGGTTTCGACCGTCCCTTTTGCGAGGCCTTCTCGCCGATCTTCCGCGACAAGGCATGGGCCTGCTCCGTTTCGGAAATAGACTGGCGCACGCGTGGTTTCGAGGGCAACAAGCTCGGTTATCTGATCGGCCAATCCGGCTATTTCCACGATGGCCATCGCGCGGTGGACGATTGTTTCGCGCTGCTGGAAGTGCTGGAGCAGACGCGCCCCGGCCAGAGCAGCACGCCCTTTGCCGAACTCCATGACGCGAGCCGGCGCTCAAGGGTGCGCCTCTACGCGGAAAACAGCCCGTTCGACATGAAGGATCATCTGAAAAAGCGCGGCTATCGCTGGTCGGACGGCTCCGATGGCCGGCCGAAATCCTGGTGGGTGGAGCTGCCGGAGGAAAAGCTCGAAGAGGAGCTGCATTTCCTGCGGACCGAAATCTACCGCTGGGACGCCGATCCGACGGTCAAATATCTCACCGCTTTCGACCGGTTCAGGGCCGGGTGAAGCGCGGGGCATTTTGGGCTTTCAGATTGCATACAATTTCTGCAATGAATCGAAAACAATCGCTGTAAAATTGGGCAGGTCCGCGCACGGGTCTCCGAAGCGCAAAAAAATATCATTTTACATCAATGGCTAAGCCGATTGGCACGCCTCCTGCATGACAAAGACGTCGCAGGAGAGTGTTTATGAGCAAAGCCGCAGCAATCGACATCGCGTCCGTATCCAAGATTTACGGCAACACCACCGCCGTGCATGCGATAAGCCTCAAGATTCCCGCCGGGAGCTATTGCTGCCTGCTTGGCCCGTCGGGCTGCGGCAAGACCTCGACATTGCGGATGATTGCCGGCCACGAAAGCATCTCCAGCGGCGATGTCCGGCTAGGCAATACAGTCGTCACCGATCTGCCGCCCGCCCGGCGCGGCACGGCGATGATGTTCCAGTCCTATGCGCTGTTTCCGCATCTCGATCTCGTCGACAATGTCGCCTTCAGCCTCAAGATGAAGGGCGTGGACAAGGAAACCCGCCGGGCGAAGGCGCTCGAAATGCTGCGGCTGATGCAGCTCGAACCCTATGCCAGCCGCCGGCCGGCCCAGCTTTCCGGCGGGCAACAGCAGCGCGTGGCGCTGGCGCGCGCGCTGATTACCGATCCCGAGGCGCTGCTGCTGGACGAGCCGCTTTCGGCGCTCGATCCGTTTCTCAAGATCCGCATGCGCGCCGAGCTGAAGAAGCTTCAGACCTCGCTAGGCATTACCTTCGTGCATGTCACCCACAGCCAGGAAGAGGCCATGGCGCTCGCCGATATCATCGTCGTCATGAATGACGGCCGCATCGAACAGGCGGCCACCCCGCGCGAGGTGTTCGAGCGTCCCGCCACTGCCTTCGTTGCCCGCTTCATGGGCGACCACAATGTCATTTCCGGGCGTTACCGGGAAAAAACGGATGATCTCGTTACGCTCGAAGTGGCGGGCGGCGGCACTTTCACGGCAAGCGGCGTCGCCCCGGATGACGGCGCGGTCGATATCGCCGTGCGCACCGACCGCGTCCGCGTCGGGGAGGCGCAGCAGCCGGGCCTCGGTTTCACCGGCATCGTCTCGAATGTCGAATATCGCGGCGCAAGCGTGAAGATCGCCGTCACCGGCGCGGGCATCGAGGATTTCAACGTCATCCTCAGCGATGCCGCCTTCTTCGAAAATCCGGTCAGGACCGGCGACGCCATACCGCTTTCATGGAATGCGGCCGATGCCATCGTGCTCGGCCGGGTAGAGAAGTGACCCCAAAAATAACCAGAGGAGAACTTTGAAATGACCGATACCACCAACAGCAAAAAGGGCCTGTCCCGCCGCGGCCTCCTGAAAGCGGGTGCAGCCGCCACGGGTGCGGCGATCGGCTCCGGCCTTATCACCGGCTTCCCGACCATCTGGGCGCAGAACCCGATCACCATCCGCCAGTTCGGCACGGGTGTGTCGAACCTCAACGCCATTGCCGAAAAGTGCAAGGCCGATCTCGGCATCACGCTTGAAATGACGGCGACGGATTCGGATGCCGCCGCCCAGCGCGCCGTCACCCAGCCGAACTCCTACGATATCGCCGATATCGAGTACTGGATCCTGAAGAAGGTCTATCCGGCCGGCGTCATCCAGCCGATGGAAATCAAGAAGCTGAAATATTACGACAAGATCGTGCCGCTGTTCAAAAACGGCAAGCTGAAGCCGGACAGCGTCGTGGCGCAGGGCACGGCCCCGCACACGGTCGGTTTCGTCGAAAAGCCCGGCGACAAGAAGTTCGCCAAGGGCGAGACCGATTATTTCACCATGGTTCCTACCATCTACAACGCCGATACGCTCGGCATCCGCCCCGATCTCGTCGGCCGCGATATCTCCAGCTGGGCCGATATCATGGACCCGAAGTTCAAGGGCAAGACCTCGATCCTCAACATTCCCTCCATCGGCATCATGGATGCGGCGATGATCATGGAAGCCATGGGCAACATCAAATATGCCGACAAGGGCAACATGACCAAGGAGGAGATCGACAAGACCATCGACTTCCTCATCAAGGCGAAGAAGGACGGCCAGTTCCGCGCCTTCTGGAAGAGCTTCGATGAAAGCGTCAACCTCATGGCCTCGGGCGAAGTCATCATCCAGTCCATGTGGTCGCCCGCAGTCGCCGCGGTCCGTTCCAAGGGCATCGCCTGCAAATACCAGCCGCTGAAGGAAGGCTATCGGTCCTGGGGCGGCGGTCTTGGCCTTGCAAAGCACCTCTCGGGCGCGAAACTCGATGCGGCCTATGAATATATCAACTGGTACACTTCCGGCTGGGTCGGCGCTTACCTCAACCGTCAGGGTTATTATTCCGCCGCCATGGAAACGGCCAAGGAACACATGAGCGCCGACGAGTGGGGCTACTGGGTCGAAGGCAAGCCGGCGCAGGGTGATATCATCGCGCCCGACGGCAAGGTCATGGAAAAGGCCGGCGCCGTGCGCGATGGCGGCTCCTTCGAGGAACGCATGGGCAAGGTCGCGTGCTGGAACTCCGTTATGGATGAAGACCGCTACATGGTTCGCCGCTGGAACGAATTCATCGCGGCCTGATGTCCTGAAAAGACGGCGCCGGCGGCCAATGCCGCCGGTTCCTGCCCATAAACAGCGAAAGGCTTCATGATGGTGACGGTCAGACTCATCGGCGTCAGCGACAAAAAGGACACGCCGCCCCGCAGTTTCGCGCTGCCGCAAAAGCTCGTCTCCTATGTCCAAGCTGCCCCGCTTTTGCTGATCCTCGGCTTTTTCCTGGCTCTGCCGATCCTCATGATCGCCGTTGTCAGCTTCTGGGATTACGATTTCGCCCAGATGTATCCGGATTTCGTGACGTTCAACTATCTGGAAACGCTCGGCTCGTGGGTCACCTGGCAGACCTATCTCAACACCCTGAAATATGCTGCCATGGTCTGGGCCATCACGCTGTTCTGCGGTTTCTGGATCGCCTATTTCCTCGCCTTCCACATTCGCACCACCACCATGCAGATGGTGCTCTTCCTCGTCTGCACCGTGCCCTTCCTGACGTCGAACATCATCCGCATGATTTCCTGGATTCCGGTGCTTGGGCGAAACGGCCTCGTCAACAGCGCATTGGTCGGCACCGGCATCATTCCCGAGCCGATCGAATGGCTGCTTTATTCGGATTTCGCCGTGGTGCTGGCCATGGTGCATCTTTATACGCTGTTCATGGTCACGCCGATCTTCAACACGCTGATGCGCATCGATAAATCGCTGATCGAGGCGGCGCGTGACGCCGGCGCGACGGGCTGGCAGACGCTCAGCAACGTCATCATTCCACTTGCCAAACCCGGCATGGCGATTGGTAGCATCTTCGTCGTCACGCTGGTCATGGCCGATTTCTCCACCGTTCAGGTGATGTCCGGCGGTCAGAGCGCCTCGGTGGCGCTGATGATGAAGAACCAGATGTCGCTGCTGCAATATCCGGCCGCCGCTGCGAACGCCGTCATCCTGCTCATCCTCGTTCTTCTGATGGTCGCGGGCATCCTGCGCATCGTCGATATCCGCAAGGAGCTTTGATCCAATGCATCAGGAAAAACGCGGCCGCGAATTCTATGTCCTCGCCTTCTTTTTCGCCCTCTTCGTGCTGTTTCTTTACGGCCCGCTGTCGGCCATCCTCATCCTCGCCTTTCAGGGGCCCAATGGCGGGCTGACTTTCCCGCTGAACGGCGTTTCGCTGCACTGGTTCGGCAATCTCTTCGAACAGCAGGCCGTCGGCGATTTCGGCGGCTCTTTCCGCCGCTCCTTCGCTCTTGGCCTGATGGTCATGGCCGTTACCGTGCTTGTCTCGCTGCTGGCGGGCCTTGCCTTCCGGCGCAAATTCATCGGGGCGACGCCGTTGTTCTATCTGTCGGTCGCAAGCCTCGTGGTGCCGTCGATCATCATTTCGCTCGGCATCGGCGTTCTGTTCCAGCAGCTCGGGCTGGAGCCGTCATGGTATACGTCCGCCTTCGGCGCGCATCTCACCTGGACGCTGCCTTTCGGCGTGCTCATCATGCTGGCCGTCTTCAACCGCTTTTCGCCGTCCTATGAGGAAGCGGCCCGCGATCTCGGCGCATCCTCCTGGCAGACCTTCGCCCATGTGGTGCTGCCGATGATCGCGCCGAGCCTGATCGGCGTCGGCCTCTTCGGCTTCACGCTTTCTTATGACGAGTTCGCCCGCACATTGATGACGTCAGGCACCTACAACACGCTGCCGCTGGAAATCTACGGCATGACCACCAATGTCACGACGCCGGTGCTTTATGCGCTCGGTGCTGTTACAACCCTGTTTTCCTTCCTGGTGATCGCGGCCACGCTCGGCCTGATCGTCACGCTCAATCGCCGCCATTCACGCGGATAAAGAAACGTAAAATGCGCATACTCGTCATCAATCCCAACACCACGCAATCCATGACCGCGACCATCGCCGACGCCGCGACGCGGATAGCCGGCCGTGATACGGACATAATGGCCGTTACCTCGTCCATGGGGCCTGTCTCCATCGAAGGTTATTACGACGAGGTTTTCGCCGTGCCCGGCCTGCTGCTGGAGCTGGCAAAGGCGCCGGCGCTTGGAGCCGACGCGGCGATCATCGCCTGTTTCGACGATACCGGGCTCGATGCCGCCCGGGCTCTCGCCGATATTCCCGTTATCGGCATCTGCGAGGCGGCGGTCTCCGCCACCGCCTTCATCGCCCAGAAATTCACCATCGTCACGACGATGGAACGCTCGCGGCTGCCGCTGGAACATCTTGTCCATCGTTATGGCATGTCCGCCCGCTGCAATGTGCGCGCCGCCGATATTCCGGTTCTGTCGCTGGAAGATCCCGCCTCGAACGCTCGTGAAAGGCTGCGCGCGGAAATCTCGCTGGCCCTGAAAGAGGACAGGGCGGAGGCGATCGTGCTCGGTTGCGCCGGTATGGCGGATCTTGCCGCCGAACTGCGCGATGAGTTCGGCGTGCCGGTTGTCGATGGCGTCGCGGCGGCCGTCAAGCAGGCGGAATCGCTGGTGTCCATGGGGTTGTTCACCGCCAAGCGCGGCGCCTATGCCACGCCGCTTGCCAAGCCCTATCGCGGATTGCTGGAGCCATTCCGGCCGGACAGGCTCTCCGGGGCATCGGCAGACGGCGGAGACGTTCTCACCGCTTCCGCCCATAAAACGACGAAGGCGAGCTGATAGGCCAGATCGCGCTGGACGTTCTGCAATGCAAGATCGCTCAGAACTATTCTGGATCCGTTTCTTTGCAAGATGTTCAAACGCTCGGCCCTGGCGAGTATGGCCGTGACATGAGCGCGACTGACCCCATAGGCGCGCGCCGTCGCCTTGCGGGAGAACACGCAACCCGTCGCATCGCACGCGTCTGTCTTCGCGGCGGACAGCAGGTCCAACAGGATCAGGAAACCAGGCGCATGCCCAAGGAACATCCGCATTCCCTCTGAGAGAAAAGGCAAATCCTGCGCGTGCCGCAGAAACCAGCTCACACCGTCGATCAGCGCGCCCGTTCCGATGGCTTCCTCCGCAGGCGTCTCCGTTGCCGGGAGGGTTTGCCATGGCGAGGCCGCGACGCAATAGGTGCTGGCAAGCCTCTCGATTGCCGAAATAATCCAGCCATTTAGCGACCATGGCCGCTCACGGTTATCGCCGCCGGGCGGGTGACGCTGCGCGGTATTTTCCAGTTCCAGCCAGTCGATCAAGGCGCGTGTCCTGCGGCTGGATGCCCAGCCGGGTGGAACGACGACGGCCTGAACCGCCGCCAGCGTAAATTGCCCGCCATGGACCGATGCGATGCCCACGGCGCACATGACGGTGGCGAATGCGCCGAAGTCTCCGAGTGCACGGACGAGGCGCTGCTCCTGTTTGAAGGCGTTCGATAGGTGGGTGCAAAGATAGGCGACGGCATCACCAAAGGCATCGTCGTTCAGGATTCGGTTCGCAAGTAGGTCCAGCCTCTCTCGAAGCATGTCCGGCCGAGGCCGGGCGAAGTCCCTCCTCGGGTGCGTCTTTGAAGCTGGGGCGCCTGCTTTTCCGGATACCTTTCTCCCGTGGTTTTTTGCGCATCGCTACTTTATGGCGAATTCGAAAACGTGAGTTCTGTTCGCTGATGACGGCCGTGCAGGGCAGTCGTGACAGCCGGAAGGTTCCCCTCCGTAAGATGCGTGCATTTTGTTGCACTCCCCCGAGGCCCCGTTGAGCGGTATTAAAAAATACTCTCATAAATTGAATGTTAAGGGGCGCGTAAAAATGTGTTCCCTTTTGAAACGGTTTGCGGGAGTAACGCTGACAATAGCGTTATATGCTGTTTTTATTGCATAATTTAATGAAGCGTCGGATGTGGAATCTTTCGTTCATTTACCCGGAATGCAATCTTTGATGGTTGCTTTTTAGGTCTTGACGACGTTGCAGACGATGCGTCCGAAAGTGCCTGATATCCGAATGTTACTGCCAGGACTCCGGCACGGTCGGCAACGATGCCGGGCGGCGCATGGAGCCCGTCATGCCTTTTATTCATCCCCAATTCTCCAGAGGAGGTTGAAATGATGCAACTTAAACACGTTGTTTTTGCCGGCCTTGCGGCCTTCGCAATGGAATTCGATATCCCGTCCATGGGCCAGCCGGCCATTGCGAACGCGGCCACCCTCACCGCCGAGCAGACGGCGGCTTTCAAGTCGAAACTGGAACAGGCGGAAGCGAGCCGCGAACTGCTCGGCCGCCGATCCGTGTGCCTGATGGACCATCTGACGGCGCAACAGCAGCTCAGCGCCGACCGCGAGAAGGCGCTGGGGGAGGCCATGTACCTGCAGATCGAGCTGGAGCGGCAGGTGGTGCAGTCCGAAACCAGCGTGAAGGGCTATGAGGAGCTGGTTCAGTCCGAAAACGAGAACGTCAAGGCGCGCCAGGCCACCTTCGAAAAAGCCCGGAAGGAAAGGGACGAGCAGGCCAAGCGAGTAAAAATATGCAGCGGCGTCCTCTTCTTCCTGCCGGGAATTTGCCAGGCCGGTGACGCCGCGGTGAAGGCGCTGGGCTGGATGAATGATGCGGAGCGGGAATACCGGACCGCGCAGCCACGGCTGGACAATGCCCGGGCGGCTCTTGAAGGCGTTCGCAACCAGCTCGAAAACAATCGCCGCCAGCTTGCGGCGGCACAGCAGAGCCACGCGGAAAACCAGAAGGCGGTGAAAACTCTGGAGGAGCAGATCACCAAGCTCAAAGCGGCGATCTCCACCATCAACGTCAAGGTTCAGGACTTCAACATTCAGGTCGGCAACTTCACCAGCGCTCTGAAGGAAGCGAGCGAGGTCAATCCTGACGACGCGAAAATACGTCAGGTTACGCGGCTGTCCGCCGAGATCGACGGCCTGACCAAAGACGTGCCGCAGTTCATTTCCTCCACCGAGGCCGGACTGCCGGACGACGCGAAGAAGCAGTGCGGATCGTGAACGATCACCCCCCCCAAAAAAATGACTCTCCGTAACCACCCATCAACAGGAGCATGAAAATGAACAATGTCGTGACTTTCGAAAGCCGGACCGCCCAGATCAACAGCGCAATCGACGCCGGCGTCGACGCTATCGTTTCGCAACCGAATTTCAGCCTTCCCAAGTCGGATACGGCGCTTGTCCGGTCTTATGTCGATAAGATCCAGGGGACCTATGATGTCGAGCGCGCCAAGCGCGACACCGACAATGCGATCGATCTGCTTTACATCGCCTATAACACCACGCCGCAGGAAAACGGCGATATTCGCGTCCGCATCAGCGCAATCATGAACAGGCTGATCACGTCGCAGCAGAAAAGCGAAATAGTCATGAAGAACGCGATGGAGGCGGCCACCCGCATCGGCCTGTCCATCGGCGATCTTTTCCCGGACTGGCTCGATGTCAGGGAAGAAAACGATCAGGCCGAAATCAAGGCATTTGTCTCCAACGATCTGATAAAGCTCGCAACGAATATCCGGGATAGGGCGCTCAGCGTTCGAGACGAGCTTCTTGCCCTCGCTGCAACCTATGACGCCATCATCAGGGACACGGCGCAAACCACGGATATGAGCGAAACGGCGTTGAGCAAACGCCTCGCCGATAAAGCCGTGATGGAACGCGAAATCCGGGAGGCGGACGCACGGCGGGAACAGCTTGAATCGCTTGTCAACGATCTCAAGGAACAGGTTGCGGCGTTCGAAAAGAAGGCCCGGGAATATGAGCAGCGGGCCAATACGGCCGAGCAGCGTGCTTTTGTCATGTCGATCGTCCGCGTCGGCGCGCAGATGATTTCAAGCGCAATTCCCGCCATCGCCATGGTGGCGGGCGGTCCTGCCTCCATGCTGGCCTCGTCGGTTGGCGGCGCGCTTTCGGGACAGTCCAAGGGCGGGCAGGATGCAGACGGGCAGGGGCAGGGCGGCGGCTCCCGCACCCCGTCAGGCGGCGGAAGCAAGGCCGATGCGGCCGCCAAGCAGAGCGAGCTTTCCGAAAAGAAAGCCGAGCTTCGCAAGAGCGAGGAAAAACGCGACGCTCTGAAGGGGGATGTCAAGTCGCTCGAGGACGCCAAGGCGAAGCTTGCGCAGGACGCGGAGAGCGCGGACCCCAAATCGAGCAAGGCCATCGAGCTTGCCGAACTCGACAAACGTCTGGCAGCACGTGCCGCGGAACTCAAGGCGCAGGAAGAAAAGATCGCCGCTCAGCAAACGGTTATTTCCAGCCTGCAGGCTTCGCTCGATGCTTTGGACAAGGGGCTGGGCAAGCTCTCCGAAGAGCAGCAGCAACAGGCCGCCAGCCTGCGCGAAATCCAGATGCAGATGATCGACAAGGCGGAGGCCTATGAGAAGGAACGCCGTACCCAGGCGGCCGAGCTCATCAGGATCAATGCCCTGCTGAAGGGAAAGCAGGCCGAGGATGACAAGATCAAGCTTGCGGTGCAATCGCTCAACGTCAGCATTTCCGCGCTGAAACGCATGAAGGAAATCGTTGAAGAAATCGCCTTCTTCTTCAAGGGCTTTGCCGATTTCATGCAGGCGGTTGCAGATGATGCCCAGCGTCAGATCACCGGCATCGAAAATGTCGCCGGGCAGGAGCCGCTGCGAAAGAACCGCTTCGCGCAGCTCATCCGCTCCGTCGACGAGTTCTTCGTCAGGCAAACCGCCCAGTGGCACGCGGTGGTGATCGTCTCCGACCGCTTCAACCGCAGCTTTGCCGAAGGATGGTCGAAGCTCAACAAGTTGCAGGGTGGATATATCGACAGTGCCAATCTGCCGGCCTATCTGGCGGGTGTCGCGGAGAAGCTCTCGGCCATCGTCGCCGAACGTGAGGCTGCCGCGGACGCAAAAATCGCGTCGTTGCAGGCCTATCGTCAGGACCTCAGCAAGACCGCCTGATCCCTTAAGAGCCTGCCGCTCCTGTTCCGGCCCGACAGGACGCGTCTCCATGATCCCGGCCGAACACGTCCCCTCGGGCATGGGATCATGGGCAATGTCCTGCCGGCGCAGATGCCGGCAGGACGGCCAACACCACCCAGACCTCAACACCCGGCAGATGTAATCAACGACGGGCACCCGGCTGTAACCCGTACCCCGTCATTTTCAACAAGGAGAAGACCATGCCAACAGTCAACAACCCTCCCGCCCTGGTGCCCCAGCTAACCCCCGCCTGGTGCTTTGCCGCCGTCGAACAGATGGTGCGGGCCTATTACGGACTTCCCGCGGCGACGCAATACGTCATTGCAAGGCGCAACACCGCAGCACTCGCCACCGTCGATCCCGAGGTTCGCGAGCGCTGGGAACTGGCGGAGGTTCTGGATCAAACCGGCGGCATCAATGAACAGGCCGGCGCCAACCAGAACAGCAATATCGTCCAGCTGGTTTCCAGCCAGTGGAACGCCTTCGATCACGAAACGACCGGCGGCCACTTCGTCAATGGCCTGACGGCCGATATCGTCAGACACGAGATCGATAACAACCGCGTCTTCGTGATCGGCACGGAGTACCACTATTACCTCGTCTATGGCTACACCGTGAATGGCAAGGATCTGGAACTTCATATCCTCGATCCATGGCCAGCCGGGCAGGGCGGTGCCAGAACGCGGCTCGGCCTGCAGGCGTTTTTGGCCATGCCGGCCCGCGTCGCCATCACCTTCGGCTAAGCCGCAAAGCCGAACACCGGCCGCATTTCCATCGATTGCCGGATTTATCCGGCGCCCAATCAACCACAGATCCCACCATGCTATCCTGCACGCCAACGTCCGGGAACAGGTGGTCCATGTCCAAAAGGAGATACACATGCCACTTCTTGGCAATTTCGTCGTCAAGCATATCCGGCCCTTCGGTGAAGCAGGATATAATGCTTTCGGCAATGATCAAACCATCGAGTTCCTCTCAAGTCTCGGGCTCAGCGGCGGGGATATCGCGAATATTTTCGCCGCCTGGCGCCTGGCGGCCCTGGCCGATCCCGTCGGCGAGAGCAATCTTCTCGTTGCGGCAGCGAATGGGCTGGCGCAGGCGCGATGGGAATATCTCTATGAGACCCAGATGAGCACTGTCCTGTTCCTCGACGATGTCCAGCTTGAATCGCTCAGCCACCTCGCGCCGGGCGCCAACCAAAACTTCTCATGGCGATCCCCAACCCCCATCGCCGCCGCGGTGACCATCCACAACGGCAGCAACCGGCATCACATCATCTGGGATGCGACGGGCTTTTCCGGCGGCACCGATGAAAATGGCTGGATTTCGCACTTCACCGCATTGTTGCCCACCGAGCGATAGGCCCTTCGCCGGATAATCGCCAAACGACGCCGGGAAGTTTGCTAACTTTCCGGCGTCGCCACTGCCAGCCTCTTCATATCCCTGTCGTAATAGTGTCTGATACCGAAATCGTTTTGAGGCCGATAGTGTTGACGAACAGTCGTTGCACGCAGGGAGTTCTTTCGTGAAGTCGTCAACACAGGCAATGCCCACTGAAGCTGACAGCCACAAACAGGGAACGCCCAACGAAGTTTTCGCAGCTTTCCTGAAGCTTGGCGTCACCTCCTTCGGCGGCCCCATCGCGCATCTCGGTTATTTTCGCGATGAACTGGTCGTGCGGCGCAAATGGATCGACGAGGCCGGTTATGCCGATCTTGTGGCGCTGTGCCAGTTTCTTCCCGGCCCGGCCTCCAGCCAGGTGGGGTTTGCGCTCGGGCTGCTGCGGGCAGGCCCGCTCGGTGCGCTGGCGGCCTGGACGGCCTTTACCCTGCCATCCGCCATTCTCCTGTTTTTCTTCGCCATGGTCGCCGCCTCCATCGAAGGGCCAGTCGGCACCGGCCTCCTGCATGGGCTGAAAATCGTCGCCGTCGCCGTCGTGGCGCAGGCGGTCTGGGGCATGGCAAAAGGCCTTGCGCCGGATCGTGAGCGGGCCAGCATCGCGCTTGCCGGCATCGTCTGCGTCGTGTTTGTCGCCGGCGCCTTCGGGCAGATCCTGGCGCTTGCCGTCGGCGCGCTCGCCGGGCTTGCCTTGTGTCGCGCCGATGCCGCGCGGCAGGCCACCCATCTCGCCTTCCGGGTGCCAAAAAGTGCGGGATACATTGCGCTCGCCACCTTTGCCCTGCTTCTTGGCCTCCTGCCGCTGCTTGCGGCGGTCGCGGCGTCACAGGGCCTCTCCTTGTTCGATGCCTTTTATCGCGCCGGCGCGTTGGTTTTCGGTGGCGGGCACGTGGTGCTCCCGCTGCTGCAATCGGAAGTCGTCGCCACGGGCTGGGTTACGGAAGATGCCTTCATCGCCGGATATGGCGCAACCCAGGCCGTGCCCGGCCCGCTCTTCACCTTCGCCGCCTATCTCGGTGCGGTGGCAGGGCCACAGCCCAACGGCGTTGCAGGTGCGGCTATCGCCCTTGTCGCGATCTTCCTGCCCGGCATGTTGCTACTCGTCGGCGCGCTGCCCTTCTGGGAAGGGTTCCGCAAGCACCTTTTGGCGCAGGCTGCCATGCGCGGCGCAAATGCCGCTGTCGTCGGCATTTTGGGCGCAGCGCTTTATGATCCGGTCTGGACAAGCGCCATCTTCACCCCGAAGGATTTCACCCTGGCGCTCACTGGCTTCATCCTGTTGACGATCTGGAAAAGCCCGCCATGGGCCGTGGTGGTCCTCTGCGCGGCCGGCGGCGTTCTGCTCGCCCTGGCATAGGCCTTATTCCGCAGAGCCTATGCTATTGAACATCCAGTCGGAAAAGGCCTGCATGGCGGGTGTCGGCGGTTTCGATTGCAGCCGGGTCAGCCAATAGCTTCCGAGCGAAATGGTAACCGGAAAAGGCTGGATGATCGCGCCGGAGGCGAGATGCCGCGAAAACATCGATGGCGGCGCCAGCGCCACGCCCAGCCCCTGCAGGGCGGCCTCCATCATGCCCAGAGACGTATCGAAAACAATGCCGGCATTCACCTGCGCGGCGGGCGTCACGCCGGCCGCGGCAAACCAGTTGCTCCATTCATCGGCCCTGTAGCTGCGCAGCAGCGTCGCTTCCATCAGATCAGCGGGCGTTTTCAGTGTCTCTGCCAGTTTCGGCGTGCAGAGCGGGGAGAGAGGCGCCTCGAATAACCGAAAGGCATCCGTGCCATGCCAGGAGCCCTGGCCGAAACGAATGGCGAAATCCAGCCCTTCAGCCGCCATATCCACCCGGTTATTATTGGTGGAAACCCTGACATCGATGAAGGGATGCTGCTTCTGAAACGCCTTCAGCCGGGGCAGCAGCCAGCCCACGGCAAAGGTTCCCACAACACCCAGAAACAGCAGTTCGCGCACCTGACCGGCCTCGATCCGGTCGAGCGTCGTCGCCATCTGGTCGAAGGAACTTGTCACCGTCGGCAGCAGGGCCTCGCCTTCGGCGGTAATCTTCAGGCCGCGCGGAAGCCGCTGAAAAAGCGAAACGCCAAGTCGCTTTTCCAGCCCTTTCACCTGCTGGCTCACAGCCGCCTGCGTCACACATAATTCGATGGCCGCGCGGGTGAAGCTCAGGTGCCGCGCCGATGCCTCAAAAGCCCGTAAGCCGTTCAGGGGAAGAAATTGCCGAACCATTCGAGACCTAGATTTTCTTGTGTCTTCTCCGAGATATCATGATTTGTTCGTGCAATGTAGGCCGGTTAAACGTCTTTCGCTGGGAACGGCCCACGGGCTGAAAATCCACCCTAGGTTTTGGAGAACGCGAAAGATGAAACTTAATCGCAGACATATCGCACTGGCCACTTTGCTTTCGACGGGCCTGTTCACGCAGGCGCTCGCCGCCGATGATGCGAAGCTGAAAGCGATAACGGATGCAGCGATCAAACCGGTCATGGAGAAAAACGGCATTCCGGGCCTTGCCGTTGGTATCAGTGTCGATGGCGAAAGCCACATCTTCACCTATGGCGTCATGTCCAAAAGCTCGGGCCAGCAGGTGACGGCGCAGACGCTTTTCGAACTCGGCTCCATCTCCAAGACTTTCACGGTCACCCTCAGCACCTATGCCGAAATGAATGGCCGGCTTTCGCTCTCGAGCAAGGTGGAAAATTATCTTCCCTCCATGAAAGGCAAGCCCTTCGGTGATGTCACGCTGATGCAACTCGGCACCCACACCGCCGGCGGCTTTCCGTTGCAGGTGCCGGATAACGTCAAGACGGAGCAGCAGTTGCTGGCCTATCTCAAGGCCTGGAAACCCTCATACAAGCCCGGAACACACAGAACTTATGCCAATCCCAGCATCGGAATGCTCGGATACATCACCGCAAAGGCCATGGGCCAAAGCTTCGATGACGCCATGAAAGATACGCTCTTTCCCGCTCTGGGCTTGAAGAACACCTTTACCGTGGTGCCTGAGGCAAAGATGGCCGATTACGCGCAGGGCTATAAGCGAACGGGCGAGCCCGCCCGCGTGACACCCGCCGTTCTCTCTTGGGAAGCCTACGGCGTCAAATCGACAGCGGAGGATATGATCCGTTTCGTCAATGCGAATATGGGACTGGAAAAGCTGGACGGAAAAATCCAGCAGGCGCTCACCAACACCCATACGGGATATTTCAGCGTCGGCGCAATGACGCAGGACATGGTCTGGGAGCAATATACCCATCCCGCACCGCTGAAGACATTGCGAGAGCTGAATTCCGGTGCCCTGCTCAAGACTGTTCCGGTCTCCGAAATCTCGCCGCCCATGAAGCCGCGCCAGGATGTCTTCATCAACAAGACCGGCTCCACCAATGGTTTTGGCGCTTATGTGGCGTTCATACCAAAGCAGAAATTGGGCATCGTCATTCTGGCCAATAAAAACTACCCCAATGAGGAGCGGGTTTCGGCGGCCTATGAGATTCTGACGGCGCTTGAAAAAGCGCGCTAATACCGTCGATCTGGTATCATTTTACCGGCGCGGGAGCTGATTGTTCCGCGCCGGAATGCGTAACGGTGGGAAACGGTCCGTTGCCGATGACAGGTGCAGCCGATCGCGCTAACGGAGAAAAGATGCATCGGCTGCCGATTCGATCTCCGGAGGCGGGCGCAAATCATAAAAAGCAAATCTTTTGCACGGCGACGAACTGAAACCGGAAAACCCGGGAAGCGCGTGCCGGCTGTTTCCTGGGGGGCGACATGAGTGATACCGGTGGTTATTTTCCGCGCTGGCGACTGAAAACCGAAGGGCGCATCCTGCCCGATGAGCGTCTGCCTGCGGGGCAGACGGCGGTGCTCGGTCTTCAGCATGTCGTGGCGATGTTCGGATCGACGGTTCTTGCACCATTGATCATGGGGTTTGATCCGAACGTCTCTATCCTGTTTTCGGGCATCTCGACACTGATTTTCTTCATCGCCGTTGGCGGACGTGTCCCGAGCTATCTTGGCTCTTCCTTTGCGTTCATCGGACCGGTGCTCGTGGCAACGGGTGCGGCCGCGGGCGCGGCGAGCCCTGATATCGCGCTGGCGCTCGGCGGCATCATCGCCGCAGGTGTGCTTTATGCCCTGATCGGCGTCATCGTCATGATCGCCGGCCATGACTGGATCGAAAAGCTGATGCCGCCGGTTCTGACCGGCGCGATCGTTGCGGCAATCGGTCTCGTTCTCGCACCCATTGCGATTGCAAGCGCTTCCGGCTCCGGCCCGGGCAATCCCGACGGCGACCAGCTGTCGCGCTGGATTGCGATCCTGACTGTCACATCGGTCGGCGCGATTGCTGTCTATGCGCCCGGCATGGCGCGCCGCTTGCCCATTCTTCTCGGCGGCGCGATTGCCTATATCGCTTATCTCGTGGTGGCGAACGGCCTCGGTCTCGGCAAACCGGTCGATTTTGCAGGCGTTGCGGCCGCATCGTGGTTCGGTCTGCCGACATTCACCGCGCCGGTATTTTCCGGCTCCGCGATTGCGCTGATTGCTCCGGTCGTCGTCATTCTCGTGGCGGAAAATCTCGGGCATATCAAGGCGATAGGCGCGATGACCGGGCAGAACCTCGATCGTTATCTCGGTCGCGCCTTTATCGGTGACGGCATTGCGACGATGTTCTCAGGCGCCTTCGGTGGAACCGGCATGACGACCTATGCCGAAAACATGGGTGTCATGGCGATAACCCGCATTTTCTCGACGCTCGTCTTCGTCGTAGCTGCACTGGTGGCCATCATTCTCGGCTTTTCGCCGAAATTCGGTGCGCTCATTCAGACCATCCCCGGACCGGTCATCGGCGGCCTTTCCGTCGTGGTCTTCGGCCTCATCGCGGCGACAGCTGGGCGGATCTGGGTTGAAAACAGGGTCGATTTTTCCGAGCCGCGCAACCTCATCACCGTGGGTATCGCGCTGGTGCTGGGCGCCGGCAACTTCAAGCTCAATGTCGCGGGCTTCACGCTCGATGGCATCGGCACGGCAACAATCGGAGCGATTGCCTTTTACCACCTGCTGGGCCTTGGCAGACGGGCGTCGGGCAAGTGATGCCTGCCACCTGAACATCCACCATGTTTGGAAGCAGCATCGGTTTTCCCGGTGCTGCCGTGTTGCCATCTTCGCCGCATCTGATCCTGACGACAGGCGTGAGGCGGACGCCTGCCTGCCGGTTATTCGATCGTCGCGTAGTCCATGGCTCTGAGATCGTCGAGCAGGCCCGGTCCAGTGGGTATCCAGCCGAGTTTCTCCCGGGTGAGCGC
The DNA here is from genome assembly GCF_027871605.1 of Agrobacterium sp. CFBP 3001. Taxonomy (NCBI): domain Bacteria; kingdom Pseudomonadati; phylum Pseudomonadota; class Alphaproteobacteria; order Hyphomicrobiales; family Rhizobiaceae; genus Agrobacterium; species Agrobacterium sp. CFBP 3001. The sequence continues at coordinate 279,589 of NZ_JAQAHD010000004.1, forward strand.
GCTGGAGGCCGTAAGATCCATGGCGGCGAACAGGGCAAACCAGCCGAAATGGCCGGCGGCGTCCTCTTTGCCTATGGAAACGAGCGGCAGCCCAAGCCTCTCGGCAACTATCCCGGCAATATCGCGCACCACAACGCCTTCTTCCGCCACGGCATTATAGCGAGCACCCCGCTCCGCCCGAAGGAGCGCCATCACGTAGAGCTTCGCCACATCGTCCACATGCCCGGCTGACCAGCGATTGCCGCCGTCCTCGACATAAGCGACAATGCCTTTTTCGCGCGACATCTCGATATAGGGCGAGATGAGGCCCTGTTTTACCGTGTCATGCACCTGCGGGAGCCGGACGACGCCGAGATTGACGCCCGCCTGCAATTGCTCCTGGCCCGCGAGTTCCGAGGCGATGCGCGGATTGAAATGATGCGTATCGAACACATCCTCCCGGGCGGGTTCGCCATTGCCGGGGTCACCCATGCCGACCCCTGAGGTGATGAGCATCGGCCTGTCGGAACCAGCCAATACGGCACCGAGCGCCGCGATCACCCGGCGATCCTTTTCGCAATTGGCGGCGAAATTCGCGAAATCATGGTCGAAAGCCGTATGGATGACGGCATCGGCAGTCTCTGCACCCCCGGCGAGTCTGGCCGCATCTTCCAGCGTTGCGATGTGGGCGGAAGCTCCAGCGGCCTGCAGCGCTTTTGCGCCGGCCTCCGAGCGGGTGAGGCCGACTACCTCATGGCCGGCGATGAGCAGTTCACGAAGAATCCGGGAGCCGATGAACCCGGTGGCACCTGTCAGAAAAACACGCATACAAAATCTCCCGCGTTGACGGGGAGGGTGATCTCATGAAGAATTGTCCTGTTAAAGTAGTGACTTTATCATGGTATAATTCTCAACAGGCTGCGGCGAGAAATGTAATGACGGAGAATGCACTTAGCACCTTCCTGCGTGATCGCCGCCTGCGGCTTGATCCTGCAACGTTTGGTTTTCCCATCGGCCGCCGCCGCACACCGGGTCTGCGCCGGGAGGAGGTCGCCCAGCGTGCCAACATAAGTCCGACCTGGTATACGTGGCTGGAGCAGGGTCGCGGCGGTTCGCCCTCGGCGGATGTGCTGGATCGTATCGCCAAAGGACTGATGCTGACCGATCCTGAGCGCGACCACCTGCATATATTGGCCTTCGGACATCTGCCCGAGCAGCGTTATCGTCAGCCCGAGACGATAACGCCCCGTCTTCAGGGCGTGCTTGACGCGTTGCCCTTCAGCCCCGCGATCATCAGAACGGCGACATGGGACGTCCTGGCATGGAACCGGGCCGCCGCCGTCATCCTCACGGATTACAGCAAACTGGCGAGGGAGAACCGCAACATTCTGCGTCTGATTTTCTCCGATGATCGGGTGCGCACTGCCCAGGAGGACTGGCGCAATGTCGCCCGCTACGTGGTCGGCGCGTTCCGGGCAGATGCCGCGCGCGCCGGCGCTGGCGCCGGCATCCAGCAACTTGTCGATGAGCTCTCGGCCGCCAGCCCCGAATTCAAGGCCATGTGGGATGACAACGAGGTCACAAGCATGCACGAGGGCCTCAAGCGCCTACACCATCCGGTTCTGGGAACAATCGAACTGGAGTTTTCATGCTTTGCGGTGGAGGGACGCTCGGATCTCAACATGATGGTCTATAATCCCGCCAACCCTGAAATGAGCGAGCGATTTCGCGCCCTGATCGCAAAATCCGGATGACCCCCTGCGCTTAGCCGTAGGCACAAGTCGCGGACAACAATGACGCCGGGCGGACCTGATTTTGACCCGTCTTCAGATCGCGGTCTCGGCAAGCCTCCGGCCATAGGCGGCGATTGACTTGCCCACCGGCAGGCGGGTTTTCTGATATCGTGAAAGGGCTGCAGGCAGGTCGTCCGTCTGTCGCAGGGCGTCGCGTAGTGCCATTGCGTCGCCTGCGGCCTTGGAAACGCCCATTGCGGTGTGAGGGCGAACCACAAAGGCGGAATCCCCGACCAGCGCCATATGTGGCGACACCATCTGTTCAGCCTCATAGTCAAAAATGCCCTGGATCGATGGGGTTTCCTCGGCTTCGACCGCAAGAGCCAGTTGCGGCGGCAGAAGGGAAAACGCGTCGCTGCGCAGTTGCTCGCGGCGCTGTTCGGCCAGCTCACCTCGGGGGAGCGAATGCTCGAAATGCCTGCCGTCGCGGCCGGCGAAGGTGCGGGGCAGCTCGTCAGCCGGTGTGGGGCGATACCATACCCAGTTGTAACGGCGCTGTCCCTGTTGTGTCTCACCCTTTGGGCCCGGCACGAGGTAACCCAAAACATGAATGCCGGGTGCGATATAAAAAGCGAAGCGGTCGAGCAGCAGGGATGCATCGGCCGGCAATTTGGTTTCCAGGATCAGTCCGCGCCAGGCGACGTAACCCGCAAAGGCGTTTTCTGAATGACGATTAACCGCCTTGCGTATGACCGAACCCAGGCCATCCGCGCCGATCACCAGATCGGCGCGGTCTTCCGTGCCGTCGGTGAAGGATAGTGTCACTCCATCAGGGCCTTCCCGAACCGCGTTGATATGGTGTCCGAGACGATAGGTATCGGCGAGGAGGCGGGAGGATACGCTCTCGAAGAGATAGTCCCATGAAATCTGCATCTGCGGCGTCTTCTGGCGCTGGGCGACGTGGCCGCCGGCGTCGAGGTAGATGCGCTCCTTTGCAACCACACCGACATGGGAGACGTCTTCGCAGCCGATCTGGTCTAGAACCTCGAATAATTCCTGCTGTGGCACCAGTCCTGCACCACGCCCTGCGAGGCCGGATGCAGAGCGTTCGTAGACTTTCACATCGTGCCCGTCCTGCTGAAGCAATGTCGCCGTGAAGAGACCGGCAAGCGAGCCGCCGGCGATCCGGATCGTCAATGGTTTCATGGCTGTTCCTGACTTTCGATACTGGTTTTGCGTTGCGTCCTGTCTTGGAAGACCTGCGGATCGGGTATGCCGAAACGCCGGTCAAAGTGTGGGCAGGATGTTCAGCCCGGCATGATCGCCGGCTGGTTTGCGGGAAACTTCGCCACATCCTCGATGCTGACGTTGAGATGCTGGGCCACGAGCGCCGGCGGGGTGTGGGTCAGCCAGGACGACAGGCTGACCTCCTGGTATTCGGCGGTCTTGAAGACCGCGACGAATTGCAGGTCGGTCTTGCCGGTATTTTCGATGATGTGGCCCTGGCTCCTCTTCACGTAGCCAATGTCGCCAGCACGGAAATCCGCGGTCTGGCTGCGTGGCCCCGCGTCGAACACGGTCATTCGGCCTTCACCCTTGATCCAGTATTGCCATTCGTCCGCGTTGGGGTGCCAGTGCATTTCGCGCACCCCGCCGGGCTTGATCGTTTCGATGGCGGCGGCGATGGTTTTGGACACGGTAAAGGCGCTGCTGTCGGCGAGACGAATGACGCCGGCAGCGTTTTCCTTCAGTGGTTTTGATGCCGCGAGTTTATAGGTGAACGGGAACGGCGGAAGCCCCGCGCCGGCAACGGCTTCCTGATCCCGGGAGAGCGGTCCAGGCTCCTTGCCCTGGAATATCCAGAGGTTCTGCAGTGGAATGTTCCGGAACACGTCCGGCACGACGCCGAAATTCTTTGCCAGCAGCTCGGGCGAGGTGTGCGCCAACCAGTCGGTGAGAAGCAGGGTGCCATATTCGGACTGGTCGCCTTCGTCGAACACGATGACGAATTCGCAACCGTCGGGACCAAGTCCCTGCAGCGAATGGGGGTAGCCGGCCGGAAAATACCAGAGATCACCGGCCTCCACATCCTGCACATAAGCGCGGCCCTGCGTATCGAGCACCGTGATGCGGCAACGCCCGTTGGTCATGATCGCCCATTCTGCGGCGCGGTGCCAGTGCATCTCACGAATGCCGCCCGGTCCGAGCCGCATGTTGACGCCGGACACGGCATCCGAAATCGCGAAGTCCGACTTGGTCACCTGACGTGCCCAGCCGCCATTCTGGATACGTTTGGCGGCGTTGTTGAACGAACCCCAGAAAAGCTGCATGTCGCCAACATCGGTCGCCGGTGGGCTCTGGAAAGACGGAAACTGGTTGTTGATCGCAGGGTTCTTCGGGCCGGGATCGCTGAGGCCGGCGGCATTGGCATTAATTGCTCCCTCGGCGGGCTGATCGGGATTGCCGAAAGATGCTGCTCCGGCCGCGCTGGCGGCAAGGGCGGTGCCGCCGACGGCGCCGATTGCGAGGACTGCGCGTCTGGTCAACGTTTCCATTTCAGAACTCCTTGTTCATAGCGAGTTGGGACGAGGTGTCGATTGTGTGGGTCTGTGATGCGAGTTGGAGCAAGGCGATGCGGTCGATCAGCTCGGCATTGAAGAGGCGGTGTTGGAGCTGACAGAAGGCTTTTGGATCCAGCGTGTCGTGCCGGTCCGTTTTTCGGGCGGCGCGCATGGCGACGCAGGATGTGTCGTCGGTGGCCGCTACAGTCTCTTTGCCTTCGGTTGCATCGCCGGCAGACGCGACAGGCGCGGAATGTCCGTAAGGCCTGTCGATCGTCTGCGGTGTGAGGATGCGGAAGGCGCTGGCTGATGCGACGTCTTCGGAGGCCGCGAGCGCCGGCTCGCTATCCCTGATCAGGAGTACATTTCCTCCGAACAAGGCGACCGCACCCAGAACCAACATTGCTGCGACTTTGAGGTGACGCCGTCTTTGCGCGTCGGCATTCTTGCTGATGGAGGTCATGCCCTGCTCCTGAAATGGGTGGTGGTGTCGTCGGGAGCGTCCGGAAGGGAGGCGCTTGACTGGAGCAAAGGTTACGGCGGAGAGGCGGGGCCGGCATCTATACAGAGGTCTAGTTCGTATAGCGGAACGTCTTGGCGGCGAAACAATCCAGGAAATGGCGCTCGCCCAACGACAACGCATGCCCGGACGCACGCGTCGGAGCATGAAATAGCGATGGATTTCACTCGGGAAAGATTGTCGTCAGGATTGCGCGTTGAGCACGGATTGCAGGCATCCGATCAGACTGACGATATTGACTGGCTTGCCGAGAAAGGCCAATGCGCCGCCGTTCAAAGCCGCGTTCCGGGTGCGCTCATCCTGATAGGAGGTGACGAAGATCATGGGCGGATGGTCGCCGCGCCGGTTCAGCTCGCTCTGCAACTCGATGCCGGAAAGACCGGGCATTTTCACGTCCACGACGATGCAGTCGATGCCCGCCTGCTGCTTCGATTCCAGGAATTCTTCGGCAGAAGCAAACAGGCGGCATTCGTAACCAAAGGACATGATCAGATCATCCATGGCTTCGCGAATGGCGGGATCGTCGTCGACGACAGCAATGACGGGAACGGGGGGCAATGAAAGCGACCTTTTCTGTTTTTCTTTCTTCTTCTATGCGCCCATGCCGCTATCAAAGATACCATACTAAGATACAGGTGGCCGTAGCTTCTCGCCGATCAGCTCCGCTTTGCGCACGAGATCGGCGAGGGATCTCGCCTCCATCTTGCGCATGACATTGCCCCGATGCAGCTTCACGGTGACCTCGCTTATGCCGAGTTCGTAGGCGATCTGCTTGTTCATCAGGCCGCGGACAACGGCGCCCATGACCTCGCGTTCTCTTGGCGTCAGTTGTTCGGCAAGGGAGGTGACGGCGTCGTTCTGGGCGCTTTCGCGGCGTCGTGACGCATCCCGCTCCATCGCGGCCGCGACAGCGTCGAGAATGTCCTGTTCCTTGAAGGGCTTGGTCAGAAAATCCACGGCGCCCGCCTTCATCGCCCGCACGCTCATCGGAATATCGCCGAAGCCGGTCATGAAAATGATCGGCATCCGGTTGCCGACGCGTTCCAGCTGCATCTGGAAATCCAGGCCGCTTATGCCCGGAAGCCGCACATCAAGCAGCAGGCAGCCAGGCCGGTTCAGATTGGCTTTTTCAAGAAAGGCGCCGGCGCTGTCGAAAGCTTCGGCATCGAACTTCATGGAGCGGAAAAGATCGGTGAGCGCCTCGCGCATCGACACATCGTCGTCGACGATGAACACGATGGGTGACAGCGGCTCCTTTGTCGTCCTGCGTTGCTCAGGCATGTTCCATCTCCTGGCTGATCGGCATGGAAATGGTAAAGACCGCCCCGCCGAGAGGATGATTGTCACCAGTAAGTCTGCCGCCCCGTGCTTCGAGTGTCGTGCGGCAGATGGAAAGCCCCATGCCCATTCCCGTTTCCTTGGTCGTGAAAAACGGCGAAAACAGCTTTTCCTTCATCTGCGCCGGGAAACCCGGTCCGTTGTCGTGAACCGCAATATGAATATTGTCCCTGTCTTCACGTTCCTTCCGCACCGTGATGGTGCGATTGACGGTGCCCGCCTCTTCCATGGCCTGAATGGCGTTTGTGAGAAGATTGATGAGGACCTGCTGCAATTCGATCCTGACGGCTGTTATCGGCGGCGTGGCCGCTTTTTCCACATGCACCGTGCTTCTGCTGCGTTCCAGCTCATGTTCGAGAAGGCTTAGCGTTTCGTCGATGAACTCATCGAGGTCGAAGGTTTCCACCTTGCCGCTCGTATGGGCGAGCAGGCTGCGCGTGTTCTGGATGATTTCACTAGCGCGCTGCCCGTCGCGGATCATGCGTTCGGCCGAGCGGCGGGCGGCGGCGAGATCCGGCGGATCGCGATCGAGCCAGCGCAGCAATGTCTGCGCATTGACGATGATGGCGCCAAGCGGCTGGTTCAGTTCGTGGGAGAGCGATGCGGACATGGCTCCGACGGCCGCCGCCTTCGAGGCCTTTGTCAATTCCGCCTGAGCTTCAGCCAGCGCCTTCAGCGCCATTTCGCGCTGGGTGATATCCACCATGCTGACCACCACACGATTGAAGGAGGCCGCCTCCGCGGGGAAACTGATTGAAAGAAGCACCAGCTTGTCTTCGCCGCTGTCGGTGCGCACCACCACCTTGTCTTCAAAGACACCCTGATTGTCGATGATCGCCTGCAGCACATCGACGAACTTGCCGGATGAAGACACGACCGATCGCTGAAGGGTGCCGCGGATAGAGGAATCGTAACCCAGCATTTCCTTTCCGGCTTCATTCGATGCAACGACGGTGATGAGATCGATGCATTGCTGCGTAAAACCCGGATTGGCGCGGGCATGGGCCCGCATGTCGGTGATGCCCCGTTGCTTGAGGCCCATCAGCAGGGCGTGAAGCTTCGAATAGTCGCGTTCCCAAAGTGCGACGCGCGTACGATCGAAAATGGAGCGATAACGCTCCTCGCTTTCCTTCAGCGCCGCATTGACGGACAACATTGCCAGCCGGGCGGTCTCGGTTTTCAAAAGCAGCATGGTGGTGACGGCAAGTGCCGCAAGGGCGACGACCAACCGAAGCGCCGACTGGAAATCCGCATCCTGCGCGTGGGTCGCTGCATAGGACAGGAGGGAAAGAATGGCGCAGGCGCAGGAGATCACGATCAGTCCCGACCAACTTACAGTCTGCGCGGCCAAAAGGACCGTGATGACATAAAGCACCGCGATCGCGCCTTCTATGTCGGTATAGGTATCAACGTAAAATACCGCGGCCGCCAGCGCCAGCGCCCCAAGACCAAAAGCCAGATGGTGCGCTCCACCTTCCGGTTCGCGCGCGCGAAACATCCTTGACGCAATCGACATTGTTCCCCCGATGCGATTTTTGCCGACAATACGGTTTTTTCAGCACAACCTGACCTATACATAGGTCTTGGTTGCCACCGTCGTCGAAACATCAGGATAGCGGTAAAACGGCACGGCGATATATCGAAAAATCCGCATATATGGCCCGTCTTCCACAGGCCATGCCTGATGGCCCGAGGTGACGTCCAGCCCAAACGGTGGGGAAAAGAGCGTGCAAAGACCGTTGCATTGCGCGCCGGGCCTCCGGGCGTCAGGCGGCTGCCGGACTCACCGTGATCGGGACACCCTTGTAGGAAGGCGTTCCGGAAAGGCGGTCATAATGGCCGAGCGCCACCACCGCATTCATCTCCGGATAATAGCCTGCGGCCGATCCCTTCGGGATATTGTATTCGACCGCCGTGAAACCCTGAACGAGGTGTCGGCCCTCATTTTCCGGGCCGATGCCGTGAATATCGATGCGATCACCATCCTTCAGGCCGCGCGCGGCAAGGTCGTGCCGGTTCATGAAGATGATGTCCCTTCGGCCGAAGACGCCGCGATAACGGTCATCCATGCCATAGATCGTCGTATTGTACTGATCGTGACTGCGGATCGTGGTCAGCACGAGTGCTTCCGGATTGGAGATGAGCGGGTCTTCCTCAAGTCCTGTGGCGACGAGGAAATTGGCCCTGCCGCTCTGCGTGTTCCAACGGCGGAAGGAGGCCGCGACATCAAGGCGAAAACCGCCTTTTACCCGAACCCGGCTGTTGAAATCCCTGAAATCTGGAAAGACCTCTTCGATCTTGTCACGGATTCGGTCGTAATCGGCAATCAGCCAGTCCCAATCAATTCCGTGACGGTTTCCGACGGTCGCCTTGGCGATGCCGGCGATGATGGCGGGCTCTGACCTCACCAGTTCCCCTGGTGGATTGAGGAAACCGCGAGAGGCATGCACCATCGACATCGAATCCTCGACTGTTACAGCCTGCGGTCCTGACGCCTGAGTATCCAGATCGGTGCGTCCAAGGCAAGGCAGGATCAGCGATGTCTTTGCTGTCAAAAGATGAGAGCGGTTGAGCTTCGTTGCGATATGAACGGCCAGATCGAGGTTGCGCATGCCCTCGAAGGTCGCGCCTGTATCCGACATGGCGACGGCGAGATTGCCGCCGAGGCAGATAAGTGCGCGGGATTTGCCGGCGATGATTGCCTCCACGGCTTCTATCGCGTTGTGACCCTTCTCCGCAGATGGGCGGAAACCGAAAGCGCGCTCCATGCCGTCCAACAGCGCCTTGTTCGGGATTTCGGTAATGCCGACGGTACGGTCCCCCTGAACATTGGAATGGCCACGAATGGGCGCTATTCCCGCCCCGGGGCGACCCATATTTCCACGCAGCAGCAGGAGATTGGCGATCTGCTGCACGTTGCTGGTACCCTTGGCGTGCTGGGTTATACCCATGCCGTAACAGATGATGACGTTAGAAGCGTTCACATAAATCCTCGCAACACTCTCTATAGCCTCCTTCGTCAGCCCGCTGACTGAGCAGATCATATCCCAGGACGTCGCGTCGATATCGGCGCGAAGCGCGTCGAGGCCTGCGGTATGTTCCTCGATGAAAGCCCGGTCGAGTACGCCGCCGCGGTCCGCCTGAAGGCTCTCCGCATCGAGTTCGAACACCGCCTTCATAATGCCCTTGAGGGCGGCGAGATCGCCTCCGGTGCGAAGCTGGTGATAGGCGGAGGCGATTGGCGTCGAAGAGAGCGTCGCCATCTCGATCGGGTCCTGCGGCGCGGCGAAGCGCTCCAGCGCGCGTTCCTTCAGCGGATTGAACACGACGATCGGCACGCCGCGTTTTGCGGCATTATGCAGAGTCGTCATCATGCGGGGATGGTTGGTGCCGGGATTGTGGCCGAAGCTGAAGATCGCATCGGCATGATCGAAATCCTCCAGCGTCACCGTGCCTTTGCCGACACCGATGGATTTCGGAAGGCCGACGCTTGTCGCCTCATGGCACATATTGGAACAGTCAGGGAAATTGTTCGTGCCATAGGCGCGCACGAAAAGCTGGTAGAGAAACGCAGCCTCATTGGATGCCCGGCCGGACGTGTAGAACTCAGCCTTGTCGGGGTCGTCAAGCTTGTTGAGTTCCCGTGCGATCAGGCTGAAGGCATCGTCCCAGGCGATCGGTTCATAGCGGTCCTTTTCGGAATTGTAATGCAGGGGAAGGGTTAGCCGGCCGGCATCCTCAAGCTTGTGGTCGGTCCATTGCCACAGTTCGGAAACCGTATGCTGCGCGAAAAATTCGGGTCCGGATCGTTTCGCCGTCGATTCCCAGGTGATTGCCTTGGCGCCGTTTTCACAGAACTCGAACGATGAGGTGTGTTTGGGGTCGGGCCAGGCGCAGCCGGGACAGTCGAAACCTTCGGGCTTATTGGCCTTGAGGAGCGTCATCGTGCCCTGTGCGACGATCTGCTGATGCGCGAGCGTTTTCGCGACAGCTTTCAACGCATCCCAGCCGCCAGCGGGATGATCGTATTTTTCAATACCTTCCGGCCGCTCTTCTGCCATGTCGGAATTCCTTCGATTTTGCAGATTGACGATTGTCGTGCCCGCTGACGCTAGCGCAACTGCGGATGGGTAAACATCATACTCAGGCATAGGTTGCCTGCTCCCTGGAGGGCGGAACGAAAAAGGCCGCCTCCTGCGGCGGGGGCGGCCTTGGCGGATCGGGAGGAGATCCGCGGCTCCGGGAGAGGGGACACCGGAGTTCATGGCTTCTGCGAGCCAATCGCCCTGGGGCGGGGCGACAGGCAAAAACTATCCCGGGTGAGAACCCGCCGAAACTACACTTAGGTATCGGGTGGACTGTACCACCAGCCGATTTCTCCCGAGCCATTCTTCTTTCTATCCTCGGTGCCGATCAGACAGCCGCAACAGGGGCGCTCAACATCGGGCGGTCGATTGCAAAAGGAGAACGATCATGGACATGACCACAGTTGCCAGCAACCGCAAGCTTCCACTCGCAACGCCGACTGACCTCGGTGCCGAAGCGAGCCGCGACATCGCCGCCGCATTGACCGCCCTGCTGGCGGATGTCTTCACGCTCTACATCAAGACCAAGAATTTCCACTGGCATGTTTCCGGCCCGCATTTTCGCGATTATCACATGCTGCTGGACGAACAGGGAGCGCAGATATTCGCGATGACCGACGACATTGCTGAAAGGGCGCGCAAGGTCGGCGGCACTACCATCCGTTCCATCGGTCATATCGGCCGCCTCCAGCGTCTCCTTGATAATGATGCCGACTTCGTCACCCCGGAGGACATGCTCGCCGAACTGCGCGAGGACAACAAGCAGCTGACCGCCATCCTGCGACAAACGCACAACCTCACCTCCGACCTCAACGATCACGCCACCACCAGCCTGATCGAAAACTGGATCGACGAGACCGAGCGCCGCACATGGTTCCTGTTCGAAACCACCCGTCGCTCCCGCTGAAGCCAGGCAGGAAACCGACATGACCGACGATCCAATCACGCTGGCGCTTTCGAGACGACGTCTTCTGCTGGCCGGTGCCGCCCTTTCCGCTGCGATGGCAGTTCCATCAACAGCCTTTTCAAAATCCACCTCATCCCGAAACGAAGGAGCATTTCCAATGACCGAATCATTCGTAAAGACCAAGGACGGCGTCGATATCTATTTCAAGGATTGGGGTCCGAAGGATGCCCAGCCCATCGTGTTCCATCACGGCTGGCCGCTATCCTCCGACGACTGGGATGCCCAGATGCTGTTCTTCGTAAACAACGGTTACCGCGTCGTCGCCCATGACCGTCGCGGCCACGGCCGTTCCCAGCAGGTGAGCGACGGTCACGACATGGATCATTATGCCGCCGATGCATCCGCCGTTGCCGAACACCTCGATCTCAGGAACGCTGTTCATATCGGACACTCGACTGGCGGTGGTGAGGTCGCGCGTTACGTCGCAAAATTCGGCGAACCGCAGGGCCGGGTCGCCAAGGCCGTTCTCGTCTCCGCCGTTCCGCCACTGATGCTGAAGACGCCTTCCAATCCCGGCGGTCTGCCGATCGAAGTCTTTGACAGCTTCCGCAAGGGTGTGTCCGAAAACCGCGCCCAGTTCTTCCTCGACGTGCCGACCGGTCCGTTTTACGGCTTCAATCGTCCGGATGCCAAAGTCTTTCCCGGTGTTATCCAGAACTGGTGGCGTCAGGGGATGATGGGCAGCGCCAAGGCCCATTACGACGGCGTCAAAGCCTTCTCGGAAACGGATCAGACGGAAGACCTGAAGGCGATCACGGTGCCGACGCTCGTTCTCCACGGCGATGACGACCAGGTCGTGCCGATCGCAGATTCTGCCGAATTGTCGGTCAAATTGCTGAAGAATGGCACGCTGAAGGTGTATAAGGGATATCCGCACGGCATGCTGACAACCCATGCCGACATCATCAATCCGGATCTGCTGGCCTTCGTGAAGAGCTGATCACCGGTAAAGGGTCGCCGCCGCAAAAAGCGGATGGCGACCAATTTCCCGCGCGGAAGGAGATTCCGATGCCGTTCAAACCATCTTATGAAGACCTTGTCCTTCGTGACGGCATCGCCAGCCTGCCCGAGATGGAGGACATCCAACTGGAGCTTCCTCTGTCGCAGCAGGCCGAGGCGGAAAATCGCGTCGATGCGAAGCCGGATCCTTCGGACAACGAAACGAAATTTCAGGTCTGATCGATGTGATTGCCGTCCTCGACCGTAGCTTATTGTATCAGCAACCAGACAGGCTACATCGAGGTACCGTTTTCGGTTTCGATGGAAAACTCTCGACACAACGCTTCTCCATAAAGTGGCGCAATATCGTTATTCATGATGGAGATCCGAGATGACCAACGCCGTGTCGCGTCCGGAACAGGTAGATGTTGATCGTATCCCGGCTGTTTCTTTCGACCTGCTGTTGCGTCACCAAACGTCGGGTTTCGCACGGCTGACACTTCTGGATACAAAGTCGGCCTGAAGCAGAAGAGAGAGTGCGCCGGGACCGGCGCTGCAGACTTCTCGCGTTACGGGGTGAGAACGGCTCGCGGTTCGAGCATGCCGTCGAGACCGAAGGCACCGATCTCCCTGCCGATACCGGATTGCTTGAAACCGCCGAAGGGCGCGCGAGGATCATGCGGTGCGCCGTTGATGACGACGCGGCCGGCCATCAGCCTCTCGGCGATGCGTTCGGCACGTCTGATGTCGGATCCAAGCACATAGGCTTGCAATCCGTAGTCGCTATCATTGGCGATTTTGACGGCCTCATCTTCGTCCTCATAGGCGAGAAGACACAGGACGGGACCAAAGATTTCTTCGCGGGCGATGCGCATTTCGTTCGTGACATCTGCGAAGATTGTCGGGCGGGCGAACCATCCTTTTTCAATCCCGGCCGGGCGTCCGGTTCCGCCTGTCAGCAGGGTTGCTCCTTCTTCGACACCAAGCCGGATGTAAGTCTGGATCCTTTCCCACTGGGCAAGGCTGGCGAGAGGGCCTACCCGAACCTCCGGATCACGGGGATCGCCAACTTTGAATTTTTCAGCCGCCATCCTCAATCGCTCGGCAATCTCGGGGAGACGGGACCTCGGAGCCAGAATGCGGGTACCCGCGACGCAGGCCTGGCCGCTGTTTGCAAAGCCCGACATCAGGGCGACAGGTATGGCCTTGTCGAGGTCGGCATCCGGCAGGATAATGGTGGGTGCTTTGCCTCCCAGCTCCAGAACCACCCTTTTCATGCCGTCGATCGCCGCTCGCTGAATGATCTTTGCAGCCTGGGTGGAACCGGTGAAACTGACGGTCGCCACGTCGGGATCCTGCGTCAGCGCCGCACCGACCACTGGACCCGTGCCGTTGACGATGTTGAAAACTCCTGCCGGCAGGCCGGCCCGATGCAGCCTTCTCACCAGAATATCGGTCTGAAACGCACTCTGTTCGGCCGGCTTGATGACGAGCGACGAGCCTGAACCGATTGCATGCGCAAGCTTGGTGGCGATAAAACCGAAATTGCTGTTCCAGGGCGTGATGGCGGCGAGAACGCCGCGCGGCAGCATCCTGACCGTGCTTTTGCCCACGACCCGGTCAAAGTCGTAGTTCGCCACGGTCTCAGCCATAACATCAAAAATCGACGCTGCGTTTTGAACGGAGAAAGCCGTGAAATAAGCGGGTGCGCCGTATTCTTCGGTCATGACCTGCGTGAGCTCATCCGGTCGCTCTTCGATCGTATCGCGCAGGCTGCGCAGCATATCGATACGCTGCGCCTTGGTGGAGGTTGCCATGGCGGGAAAAGCCCGTTTTGCGGCTGCCACTGCGGCCCTTGCATCATCTGCATTGCCAAGCCGGACATCGCCGATTTTTTCTTCCGTCGCCGGATTGAAAAGGTCCAGCCGTTCATTGCCGTCTGGCACCACAAATTTACCGTCGATATAGATGTGTTCAATTGATCGCATTGATCTGGCCTCGTTTAAGATGGTTGGAAATCCGGCTCGTCTGGCCGCCGCGGAACGCGCTGGAGGCGCGCCGCATGGGCCCAAGCAGGCTTCATTGAGTTGATCAGAGGGATGGCAGGACGAAGTGGAAACGCGAAAACGGCTGCGGCGGGCGCCGAGCCGTTCCCTTGTGGTCACATCGATGAGACCGCGCCCAGAAGTCCCGCAAGCGGCGAGGGCTCGTCGGATGCTGCATCATATACGCACGGCGCTGCAAATATCGCCGCAAACACGATGGCGATGACAAGCGCACGGGCGGAGACAACAGGCTTAAGCGAGCTTGAGCGTAACATCGATGTTTCCCCTGGTTGCCTTCGAATAGGGGCAGATCTGGTGGGCATCCTCGATGATGGCCTGTGCTACGGGACGATCGATCCCGGGCAGGCTTACCGACAGGCGAGCCTGCAGGAAGAACTCGCCGCCCGTCGTGCCGAGGTCGACTTCCGCATCGACGGCGGTGTCGGCGGGAAGCCGGAGCTGGCGTTTCGCCGCCGCCTTTGTCATGGCGCCGATAAAACATGCCGACCAGCCGGCCGCAAAAAGCTGTTCGGGATTCGTGCCCGGCTTTCCGCTGCCCGGAGGCGAGAGCTTGATGCCCAGCGCGCCATCATCGCTTTGTGCCGATCCGTCACGCCCGCCGGTCGTGTGGGTCTTGCCGGTATAAAGAACAGTCTCGATCTTGGTCATGGGAGGCTCCTTTCATTTGCCGCTGCTGCGGCGTTTCGTGATAGGAACTTTGTGATGGATCAGCGTATCCGGCATGTTTCCGGAAACTGCGAAACTGTATCGAAAAGTATCGGCGCTTTGTCACTGGTTATCGTCGACCCGCGTCCCTCTCAGGGAAAAGCGACCTCGGCCGCAAGCCCGCCGCCCTGCCTGTTATAGAGGCGAACCGAGCCGCCGATCGTTCCGGCGAGTTGCTGTGCGATCGCCAGTCCGAGACCGGTTCCGCCCGTATCGCGGTTTCTCGATGTTTCGATCCGGAAGAAGGGTTGCATGGCATTTTGCAGCATCTCGTCCGGGATGCCCGGCCCCCGATCGAGCACCGTGATGACCACTGTGCCTTCACCACGCCGGTCCACTTTAATCTCGGCGCTGCCGGCGAATTTGAGGGCGTTATCTATGAAGTTCGTCAGGATTCTTCGCAATGCATGGGGCTTTGTCGACGCGGTGCCGCGCACCATGCCGGCAACCGTTACGGCTTTTCCGGTATCCTGATAGTCGTAGGCAATGCTGTCGATGAAAGAGGCCAGATCGATACGGGAGGATTTCTCGCCATTGCCGTGAGCGCTGCGTGCGTAAGCGATCCCATCCTGCACCAGACGTTCGATTTCACGCAGGTCACTGACCAGCTTTTCCTTTTCCGGCGTATCGTCTGCCATATCGGCCCGCAACCGCATCCGGGTGATGGGCGTCTGCAGGTCGTGCGAGATCGCCGCAAGAATCTGGACGCGCTCCTCGAGATATTGCGCGACGCGATCGCGCATGGCGTTGAAGGCGCGGGCGGCGTGAGCAACTTCGCTTGGGCCGCCCTCACTCATCGGCGACCCCTTTTCCCCCGGATCCAGCGCTTCGGCTGCCGCAGCAAGCGCGCTGAGGGGTCTGGTCGTCTGTCGCACTGCAAACCAGGTGCAGAGGAGGAGAAGCGCCATCTGCGCGGCGAAGACATAAGGCAGCCATTCCGCCAGGGGCATCACGCCGCGCGGTGTCACGTCGATCGTCAGGGGCGAGCCGTCCGAAAGCGTCAGGTGCGCCTGAAGCCGCTTGCCGTCGCCGGGAATGGACTCGACCCTGACGGGAAAACGGTGTCCCGCGGCTTCCTCGATCCTCTGCGCAATTTCAGCGCCGCGGCCGGTCATGTCGGAAACACCGGGAAGACCGGGGCCGAGGACGAGTTGATAATTGTTGCGGCTCAGGCGATGGACCCATTGCGCCCGCTCTTCCGCAGGCAGGCGGTCGATGATGGCGATCGATACCGCCAGATCCTGCTCCAGAGTGCCGAGCATAACCGCCTTTGCCGACATATATCGTTCGGCAAAGAGGATGCTGAACGACAGGCCGTAGGCGATGGCGAGGCCGGCAAAAAGGATGATGAAAAGTCTGGACCGCAATGAGCGCGGCCACCAGCCGGCGAGCAGGCGCGGGCCGTTCATATCCTCGGCTCCGAAATTTCCACGGGCACCGCAAAGACATAACCCTCCGCCCGTACGGTCTTGATGTAGATGGGTTCGCGCGCGTCATCCCCCAGGCGCTGGCGCACGCGGCTCACAAGAAGATCGATCGACCGGTCGAAAAGCTCCGCATCGCGTCCCTGGGTGAGATTTAACAGCTGGTCCCGGTTGAGGACGCGCTGGGGATGATCGATGAAGACCCTGAGAAGCCGGTATTCAGCCCCGCTCAGGGCAACGGTCGTGCCCTCCCTGTCGAGCAGGTGACGGCCCACCGTGTCGAGGCGCCAGTCACCAAAGGTCAGGAGCTGCCCGGCCTCGCTGATCTGCAGATTGGGAGGCAGCATCCGCGTGCGGCGCAGGATGGCCTTGATCCGCGCAAGAAGCTCACGGGCAGCGAAGGGCTTCGACAGATAGTCGTCGGCTCCCATTTCGAGCCCGATAATGCGATCCATCTCGTCATCGCGGGCGGTCAGCATCAAGACCGGCGTGGCTTTGTGTTTCCCCGCTCGCAGCTCACGGCATAGGACCAGCCCGTCATCGCCAGGCATCATCACGTCGAGCACGATGAGATCGACGGTATTGCCGTCGAGAAAACTTCTCATCTGCCGTCCGTCGGCCGCCACGCTCGTGCGCAGGCCGTTCTTCTTCAGGTAGCTGGAAACCAACTCCCGGATTTCCCTGTCGTCGTCTACGACGAGAATATGGTCGATATGTTCCATTGGATGCCTTCGTCGTCCGGAGGGTTCGAGTGGCCCGCTACCGCGTCCCCTGCGTCACATGCAGTAAGACAACGGTTCGCGGGCTTCGGCAAGTTTAAAGCTTTGCGACGTCCAGAACAGCCCTGGCAAAAGCCTCGGGTGCTTCCTGCGGCAGGTTGTGACCGATGCCGCCGCTGATGTTGCGGTGCTGGTACTTGCCGGAAAACTTCGATGCGTAGGCGGAAGGATCCGGATGCGGCGCGCCGTTGGCGTCGCCTTCCAGCGTTATCGTCGGCACGGTGATGACGGGAAGTTTCGCAAGCTGGCGCTCGTAATTATCGTACTTGGATTCTCCGTCGGCCAGTGCCAGCCGCCAGCGGTAATTATGGATGGTGATGGCCACATGGTCGGGATTGTCGAATGCGGGGGCCGAACGATTGAAGGTCTCGTCGCTGAATTTCCAGGTCGGAGATGCCGTCTGCCAGATCAGGCGCACGAAGTCGCGGGTGTTGGCGGCATAGCCCGCACGGCCGCGTTCCGTCGCGAAATAGAACTGATACCACCAGGAGAGTTCCGCCTTGGGCGGAAGCGGCTTCCTGTTGATCTCCTGGCTGCCGATAAGGTAGCCGCTGACCGATACGAGCCCGGTGCAACGTTCGGGCCAGAGCGCCGCCATGATGTCGGCGGTGCGAGCGCCCCAGTCATAACCGGCAACGACGGCCTGCTTGACGCCGAGCGCGTCGAGAAAGGCGATCATGTCGACCGCAAGCGCCGCCTGCTGTCCGTTGCGTGCGGTGTCGTCCGAGAGAAAACGGGTCGTGCCATACCCGCGCAGATAGGGGATGAGTACCCGATATCCAGCCGATGCAAGGATGGGTGCGACATCGACATAGCTGTAGATGTCATAAGGCCATCCGTGCAGCAGCAGCACGACCGGGCCGTCTGCGGGGCCGGCTTCTGCATAACCGACGCTGAGTACGCCCGCTTCAACCTGCTTCAGGGCGCCAAAGGAGGTGGCTCCGTCGCGTCCGGTTGACGGCTGAGGCGAAGGCGCTTCGCCCTTGGCATGAGCAAGGCCTGCGGCCCCGAATTCGACGGCGGCAACCGTCATTGCGGCAATGCCGAAGAAGCGGCGGCGCTGGAAATTGATCTCGGAATTCATTGCTGTCTCTCCTGTCCATGTTGGATGCGGGCAGGTAACGCGGTGCGTGTATCCTCGATGTGTCGCAAGGAGGACGAATGTGAATGGTTTTGTAGCAGGGGGCATTCCGGATACAGACTGATACATTCGGTCCGCCCTCCTTACGCAATCAACCGCCCCGGTGTCTGGGGCGGCTGTGTTGGACTCGAGGCGGGCGCGGTTTATTTGGCGGATTGCCGGGCGGCCTGTTCGATGACGTCTGCGACCTTTTCGGGCTGGGAGGCAAAGACCGCATGGCTTGCCGCAATTTCGGTCACCGCACTGCCGGCGCGCTTGGCCATGTCGCGCTCGAGATCGGGGTTGATCGAGCGATCCTGCGTTGCGACAATCGACCAGCTTTTCTTGGTTTTCCAGGCGGGTTCGCCGGCTTTGGCGGCAAAGGCGGCCTTGGCGGCGAAGACCTGACTTCTTGCCATGAAGGCCGCGTCCTCACGCGGCAGATCGCCGGCGAAATCCTGTCCAAAGACGGCGGGATCGAGATAAAGGAACGCGCCATCCTTCGTCGGCTTGATGCCGTTGCCAGCCGGCGGTTTCGAGCCGGCGAGGTCGAGAAGGCTCTCTCCCTTCTCCGGCTGGAAGGCGGCGACATAGACCAGCCCGGCCACATCCGGCCGGTTACCCGCTTCCGAGATCACCATCCCGCTGTAGCTGTGCCCGACGAGCAGGCTCGGCCCCTGCTGGAGATCGAGAACACGGTTGGTGGCCTCCACGTCATCGGCAAGAGAGGTGATGGGCTCCTGCACGATCGTGACGTTGAAACCACGGCTTTCAAGGATGTCTGTCGCCCTGCGCCAGGCCGAACCATCGGCCAGCGCGCCATGGACGATGACGATATTCTTCACCTCCGCCGCCTGTGCGGCAAAAGCGATCAGTGCGGTTGCGACGGCAAGCGCGAATTTTGGCATGAGACGATGGTGCATCATATTTCTCCTTTGGTTTTGATGGGAACGGGAGGAAAATCCGGATCAGCCGAAAGTGAAGGCATAGGCCTGCACGCCGGGGTCGAGGAAGCGGATGGCAAAGGTTCTCGCTTCGACGGCGCCGGACTGGCGGACGAGCTGGTAAAGACGGGTTGAGGTGACGACGCCATTGCCCTCCGCATCCGTGTCAGCGCCATGGTCCGCACCCGGCGGATGCCCGTCGATGGTGACCTGGAAACGAACCGGTTGTCCGGCTGCATCCGGCCCAAGGACCAGATGCAGGTCACGGGCGCTGAAGCGATAGGTGATGCCGCCATCAGCCGCATCAAGTGTGGCCGCCTCCGCGCCAATCGTCCAGGTGCCGGAAAGTCCCCATTCGTTGAGGGAAGGCGTCTTGACGGAGTAGTCGCGCGGCGTGTCTGCACGCATCGCCTCGTTGGATGCGAAGCTTCGAGCCTGCCGGTAGCCTATATAGGTTTCGCCCGAGCGCATGTGCCCGATATCCGCACCGGCTTCGGCTCCTGTCGCCTGCGGGCTCACCGGTGCGCTGGCGGAGGCGCTGCTGCCGGCCTCGCGCAGCAGGTCCTGGATCGCCTCTTCGGTCTGCCGATAGTTGCCCTCGCCGAAATGGTGGTAACGGATCTGGCCCCTGGCATCGATCAGGTAATGCGCCGGCCAATAGCTGTTATCAATGGCGCGCCAGATCCTGTAATCATTGTCGATTGCCACCGGGTAATCGATCTTGAAGCTGGCGACGGCCTGTCTGACATTGTCGATCTTCTTTTCAAAGGCGAATTCGGGGGCGTGAACGCCGATGACGACGAGGCCCTGATCCCGGTATTTGTCCGCCCAGGCACGCACATAGGGAATGGTCCGGATGCAGTTGATGCAGGAATAGGTCCAGAAGTCGACGAGAACGACCTTGCCGTGCAATTGCTCACGCGTGAGCGGCGGGGAATTGAGCCACTCCACGGCGCCGTCGAGGGATGGGGCCTTCCCCTCAACCGGCAGCTCCGACCGCGCCGTGGCGGCGCTGACGCCCGCCGCCGCCACTTCGGGCGCTATGGCGGTGTGGAGCCGATCGAGCACCCGCTGTTCGAAGGATGCCGTGCTCGCATAGGATATCTGCGACAGGAAACCCGTATCCAGCCCGAGCGCGATGACCGCGACGCCGGCAAGCACCGCCGCGCCAAGCACCTGCCGGATCCGCTCGCTGAAACCGAGAGACCGCTTCATGGCTGCAAATACCCTGCCGCCGACGAGGATGGCGACGGCAAGGGAGGTTGCAGCCCCGGCGGCATAGGCGGCGAGCAGCAGGCTGGTTTCCAGATTGGCCCCCTTCAGGGCCGCACCCGTCAGCACGAGCCCGAGGATCGGTCCGGCGCAGGGCGCCCATAAAAGGCCGGTTGCGATGCCGAGTAACAGCGAGCCCGCAACTGTCGGCATTGCCCCGGGCTTGCCGGCGGCATTGGCGAGCCGGTTGCCGAGTTCGACGACCGGACGGGTGATGATGCTGGCCGCACGCGGCGAGAGCAGCCCGACGCCGAAGACCGCAAGCAGCGCAAGAGCCGCTAGCCGGCCATATTCATTGGCGCTGATTGCCCAGCTGCCGCCCACCGCGGCCAGCGTCGCGACGGCGCAAAACGTTGCCGCCATTCCCGCAAGCAGGGGCAGCGTGCTGCGCAGGAACGGTTGCCCCGCCCGCGCAAAAACGAAGGGAAGGATGGGCAGGATACAGGGGCTGAGAATTGTCAGCGCCCCTCCGAGATAGGCAATGACCAGAAACGTCATCATCTTTTCCTTTCAGGCAGGAGTTCGGGGCTCCGGGCGGCGAAGGCGACCCGGCGATGGCGCCAATTTCCCGGCCCCACGTATCCCTGATGTGTCGGGGCTTCGGTGAATTTGTAATCGAGTGTAAAAGCCGCCACCGGCGCACGGCCGCTAAAGCGAAACCGCATGTCCCCGTCATTTGTCACTGCGCATAGCGCGTGAAGACGAAATCATGGTCCTTGACGTTGCCCTCGTGGCAGGAGAGACAGGTCTCATGTTGCGCGGCATCCACCGGCTTGCCGTTGACAAACCGCCCGAAGCCCCAGCCGTGGCTGCCGGCATATTTCTTGGAATCTTTCACCATCACCTGCACGGTGGTTGCCGCTCCCGGCACCGTGGCTGGCGGAAACTCCGTGGATTGCTGCCGCTTATAGGCAAGCTTCACCAGTATCGAGCCATCGGGAAAGGGCAGGGTTCCGCTTTTGTAGGCGTTGGCGGCGACATCGTTTGCCAGAACAGCGCGAAGCTCGTCCAGCGGCGGCGCTTCCTGCGCGGGCGCGATGAACGTCCAGTCACGATATCCGTCAGGAAGAGTGACACCATAGATGGGAGAGGCGTTTTGCGGCGGTGTGTCCGCTGAACTTGAATAAACGGTTCCAAAACCCGCTGCCGCAACCGATAGGGCGACGGCGAAGAAAATCTGGCTTTTCATGGGAAATCCTGCCTGATCCGAAATAGATCAGGTCATGATCTGCCCTGCAGGTATCCGGCATGTTTCCTGAAATCCGCACTTATGTATCAAATCGTAGCAGTGCGCACCGCCACGGGGGCAAGGCCGCGCTTAAAGGCCGGCGATCACCCTCTTGCGATCTCGGGCCCGGATTTCCTCGCAAGGCTCATATTCGCCCAGTGATCAGGCTCCTCCTCATCCGTGCCCACACCGTCGCCCGCCGGCTGAATTTGCGCAAAATCCTTCCGAAACAACGAGAAGTCGTGAAACTTTTTCGGGTGCGATGAGTTTGGTGCAGGAGCACTCGGCTCAAATTTCTCGCTGCATATAATCACCCGCTACGCGGAGGATTGGTCATCCTTTCGGAGGAGATACCACATGAATTCCATCATCTATCTAGTCGGACTCGTCGTCGTTGTCCTGTTCATTCTCTCATTGCTGGGGCTACGCTGATGGTTGATCCAACGGGTATCGAAACAAATCCAAACCGCAGCTATGTGGACTGGCCAGCGATTTTCGCCGGTGCCGTCATCTCCTCGGGCGCCATGGCAGTCCTCACCGCATTTGCGGGCGGCCTGGGCCTGAGTTCCATCTCGGCCGACGATGGCGGCGAGATCAGCACAGTCTGGCTCATCATAACCGCGCTCTTCGTCATCATTTCCATGGTCGGCTCATACATGCTGGGTGGCTATATTGCCGGCCGCATGCGTCGGCCTGCCGGCGCTGCCGACAGGAACGAACTGACGGTCCGCGATGGTGTGAATGGCTTGGTCGTATGGGGACTAGGGACGGTCGTCTCGGCGTTTCTCGCGCTCGGCGTGCTGTCCGGTGGCGCCAAAGCTGTCGGCAGCGTGGCGCAGACCGCCGTCGAGGCCACGGGTTCCGCAGTCGGCGGCGCCGTTCAAGGGGCTGGCCAACTGGCAGGCGGCATCATTTCCGGCGCTGGCAGTGCAGCCGGTGGTCTGGCGCAAGGAGCCGGTCAGGCTGCCGCACCCAGCATTGAGCAGATGCTTCCGCAAGGTCTGAGAACGAACCCGATCGACTATTTCACGGATACGCTACTGAGGACCGATACGCCCGCCACCCCTCAGACGGGTGAACAGAGCGCCGGTGACTATCAGCGCCAGATTAGCGGAATCCTCGGCAATCTGATGGCGACAGGCGAGATATCTGATGCCGACAAAACATGGCTCGCCAATCAGGTCGCTGCCCGCACAAACATCAGCCAGACCGATGCGCAAACGCGCGTGAACCAGACGGTTGAACGTGTGCAGGCCGTCAGGGCGGAAGCGCAGAAGAAGGTCGATGAAGCGCAGAAGCAGGTCGAGGCCGTGAAGGCTGAGGCACAGAAGGCATTGGACGATGCCAAGACGAAGGCTGCGGATGCCGCAGAAAAAGCACGGGTCGCAGGTATTCTGACAGCATTCCTGCTGGCCGCTTCCGCGCTCGTTTCCGCTGCGGCTGCCTATATCGGCGCAGTACACGGCGGCCGCCACAGAGACGAAGGCCGCATCTGGGGTGGGCTAGCCTACCGCAAGTAACCAGAGCGATGGCAAGAAAATCGGCTTTTCAAAAAAAGACCTGCCCTGACCAAATTCCGGGCAGGTCATACGTTTTAGGCATCTGGCATCACGGACAGGGCCTGCAGCAAGGCAAGTGCGACCGTGGATGCCGCCAGGATTGCGGTCAGCGCCAGTGGCGCGGTGGCGCTGTAGGAATCCACTGGCTGGGATCGTCGCCGTATTACCGAACCCATTTGCGCAAGACATTCTCGTGGACATCAAGATCACGAGCAGCCTGCGCAACAATGACCCCACGTTCCCTGACCAACTTCACTGCTTCAAGCTTATACTCGCGGCTGAATATTCGTCTTTGCATTCATGCTCTCCGGTTTCAGGAGGAACCCTTAACTCGCTGTCCATGAAACCGGCAGCAGGCCAGTGAATGGGTCTTTGACATGATCGGCCCTGACGGCACAGTCTTCCCGAACCATCATCGTTATGTCGAGGTCCGGCCAGAAGAGAGGATCGCCTATACGCTGCTGTGGGGCGAAAACGGGCCGAAACATGCCGACGCCTGGGCCTCCTTTGAAGATCAGAATGGCGCGACGAAAGTTGTGCTGGGCATGGTGTTCAGCACGGAAGCCGAGTTCCAGCAAGCGAAGGGTTTCGGCGCCGTGGAGCTGGGTCAGCAAACGCTGGGCAAACTGGAACGCTTCGCCAAGGCGCTATAGATGCGCGGAGGTGTTCAGTGATTTTTACTATATCCGGGATAAAATCGCTTTTATACTTTGTGTTTTTATCGTTATTCGGCGATAAATTTGGTTTATTGGATACTCAATGAATTTATAGGAGGCTAGGCCAAATATGATGGTCAGTGCCAAAGCGAAGAGGGTCATTACCCCCAGTGCAACTAAGCCGGGCGTCAAAAATAGATTTACTGTTTTTTCAGAAACTTGGATCATCAAGTTATGAACGAGATATATCGAGTAACTCGCATTCCCAAGATAGATCAATATTCTATTTTTTGCGACGAAACCATTTTCCTCAAGAAGTACGCAGCCGTAAATCAGCAATAGCCCAGCGAAGCCCCAAGTCATAGGGCGCAATATGTTATGACTGGAGCTCAGCTCCAAACCGCGGCCTGTTGCAGCGATGAGTAGCGCTCCCATAGCGATGAGGAGCCAAGCGCATGTTCTGTTTCCTGACGAAAAACTCGCGCGTCCTGAAACATAAAAAGCTCCGAAGCCCGCCCCAAAAGCAAAGTCCAAAATTACGGGGCTCGTATAGTATTCTAGGTAGGGATTTAGTACGAAAATCATTCCGGCACCAACCAGGCACGCCAGAATTGTTACCAGGAGCACTATTCTCAATCTAAAATCGGGCACAATAAGCAGCAAGGCAAATAGCGCATAGAAAAACATTTCAAAATTTAGTGTCCATCCAACAGATAAAATTGGCTCCCACAGGCCGTTGCGCATAAATGGGATAAAGAGAAGTGATTTCCAAACGTAGCTGAGTTGCAGATCAAGCACGCCGATGGGGCGAAACCCAATGAGGAACAGGGCTACGATAGCTGACGTCATTATCCAGTATATAGGAACGATACGGGCAATTCGATTAAAGAAGAACCTTGCCGGGTCGCTGTCTTTGTTGAAGGTTGTCAACACCATAATGAACCCGCTAAGGACAAAAAAAATGTCTACGCCAGCAGCGCCGAATTCATAGGTTTTTGCCCCTGGAAACAATTTATCTATATTCGGCATAAAATGATGAAAAAAAACTAGGAAAGCCGCTGCTGCTCTCAAAACTTGCAAATTGATTATCATTACATGTGTCCTCGAAATACCGTTAAGAAAATATAACGAATGAGAAATTTATGGTGCCACACTCTCTTTCCAATTTCATATTTTCAGGCTGGATGGTCGTTCTGTTACTTTTTGCCGGCCCTACGAACGGAACGTGTCTATCTGATCAAATTGTCGTCACGCCTAATTCAGAAATTGCTTTTGAAGGAGATAGTTTGACCTATGGCTATGATGAAACCGAAATGGCGGGTGCACAAAAAATCAATGGTGCATGGCCGCGAAGAAGCAAAATTCCTTTTCCCGAAGAGGTAGGCAAAATTCTGGTGAATTTGCAAGTCACGAATCATGGATTTCCAGGTGACAGAAGTCGCGAAGGCATCAAAAGATGGGCGTCACTGAAAACTGCCAGTTTAACGGTCTTGATGTATGGGACCAACGACTTCGGCAACTTCGGTAAGCTGGAGAGGTCGCTTACCACGGAAGAATTCAAAGTGAACTTAGAACGCCTAATTAAGCGCCGCACACTCAGGGGCGGTCAAGTTCTTCTCGTGACCCCTCCACCGATTGCTGAGAACGCAGTAGACGCTGGTTTGGAGCCGTATCGTGAGGTCGTTCGGAATATGGCGCGTCAACGGAATTTGCCTTTGGTTGAGGCATCGGCAGCAATGTCAGATGTTCCTCACAAATGGGTAGACGGTTTGCACCTAAGTGCGGCGGCTAATCAATCGCTTGCGCGTGCTGTTTCTAAGAAAATTTGCGTTCGCGCACCCGATCACGCCCGCGACTAAACCGCATTTGAGTGTATTCTGAGCGTTCGTGCAGTGTACCAGTTTCGTAATGCTTTATTCGCAGGGATTTCGAAACGTCGCCATACTACCGCGCTAATAAGTATTGTTAGTCCAAGTCCGCTAAGTACAGTCAGAACGGCATATATTAGAGGATATTCCACGACGGGGGATGTAACTTTTTCGACAATTTGTAATACAAATGGGTGGATTAGATATATTGCATAACTGGCGGAGCCAATCGTAATCACGGGCGAGTAGTTCAGATATAGTCCTCGTTTTTCCACGCCTATCAGCGTGAAAATTATTAAACTCCCTCCAAGCCCCCAAGTGGCAGGCCTGATAAAACCCTCAAACGAGGGAAGGGAAATAATATCGGGTATAGCTACGAGCAATCCTCCTGCTAACGCACTGCTAATCAAGCTGTAAGCAGGGAGTCGTCTGAAATCGTATGCCAATGATAAGTGAGCAAGCCAAACACCTAAAGCGAAGTCCAGCATGATCGGGTTTGTGTAAAATCGTGCGAATACCGAATCTCCAACGTTTAACACCAAGGGTAGTCCACCCAAAATTGTCACAATCAATGTAACGAAAATCGAGGCATAAATTCGATATTTCATTTGTACAAAAAATCCAAATAATAAATAGAAAAATATTTCGTAAATCAATGTCCATCCGACGTATAGAATAGGATAGTCCACTCCATTTCTGTGGACTGGAAGAAATAGAAAGGACTTAAGAACACTGTCAAGCTGAAGACTGATCACGCCGATTGGCTTCAGTCCTAGAAAATATGTGGTGCAGATAAGCAAATTAAGTAGCCAATACAATGGTACTATCCTTGCCATACGGTTGAAATAGAATTCTAATATTGTTGTTTGCGATTTTTCGGTGCTTGTTACCATAAGAAAGCCGGACAACACGAAAAATATGTCGACACCGGCATTTGCGGAGACGAATATGGGAAGATCCTCATATGCGCGTCGCAAGTTGGGGACGATGTGCACATAAACTACCATCAACGCGGCGACAGCTCTGAGGGCGTGAAGGTTCTTGATCAAGGTCGCTTCCTAGGCTAAAAGTTTTTTCGATATTTTTGATATTTTAAGAAAAAAATGATTGGGATCAAAATGAGTTCAGTGGTTATGTCGTCACTACTCTATGGCAAGTTCCTAGAGATAGCTGCATTATTTAAACGTAACAAGCGCGAGCGCCAACCCGACGAATGGGTGCGTGGGCACGTTTTCTTTCCGGTAATTTCGATTGATGGTGAGAAACTGTCGCATGTGGTTATGCGGCGAGGCGAAGCCAACAACTACGAATATCGTGCCTTGAGTGAAGCTGAAAAACAGGAAATGTTTTCCGATTTGGCTTGGTGAGTCTTGCGAATAATATTTATACATAAGGCTTTTCAAAGTGCAGCGACGAAGACTTAGCAGACCGCGGCAATACGATGAATTGCCCAGCTTCATTGTGGCGCTACCGATGTACCCTGGGCGCATAATTGTGTCTCGTGGGGTGATCCGTTTATTTACATTTATTTTTGGCTTCTTGTTGCAATGTAACATCATTCCGATAGCGTTCGGAATTCCGTTTCTTCGGATTACGGACATGATAGTTATAACAACTCTTCCTATATTGTATATTGTATACATTAGACTGTTTAATTCTGCGCTTATTTTAATATATCTTTTGCCCGTGATGTTTGCATTCCTAACGTCTCTATTATTTTTCACTGATAGGGGGAATGGGGAACTCTATTCATCCGTATTCACGTTTTTATACATAATTTATTTTCTCCCTTTTACATTTGCCTTGCTTCGAGATGGCTGCCTAGATTTGTTTTGTTGGGGTATTTTGGCAGGATTTGCTGCAACTACTTTTTGTTTGTTTGTTGATTTGTATGTTCCATATACTCTTACAAATGTTGGCCTGGCCCTTGTCTTTGACTATCAGGCCGTCGCTGATGCTGCAGCAAACGGTGACTATAATGCACCTCTTCTACGCTTCGAGAAAGCGGGTGGACTTTGGACGCACGGAAATGAAGCTGGTCCGGTGTTCGCATTGGCTGCCGCCGCTGCGGCGTATTTGGCAGAGAGGCGTCGCAGCTTTTTTATATTTGCGTCATTTGCAGCTATATACCTAGTTTCGTTTACTGCTACATTAAACAGATCGGGAATGGGTACAGTCGTCTTAATAGGGCTGATGTCGTACATGTCGTCGTTGTCGAGCCGAAAAATAACTTTGACATTGGTGTATGCCATCCTTGGGATTATGGTTGTCTTACTGATGTTCTCCTTTGGCTCATTCGATTCGATCGATGGCGCGATCTCAAAAAGGTTTCTTGAGGACGAGAATGCTAGCTCGAATATTTTCGAGCGGCTAGAATCTCTCGGCTATGGCATCCAAGTGGCTCTAAACAATCCTTTTGGTATAGGGCTTATTTCTAGGATTGCCGAGATGAATATGTTCAGTCACTTCGGAACGCCTCACAACGGTTTTGTTTCTACTGCCTTCACGGCCGGTGTTTTAGTTAGCTTTTTTGTTGTCACGTCAGTTGCATATATCTTTTTTCGTTTTAGAAAAATTAGATTTTTTCTTTACGTCGCAGTTACGCTGACGTGCGGCTATCTTTTTGAGGAATTGGATGTCAATGCTGCCTTTATGTGTTGGGCTGGTTTGTTAATAGGTTACACTTGTTTGGATCTCGATTATCGCTTGGTTCGGGGACGGGCAATTTTGCGATACCTGTCGAAAGAATTTCGTAATCAGCAGTCCTTGTGCTCTGAAGGCACTAGTTTACCTTCGACGAAGGCCTGAGACTAACAGCGTGGAAACCATGTCCCGTTTTCTACCAATCCAGAATAGTGGTTTTAGTGATCTCCTAAAGGTTCAAGATTTCACAGTCACGGTTTCTCCGAGTTTTTCAATTACTTGACGCCAGTTTGTTTTGTAATTTAGCCCTGTTCGGCTCTGTGCGGGCCGATTTTTGATTTCCTCATTCATCTCCGGTCTGTTTGCCTGTGCTATACTCTTCCTGTTCTGCGATGAACCGGGAGACGTTCCGGTTTTACGTTGGATCAGCGCCGGTTGTGGGAGGGGACGGTCACTCTCGCATTCGGGGTTTGACGGTGAGTGTCCTTCGATAACGGCGGAGGAGTGATGGATTGGTTAGCGGCTCTATTCTTGAAAATATAACGTTCTTCGATCAGAAACCGGATGTCGCAGTCGCTATGGAATGCGCGGAGCTCGCATGTATTCACGATGACATTTCGTCATTTTCAATGAGTTATGAAACGCTGATTGGTGAAGTGGGCAGTACCCTTAGTCAGGGGCAACAACAAAGAGTTCTCATTGCACGAGCATTGTACCAACGTACGGAGATTCTTATTTTGGATGAAGGGACAGCCCATCTTGACGAGCGTGTTGAGACGCAGCTTCTAGAAAATGTAAGAGATTTGGGGCTTACTGTTGTTATGGCAGCTCACAAAGAAGAATTGGGGAGGTTCTGCAATAAAATTTGGAGATTTGAATGCGATGGTATTATAGAATCAGAAAGACAGCATTAGTTTCGTTAATATTGCTTTTTTCTTTATTTATATTTGTTTTTTTATTTTTTCCTATTTGGGGTGCGTTGTTATGTCCGCGTTGTTTTGGATTTAAAGAAGTTGCATCTGGTATTTATGTTGATGCTGAATTGGACGATGATAGGGAAATAAGTAAAATTTCAAGCAATGTTGATATCGCGCTATCTTTGGTGAGGAAAGTATACGGAGCGGTCAGAGCTCCAATGCCGACGGTGTTTTTGTGTAGCTCGGCGAAGTGCTTCACACGCTTTGGTAATCAGGGAGAGAAAGCCTCATCTTATGGGCACTGGGCAGTGGTTGTTTTTAGTGATGGAAACAATCCCGTTATTTTGGCCCATGAGCTTTCTCATGTCGAGACTGGCTTTAGGATCGGATTTTATGGCTGGGCCTCTATTCCTGCTTGGTTTGATGAGGGGCTTGCGGTGGCAGTATCTCGAGATAGCCGATATTTGGAAATCGGACCATCCGGCACTCTTTCTTGTAATAAATTGTCTGGCGGAGTCTTGATAGCCGATATCGATGAGTGGTGGCAAAAAGCCAGTGCGGGAGACGTTGATATATATAGTGCTGCTGCATGTCGGGTTGTAAATTGGATAAATGGTAAAAATGATATCGGCGCTGTGGAGGAGCTTCTCGATGAGTTGCGCGAGGGTGGGGATTTTGAAAAGCTTTTTAAATGATCTCTAGAATATTTTTCGATTAAAATCGGGCATTTTCAACGCTGTTTTTTGTTTTGGCACGTGGCTAACTCTTTTTTCAATTCCCCGTTTATGCACGTCCATCGTGATCGTATTATATTGATTATGTTCCATCAAAAACCAGGAGACATTCTGTTTTTGCTTGGAGCCAGCTCCGGTCGTGAGAGAGGGCGTCGCTCTCATATGTGGGGTCTGACAAGGAAATTCCGTCAAGGATTGAGGAGAATGGATTTGGTTTGTGGTGGGCCTTTCTCTTTCTCTGGAGTTCGTTGGCTGAAGGACTGGCTTTGCCAGGCATAAACCGCTGATGCGGGGCACTGATAAGTGTCTTTATTCCCCCAGGTGGCAATTTTCAGTGCCCCGTTGCAGTGCCCATCGAGCTGAAAGGCGGATGGGAAAAGAGATGAAGTTCACAACACGGTCGCAACTACGTCGCGCGATAGGAAAGGTATGTTCAAATGGGTCTCTTTGAAATGTACGTTCTTGCAGCTCGTGCAGATACAGCCCTGATGAGGCGAAGGGTAGCGAAGATTATGAATCGTCGACGCAAGAAGCAATATTTACACAACCGGAAGAAGAATCCAGATTTGGAGACCTAGATGAAGAGAAGAGTACACCTTCGACCTAGGAGGATTCCGCAAACATATATTTACATAGATATATGTGCGAAACATATAAAATATATGCTGTGTTGAATTGTATAAGAATATTGAGGTCGGATGAAAATTCGCGGCCAGAATCTTGTTTTGCGGCCTGCAATTTGCGGATTGCGGGACGAAAACGCGTAAATATATGATTTTTATGCTGAAAATGCCGATATGGCTGGAGAATGATTATGCGTGGAAACTATATGAGTGAGATAGAATTGATTGGAGTGGAGATCAGATTCGAGTGGCTATCGATTACAATAACAA